>NZ_JBVJJY010000012.1:0-241199 GCF_055585785.1 Kitasatospora sp. NPDC053308 | reverse complement strand
CAACCCCGATCAAACGACCGAGGCCGGGGATGTCAACATATCTGGCGTTGACTTTTGGCACGCTGTTGAGTTCTCAAGGAACGGACGCTTCCTTCGAGCCGCCTTCCAGCGGGCCCTCCGGGCTTCGTTCTTTCGTGTTTCCAGCTTATCAGATGTTTTCCGCTCCGTTTCCGGGGCTTCCTTCATCCAACTCGCTGGCGCCTTCCGGGGTTTGACGCCCCGTCCGACGTTTCAAACTCTAGCCGATCCCCGCTCTGAAAAGCGAATCCAGCCGCAATCCGATAAAACGAGCACACCAATTCAGCACCGAGCCACGCAGCGCGAAACGCGGACGCGACCCAGCACGGACCTGGGAAGTGTGTTTCAGAGGATTGGCCGCCCCGGGACCGTCCGCGCCGATGCGTGTCCGGTGCTCCCTGCCGAGCGACTAGAAAACACTACCCCTGCCCGCCGCCGAAGGCAACCCGGTCCCGGGGACCGTCCGGGTGCAGAGCGCCCGGCCGGGCTTCACGTACTCGCCGTTCGGGTGGTCGTTCCCGGAGACCCAGTGACGGGCGGCGGCCTCGTCGCGACCGCCGGCGCGGTGGCGGCTGAGCAGACGCTCTTCGCGGACCGCGTCGTCGGTGTGGACGTACCAGAGTTCGCGCAGCAGCCGACGGGCGTCGGACCAGGGGGCATCGGCGGAGGCCAGGTAATTGCCCTCGGTGACGACGAGGCGGGTGTGCGGGCGGACCACGTGCCTGGCGGCGACGGGTTCGTCCAGGGTGCGATCGAAGTCCGGCACGTAGATGTCGGCGAAGCGGTCGGCGGCGATGCGGCGCAGCAGGGCGACGTAGCCCTGGGCGTCGAAGGTGGCCGGGGCGCCCTTGCGATGGGTGAGGCCGAGGCGGTCGAGCTGGGCGCCGGAGAGATGGAAGCCGTCGAGCGGGACATAGGCGGCGGCGCCGGGTCCTTCGACTCGCTCGACCTCGGCGACCAGGTGCCGGGCCAGGGTGGACTTGCCGGCACCGGGCGGGCCGGCGAGTCCGAGGATCGTGCGGGCGTTGCTGCCCGGGCCGCGGAGGAAGCCGAGGGCGAGAGAGGTGAGGCGGTCCTCGTTCATGGCCGCACCCTACTGACCGGAGTCGGTGGAAGCCGGGCCTTCTCCTCCTCCGGCGCCCGGCGGTCAGCGGGACGGCTCGATCAGCGGTTCGGCTCGGTGAGTGCGGGCAGGTCCAGGGTGAGCGTGCCGGCGTCGGCGTCGAGCACGGCGGGGACGCCCAGCGGGACGGTGAGGCTGGACGGGCAGTGTCCGAAGCCCAGTTCCCAGAGCACCGGTATGCCGAGCCCACCGAGCCGGTCGAGCATCACCTCACGGACCCGCTCGGGCCGCCCGCAGCCGTCCCAGGAGCCGAGCGCGATGCCGGCCACGCCGTCGAGGGCGCCGGAGCGCAGGAACTGGGTGAGGAGGCGGTCCAGCTGGTACGGGTGCTCGTTCACGTCCTCCAGGACGAGGATGCTGCCCGCGTACGAGGGCCTGGCGGCGGGGGTGCCGCGTTCGGAGACCAGTACGTGGACGCACCCTCCCGCGGTGACGCCGCGGGCCCGGCCGGGGACGAGGGGGGCGGCGGTGGAGGAGGTGAGGACCGTGGTGGCGGCGGGGTCGAAGAGGGTGCGGCGCAGGTGCTCGGCGGTGCGGCCGTCGGAGACGAAGGCGCCGGCTGCGGCCATCGGCCCGTACAGGGTGGCGAGGCCGAGGCGCTGGGCGAAGGCCTCCTGCAGCGAGCTGACGTCGCTGAAGCCGATGAAGGGCTTGGGGGCCGCGGCGCGCATCGCCGTCCAGTCGAGGAGGTCGACCATGCGGTGCACGCCGTAGCCGCCGCGGGCGCAGATGACGGCGTCGACGGTGGGGTCGAGCCAGGCGTTCTGGAGGTCGGCGGCCCGGTCGGCGTCGGTGCCGGCGAGGTAGCCGAGGGTGGGGTGGGTGTCGAGGACGTGCGGGGCGACGGTGACGCGCAGCCCCCAGGAGCGGAGGATCGCGCAGCCGGCGGTGAGGCGTTCGGGGTCGATCGGGCCGCTGGGCGCGACGACGGCGATGTGGTCACCGGGACGCAGGTGCGGCGGTCGGGTCAGCCCCTGGCCGGGTGTGGTCGGGTGCTGGTCCATGGGCCGGGCCGCCTTTCGGGCGCGGGAGCGTGGGAGCGGGCGGCCGCGGTGTGGGCGCGGCCGCCCGGTGACGATATGCCCGCGCGTCGACCGACCGATGTCTGCGGTCCGGCGACCCGCCCTCGCCCAGCAGACCGGCAGCGGGCTGCTGCTGGCCGGCGGGGCGAGCATGGGGGGCGGCGTCCGGAGGCCGGTGCCCGGTCGCGGTGTCCCCGGGCCGGGGCCCAGGGCCGGGGGTGAGGGCTCCTCAGATCACGGCGCCCATCACCTCCCGGACCTCGGCGAGGGTGGACTCGGCGACGGCGTTGGCGCGCTCGGCGCCGTCGCGCAGGACCTGCCGCAGGTGGCCGCGGTCGGCGGCGAGGTCGGCGCGGCGGGCGCGCAGCGGGCGGAGGTGCTCGTTGACGGAGTCGGTGACGACGCGCTTGAGGGCGGCGGCTCCGCCGTCGCCGATCTCCTCGGCGACGTCTTCCGGGCTGCGGTCCTGGCAGAGCGCGGCGAGCAGGACGAGGCCGGACACCTCGGGCCGGCCGACCGGGTCGTAGGCGATCCGGCGGTCTGCGTCCGTCCTGGCGCCGCGGATGATCCGGGCGGTCTCGTCCTCGGTAGCGCCGAGGGCGACGGCGTTGCCGCGGCTCTTGCTCATCTTTCCGCCGTCGGTGCCGAGCAGCATCGGGGCGTCGGACAGCAGGCCCTGTGGGCGGGGGAAGACGACGCGGCCGTCGGCGTGCGGGTAGCGCTCGTTGAAGCGGCGGGCGACGGTGCGGGCGACTTCGAGGTGGGGCAGCTGGTCCTGGCCGACCGGGACGAGGTCGGCCTTGCAGAAGAGGATGTCGGCGGCCTGGTGGACGGGGTAGGTGAACATCAGCCCGCTGACGGCGGACTGCCGGGAGTGGGCGATCTCGTCCTTGACGGTGGGGTTGCGGTGCAGTTCGGCGACGCTGACCAGGCTGAGGAAGGGCAGCAGCAACTGGTTGAGGGCGGGGACGGCGCTGTGCGGGAAGATCGTGGCCCGTCCGGGGTCGAGACCGGCCGCCAGGTAGTCGAGGACGAGGTTCTCCGTGTGCTCGGCGAGCCGGTCCGCGACGTCGCGGTCGGTGATCACCTGGTAGTCGGCGACCACGACGAACATCTCGACGCCCTGGTCCTGCAGTCGGACGCGGTTGCGCAGGGTGCCGAAGTAGTGGCCGAGGTGGAGCGGCCCGGTGGGGCGGTCCCCCGTGAGGACCCGGTGGGCGGTCGGGTCGTCGATGGGGCCGGGCGCGGCGGACGCGGCGGTGGTTGCGGCGGTAGCGGTGGTCACGGGTATCTCCTCGTACGGTGGCGGCGGGGGCGGCTGCCGTCCGGGCGAGGGCCCGTCCCGCGTGGACGCGGGGAAAACGCGACAGGGCCGTCCATCCCGGACGGCCCTGGTCAGGCGGGTGCTGGTGGCCGTCCTAGGACGGCCACCAGGTCAGGCCCACGAAGCGCTTCATGCGCCCGACGATAGCGCCAGTCCTCCCCAGGAGCACGGGAGTTTCCTGGGGAGCGCTTCGCCGCGGAAGAGCTCCGGCCGCACCCCGGGTGAGCTTCCGGGCCGCCATCGAGATAGGTTTGCCTCACCTAACTTCGATCTGTCTCGATCTGTGAAGGAGCGTCGCGTGGCCCCCACCCCCGACGGCCCGGCCCCCGCACCCCGTACCCCCAGCCGCCGCAGGTTCCTGACGGCCGGGATCGCCGGCGGGGCGGTGCTCGGCCTCGGCGGACTGCTCACCGCCTGCGGCAGTTCGGGTGGCGCCGGCGGAGCGGGCCGAGCGGGCGGAGGGGCCACGGGCGGCGGCTCGACGCCCGACCAGAAGTCGGTCAAGCAGGGCGGCGACGACTACGCCACCGTGATCGAGAAGATGAAGGGCTTCGGCACCGATGCCGCCCCCGGCGTCTACCCGCGCACCATCCGGCACGCGATGGGCGAGACCGTCATCCCGGCCAGGCCCACCCGGGTCGTGGTGCTGGACACCGGCGAGCTCGACAACGTCGTCTCGCTGGGCGTCCAGCCGGTCGGCGTCGTCCACACGGACGGCTCCAAGTCCCTGCCGTCCTACCTCAAGGACAAGGCCGGCAGCCCGGCCGCCGTCGGCACCGTCAACAGCCTCAACCTGGAGGCCATCGCCGCGCTCAAGCCGGACCTGATCCTCGGCAGCCAGCTGCGCGCCCAGGACCAGTACGCGCAGCTGTCCAAGATCGCGCCGACCGTCTTCTCGCTGCGGCCCGGCTACCCCTGGAAGCAGAACTTCCTGCTCAACGCGAGCGCGTTCGGCCTGGAGGCCGAGGCGAGGACCCAGCTCGACGCGTACCAGGCGGCGGCCACCGCGATCGGTGCCGGACTCGGCGGCAAGCGGCCCACCATCACCCCGCTGCGCTTCATGCCGGGCCGCACCCGGCTGTACGCCGGACTCTCCTTCATCGGCACCATCCTCACCGACGTGCCGCTGCCGCAGCCCGCGATCGAGCAGGTCAAGGAGCTCGCGGTGGAGGTCAGCCCGGAGCAGATCGACAAGGCCGACGCCGACTGGATCTTCTACGGCGTGTACGGAAGCCCCGGCTCGACCAACCAGGACACGGTGCTGGGCGGTGCGCTCTGGAAGACGCTCGGGGCGGTCAGGTCCGGTCAGGCCCGGCCGGTTCCGGATGAGACCTGGTTCCTCGGACTCGGCGTCATGGCCGCGAACGCGGTGCTCGCCGATCTCAAGGGGTTTGTCGCACCGGGGAGTTGATCGACTCCCCGGCGTGATCGCGAGGTGATCGCGCGGTGGTCGCGAGGTGGTCGCGAGGTGGTCGCGAGGTGGTCGCGAGGTGGTCGCGAGGTGGTCGCGAGGTGGTCGCGAGGTGGTCACGCGGCGCCCGCGGGGCGGTCCGACCGGCGTCCAGCGGCGGTCCGACCGCGGTCCGGCGGTGGTCTCGCGGTGGTCTCGCGGTCGCCCCGCGCGGTCGGCCGGGTTCGACGCTTGGAGCTGGTCCCGCCGTGCGGGAGGATCGTCGGGACCACCCCCCGAAGGGCCCGCCGATGACCTCGCTCCAACCCACCGCAACCGACCCGTCCCTGCCCGGCCCGCCCACGGACAGCGCCGGATCCTCGCCGCCGCCCGGCGTGCCCGGGCAGGCCGCCGAGACCGTACCGATGTGCGCGATCGCGGCCGCCGCCGAGGCGGTGGCCGCCGCGTCCGGCACCTCCGACCGGGTGTTCCGCCAGGGCGCCGGGCCCCGCCAGGACTCGGTGCCACAGCCGCGTGGGCGGCACGACACGGACGCGCTGGTCCTTCCCGCGGCGGCCACTGGGGCCCGCCCGGCGGATCCCGGAACGGATCCGCCCGCCGCTGACGATGACCCGGCCACGGCGCGGCCGCGGGCGGCCTTCGCCGAACGACCGCGGACCGCACCCGCCGAGGACCGCGCGGTCGCCGCGTCGGCGGACGCGTGCCGACCGCCGGCCGCGGAGGCACCCCCGCTGCTCGGCCAGACGGCCGAGGACGGCGCGGGCGCGCCCGAGGTCGCCGGGGCGGGCTCCCGCGCAGGGGCGGCGGAGAAGGGAACCGGGGTCGGGGTCGGATTCGTCCGCCTGCCGTCGGCCACCGTTCCGTCGCCGGGCGGTCCGTTCGCGCCTACGCGGCGTCCGGTGCGCGAGGAAGCACGGATCCCGGGGTCCCCGTCTCTGCGGCCGTCGCCCTCGCGCCGGCTGCGGCGGATGCACCCGCAGGCCGCCCCGAGCGGACAGGAGGCGACCGCACGGGAGACGGCCGCGTCCGGACCGGCCGGGGCGGGCTCCGGGGACCGCCCGGCCTGGACGGGTGAACTCGCGGACCCGATCGGGACGGTGGCGGGGCCGGCGCCGTCCGGGGCCGATCCCGCGTCCGGGGACGGTCCCGCGTTCGGAGCCGGTCCCGCGGGTGACCCCGGCGCCGAGGCCGTGCCCGCTCCGGCCCCGTACGCCGAACCGCCGCTCGGTGTCCTGATCGTGGGCAGCCCCGGCCAGCCCGAGAGCGTCGGTCGGCCCGACGAACGGACTCCGGTCCGGGTGGCGGCCGAGCCGGTCCGGGTGGGACGCGGCACCAGCTTGGTGGTGCTGCCGTCCTGGCGCCCCGCCATCGCCGTCTCGGTGTCGACCGAGCAGCTGCTGTCCGCGACCGGGCTCGCCTTCGAACAGCTCGCCGGGGCCCGGCTGACGGTGCTGATGAACCCCGGCGCGCTGCACGACCGGGAGTTGGACCTGCACGGCTGGGAACCCGGTCCGACCGCCCGGGGTCGGCGCGGCGCACGGTCCTAGCCGGACGCCCGGCGCCGGACTCGGGGGGCAGCCCGGTCAGCCGGTCGCCGGGGCGTTCGGGACGTACCCCAGGTCGACCGGCACCGGCGGCCGTCCGTCGACCGCCCAGCCCTGGCGGACGGCGTCCAGCAGTTCGGGCAGCTGTGGCGGCCAGAGCGCGTCGGCGTTCTCGTCGGCGAGGTCGGCCGGGGTCCACCAGCGCCAGTCGAGGATCCGGTCGACGGCGTGCACCGCGCTGACGTCGCCGACCGGGCCCCGGTGCGGTCCTGCCGTGAGGTAGATGTGCTCGTGCTGGCGGACCGGGGTGCCGTGCCAGGTGAAATCGTGTTCCCAGGTGCAGAGCAGCGGGCCGGGTTCGAGGTCGGTCCAGCCGCTCTCCTCCCACAGCTCGCGCCGGGCGCCCTGCCAGGGGGACTCGCCGGGCTCCAGCCCGCCGCCCGGCATGGTCCAGTGGACGCCGACCTCGTCGTTGTCCGAACGTAGCAGGAACACCGAGCCGTTCTCGTCCAGGACCACCGTGCGGGCGGCCTGTCGCGGCACACGGGGGCGGGGGCACAGCAGTCGCATCGGATTTCGCATCGGATCACTCTCGCAGCGGGCGTTCGGGAGCGTCGAGCGGATTCGCCACTCCGGGCCGGCGCCCGTGGGACCGGGACGCGCCCGCGGGGCCGTACCCTGACGGCCATGTCCGCACCCGCGATCATCTTCCCCAGCGATCCGCTGAACCCGCGCCGGCCCGATCCGCACTTCGTCTGGGAAGCCAGGATGCTGCGGGAGCTGGGCGGCGAGCAGCACCTGGTCGACCACGACGCGCTGCTCGCCGGACGGGCCGAGGAAGCCGTCCGGCGCGTACCGCGGGACAGCGGCCCGCTCTGGTACCGGGGTTGGATGCTCCCCTCCGCCCGGTACGCCGACTTCGCCACCGCGCTCACGGCCCGGGGCGGCAACCTCCTGACCAGCCCGCCCGGTTACGCGGCGGCGCACGAACTGCCGGGCTGGTACGGCGTGTTCGAGGGCGCCACCCCGGCCAGCGCCTGGATCCCCACCGACGGCGCGTCGGTTCCGGGCACGGAGGAACTGGCGACGGCCGTGGCCCGGCTCGGCGGAAGCGGCCCGGCGATCGTCAAGGACTACGTGAAGTCGCGCAAGCACGAGTGGCACGAGGCCTGCTACGTGCCCGAGTTGGCGGATCTGCCGGCCGTCGCGCGGGTGGTGGAGCGGTTCGTCGAGTTGCAGGGCGAGTTCCTGGCCGGCGGGGTGGTGCTGCGGCGGTACGAGGAGTTCGAGCGTGCCGACGGCGCCGAGGAGGGCTCCGGCGGTGACGGCCGGGACGGCCGTGCCGGTGGCGAGGGTGGCGAGGGTGGCGGCGGACCGGACACGGGCGGGCGGGCCGTCGAGGCGCGGGTGTGGTGGCTGGACGGGCGGCCCGTCCTGGTCGGACCGCACCCGGACGCTCCGCGCCGGACCGTCGAGCCCGACCTCACCGAAGTCCGGGCGCTGGTCCGGAGACTCGGCTGCCGCTTCGTCACCACCGACCTCGCCAGCCGGGCCGACGGCTCCGGCTGGCGGGTGGTCGAGGTCGGGGACGGACAGGTGAGCGACCTGCCGCACGGCATCGACCCCTCGGGCCTGCTGACCTCGCTGATCGTCGCCTGACGCATCGGGCCCGCCCGCCCCCGGGGCTGACGGTGCTCGGCCCGACGGCGTTCCGGCCCGACGGCGTTCCGGCGCGACGCGCTCGGGCCCAGCGCACGCGGGACGGGGCCGGACGGTATCCCGTCCGGCCCCGTCCCGCCGGTGGTGTCAGCCGGGAGGCGCCGGGCCGGGGGCGCCGGGCCGGAGGTTCCAGGCCGCTCGGCGGCCTACCCGGCGGCGACGGGCTCGACCGCCGGGTGGCCGTCCGCGATGAACGCCTGCCAGAGCCGGGCGTAGGTGCCGCCCCGGGCGAGCAGTTCGGTGTGGGTGCCGTCCTCGACCACCCGGCCGTGGTCCAGCACGATCACCCGGTCGGCGCGCTCGGCGGTGGTCAGGCGGTGGGCGATCACCAGGGTGGTGCGGCCGCCGCTGAGCCGGTCCGCGGCCTGGTTGACCGCCGCCTCGGTGGCCAGGTCGAGCGCCGCGGTGGCCTCGTCCAGCAGCAGGATGTCCGGGTCGACCAGTTCGGCCCGGGCGAGCGCGATCAGCTGGCGCTGGCCCGCCGACAGGTTGCGGCCGCGGCCCGCCACCTCGTGGTCGTACCCGCCGGGCAGCCGGACGATCATGTCGTGCGCACCGACCGCGCGGGCCGCGGCCTCCACCTCGGCGGCCGAGGCGTCCGGCCGGCCGTACGCGATCGCCTCGCGGACGGTGCCCGCGAACAGGTAGGCCTCCTGCGGCACCACGCCCAGGCGGTGGCGGTACTGCGCCAGGTCGTAGCGGGTGAGGTCGACGCCGTCCACCCGGACGGTGCCCTCGGTCGCGTCGTAGAACCGGGCGACCAGCTTCACCAGCGTCGACTTGCCGGCGCCGGTCTCGCCGACCAGGGCCACCGTCTGCCCGGCCGGGATGTGCAGGTCGACGTCGGCGAGCACCTTCGGGGCGCCGTCCGCGCCGCCGTTGTAGGCGAAGCCGACCCCCTCGAAGGCGATCTCGCCGCGCAGCCCCTTGGCGACCGGGACAGGCTCGGCCGCCTCGGCGGTGGTGGTCGGGGTGCGCAGCAGCTCGCGGATCCGGCCGAGGCCCACCGAGGCCTGCTGGTAGCCGTCGAAGACCTGGGACAGCTGGTTGACCGGTGCGAAGAACAGGTCGATGTAGAGCAGGTACGCGACCAGCGCGCCCACCGTCAGCGTCCCGGCGTCGACCCGGGCAGCGCCGACGATCAGCACCAGCGCGGCGGCCACGCTGGACAGGAACTGGACGAACGGGAAGTACAGCGAGATGTACAGCTGCGCGCGGACCCGGGCCTCGCGGTAGGCGATGCCGCGCGCCACGAAGCGGTCGGTGTTGGTGTCCAGGCGGCGGAAGGCCTGGACGATCCGCATGCCGGCCACGTTCTCCTGGAGGTCGGCGTTGACGGCGCTGATCAGGTCACGGGAGCGCTCGTACTGGTCCTTGGACTTCTTGCGGAACACCAGCGTGGCGATCACCAGCAGCGGCAGCACGGCGAAGACCACCAGGGCCAGCCCGGCGTCGATGATCAGCAGGGCGGCGAAGATCCCGGCGAAGGTCAGCAGGCTGACCACGGCGGTGACCATGCCGGTCTGCAGGAAGGACGTCAGCGAGTCCAGGTCGGTGGTCATCCGGGTCATGATCCGGCCGGTCAGCTCGCGCTCGTAGTAGTCCAGGCCGAGCCGGTTGAGGTGGGCGAAGATCTTGAGCCGGAGCGTGTAGAGGACGCGCTCGCCGGTGCGGCCGCTGACCCGGTTCTCGGCGCCCTGCACCAGCCAGTCCAGCAGGACGACGACCAGCGCGGTGAGCGCGGCCACCGCGACGCCGGACATCAGGCCCTTGCGGACACCCTCGTCGATGCCGTGCCGGATCAGCACCGGCAGGACCAGGCCCGCCCCCGCGTCCAACGCGACCAGCAGGAGGGCGACGAGCAGCGGGGTGCGGAACGGCCGCAGCAGCCGCCCCAGGGTGAAGTCGGGGTCGCCCGCCTCGGCCTCGGCGCGCGGGACGGCCGGGGCGTCGGTGGCGGGCGGGAGCGCGGCGACCTTGGCCAGCAGCTCGGGGTCGGCGGTGCGGGCGGCCTTGGCCAGGGCGGGGGTGGGGAGCTCGGGGGCGGGCGCCCGTCCAGCCGCCGGGGGTGCCGGGGCGGCCTGCGGTTCGGCGGACGTCCCGGCCGGGGCTCCGGCGGGCAGCGCCGGCGGAGCTTCGCCGGACGGCTCGGTGAGGCCGTGGGCGGACGGCTGCCGGGCGGCGGTCCGGCCCGCCTCCGGGTCGGTGATCAGCGCCCGGTACTGGGGACATCGGGCTTCCAGTTCCTCGTGGGTGCCGATGTCCAGCAGCCGGCCGCGGTCCAGGACGGCGATCCGGTCGGCGAGCTGGAGGGTCGAGCGGCGGTGGGCGATCAGCAGGGTGGTGCGGCCGGTCATCACCGAGCGCAGCGCGTCGTGGATCTCCGCCTCGACCTGCGGGTCGACCGCCGAGGTGGCGTCGTCCAGCAGCAGGATCCGGGGGTCGGTGAGGATCGCCCGGGCCAGGGCGATGCGCTGGCGCTGGCCCCCGGAGAGGGTCAGGCCCTGCTCGCCGACCTTGGTCTCGTAGCCGTCCGGGAGCGCGCGGACGAACTCGTCGGCCTGGGCGGCGCGCGCGGCGGCGACGATCTGCTCGTCCGTGGCGTCCGGGCGGCCGTAGGCGATGTTGGTGCGGACCGACTCGGAGAAGAGGAAGCTCTCCTCCGGGACGATGCCGACCGTGGCGCGGACCGAGTCCAGCGTGAGGTCGCGCAGATCGTGGCCGTAGAGGCGGACGGTGCCGGCGGCCGGGTCGTAGAAGCGGGGCACCAGCTGGGCCACCGTCGACTTGCCGGAGCCGGACGCGCCGACCAGGGCGAGGGTCTCGCCGGGGGCCAGCTTCAGGCTGAGGCCGTGCAGGACGGGGGCGGGGTGCTCGGGGTCGTAGCGGAACTCGACCCGGTCGAACTCCAGGGCGACGTCGGGGGTCCGCGGGCCGACCGTGCGGCCGTGCGAGTTCTGGTCGGCGCCGCTGGACGGGTTCTGCTCGGCGCCGGTGGACGGGTTCTGCTCGGCGCCGGTGTACGGGCTCTGCTCGGCGCCGGCGTGCGTGAGGTCCAGGGTGAGGGCGTCCGGGCGCTCCCGGACCAGCGGGCGCTCGTCGATCAGCTGCAGGACGCGCTCCACGCCCGCCCGGGCCTGCTGGCCGACGGTGATGATCATGGTCAGCATCCGCACCGGACCGGTCATCTGCGCGACGTAGGTGGAGAAGGCCACGAACGTCCCGAGCGAGACCCGGCCGTCGACGGCCAGCCAGCCGCCGAAGGCCAGGACGGCGACCTGGGCGAGGGCGGGGATCGCCTGCATCGCCGGGTTGTAGCGGGCGTTGAGCCGGATCGAGCGGAGCCGGGCGGCGAACAGGTCGCGCGAGGCCCGCTCCAGCTTGTCCAGCTCCTGCGCCTCCTGGCCGAAGCCCTTGACCACCCGGACGCCGCCGATCGCGCCGTCCACCACGCCGGCCACGGCGGCGGCCTCCTGCTGGGCGGCCCAGGTGGAGGGGAACAGGCGCTTGCGGCTGAGCACGGAGACCCACCACAGTGCGGGCGCCATGACCAGGGCGACCAGGGTGAGCGGCGGGGACAGCCAGATCATCACGACCAGCGACATGACGAACATCAGCAGGTAGCCGGTCATCATCGGCACCATCGAGAGCAGGCCGTTGACCAGCTGCAGGTCGGAGGTCGCGCGCCCGACCACCTGACCGGTGTCCAGCCGGTCCTGGCGGTGGCCGTCGAGCCGGCCGAGCGAGCGGAACAGGTCGCTGCGCATGTCGTGCTGGACGTCGAGGGCGAGCTGGCCGCCGTAGTAGCGGCGGACCTGGGTGCACCCGAAGACCACGACGGCGGCCAGCAGCAGCACCACCGCCCACGGGGCCAGCGAGCGGGTGTGCGCGACGATGACGTCGTCGATGATCAGCTTGGTGACCAGCGGCACCAGCGCCGTGACGGCCATGCCGAGGAGCGAGGCGCCGAAGGCGAGCAGCAGGCTGCGACGGGACCGCCAGCTGTACCCGATCAGGCGGCGCAGCCAGCCGGCGGGCTCGGTGGGCTCGTCGGCGGCGGCCTCCGGAGTCGGGCCGGCGGCCGGAGGGCCGCTCGGGGATTGCTCCACCGTGGATCCGTGAGTCTCAGGCATATTTAGGGATGCTAACCATTTCGTCGGGTGGCCGCCACGGCGTTTCCGGTCCCGCGGCTTGGGGACGGGCGGGGGGCGGCCCGGGTCGTCCGGTCCGGCGGACTGGGCAACAGCCCGCGACCGGCGGAGATTCCCGATCGAACGCCCGCGCGGCCGTCCTCGGCCACCGCCCGACCTCCAGGGTCGCCGACCGCCCGCTGGAACGCCCAGCGACCGGGGGCGGTCGGGCGCCGTTCTTTGGGCCTAGGCCTCCGGACCGGGCAAGCGGGAGCCGTCTGGTGGAACCGGGCGGGCGGCCGTCAGTCGCCCGCCGACACCGGGATCGCCGCCGAGCCCGCGGACACCCGGGTCGCCGCCTCCGCGGCCGCGGCGAACGCGCCGTGGGCCAGGGCATGCAGCAGGGCGGCCATGCCGTCGCGCTGGAGACCGGACCGCTCGGCCTGGCGCTCGACCCGGCCGGACCGCTCGACCCCGGCGGACCGATCAAGCCCGGTGGACCGCTCGACCCCGGCGGACCTTTCACCCTGCCCCGGGCGCTCGCCCGCAGCCGGGGTCGAGCCGGCACTGTGCGGGGTCGAGTTGATCAGGCCGAAGACGGCGTGCACGGCGGCCCGGGCCACCGGCTCGGCGGCGGGGTCGGCCAGGGGCGGGTAGGCCTGCCGGACCACGTCCACCCACAGCTCCACATAACCGCGCTGGAGGCGACGGACGGTGCGGCGGTCCTCCTCCTTGAGGTTCAGCAGCTCGCGGTCGTGCAGGGTGATCAGGTCGCGGTCGTCCAGGGCGAAGTCGACGTGCCCGCCGATCAGCGCGTCCAGCGCGGCCGCTGGACCGTCGCCGCCACCCGCCCGGCGGCGCCCTTCCTCCAGCAGGCGCTCGCTGATGCCGATCAGCAGGTCGGCGAGCATCGCGTCCTTGCCGGCGAAGTGGCGGTAGAGCCCGGGGCCGCTGATCCCCACGGCCTTGCCGATCTCGTCCACGCCCACACCGAGGAAGCCGCGGGCGGCGAAGAGTCGCGCGGCCTCCCGGCGGATCTGGTCGCGGCGTGGGAGCGCGGAGGCTGCGGGGACGTTCGGCATGCCGTCCATCGTAGACAGTCCGGTTATCGGTCGTTAACCTGGGCGCCGTAAGTTAACGTTAATTAACGTGGGACTCCATGGGCACCGGATCCGGCGCCCACCTGGTGCCGAGGGCAAGGGAGCTCTTGGGAATGGTCATCTCAACCGCCGGCGCACCCACCGGCCTCCAGCTCAGCGCGACGAACGGCCGCCCGACGGACGGCGGCGCGGCGAACGGCAGCGCGGCCGCCGCACCGCCCGCCGCCGCCGCACCGGCGCCCCGGCTCGGCACCTCGGTCGACCCGGGCTCCGCGGCCTACCGCGCCAACACCGAGGCGCACCGGGAGCTGGTCGCCGAACTGCGCGCGAAGCTCGACGCGGCGGCCCAGGGCGGTGGCGCCAAGGCCCGCGCCCGGCACACCGCGCGCGGCAAGCTCCTCCCCCGGGACCGGGTGGACACCCTGCTCGACCCGGCCTCGCCCTTCCTGGAGCTGGCCCCGCTGGCCGCCGACGGGATGTACGACGGGGCGGCGCCCGCGGCCGGGGTGATCGCCGGCATCGGCCGGGTCGCCGGACGCGAGGTGGTGGTGGTCGCCAACGACGCCACTGTCAAGGGCGGCACCTACTACCCGATGACGGTGAAGAAGCACCTGCGCGCCCAGGAGGTCGCGCTGGAGAACCGACTGCCCTGCGTCTACCTGGTGGACTCCGGCGGCGCCTTCCTCCCGATGCAGGACGAGGTCTTTCCGGACCGCGACCACTTCGGCCGGATCTTCTACAACCAGGCCCGGCTCTCCGCTGCGGGCATCCCGCAGATCGCCGCCGTGCTCGGCTCGTGCACGGCCGGCGGCGCATACGTCCCGGCGATGAGCGACCAGGCCGTGATCGTCCGCAACCAGGGCACGATCTTCCTCGGCGGGCCGCCGCTGGTGAAGGCCGCCACCGGCGAGGTGGTCACCGCGGAGGAACTGGGCGGCGGCGAGCTGCACTCCCGCACCTCCGGTGTGACGGACCACCTGGCCGAGGACGACGCTCACGCGCTCTCCATCGTCCGCACGATCGTCGCCGGGCTGGGCCCGCGCGCGGCCACCCCCTGGCCGCTCGCCCCGGTCGAGCCGCCGGCCGTCGACCCGGCGGGCCTCTACGGAGCCGTCCCGGTGGACCCGCGCACGCCCTACGACGTCCGCGAGGTGATCGCCCGCCTGGTGGACGGTAGCCGCTTCGCCGAGTTCAAGGCCGAGTACGGCGCGACGCTCGTCACCGGCTTCGCCCGGATCCACGGCCACCCGGTCGGGATCGTCGCCAACAACGGCGTGCTCTTCTCCGAGTCGGCCCTCAAGGGCGCCCACTTCATCGAGTTGTGCGACCAGCGCGGCATCCCCCTCCTCTTCCTGCAGAACATCACCGGCTTCATGGTCGGGCGGCAGTACGAGGCGGGCGGCATCGCCAAGCACGGCGCCAAGATGGTCAACGCCGTCGCCTGCACCCGCGTCCCGAAGCTGACGGTGGTGATCGGCGGCTCGTACGGCGCCGGCAACTACTCGATGTGCGGCCGGGCGTACTCACCCCGCTTCCTGTGGATGTGGCCGGGCGCCAAGATCTCCGTGATGGGCGGGGAGCAGGCGGCCTCCGTCCTCGCCACCGTCCGCCGCGACCAGCTGGAGTCGCACGGCGAGCAGTGGTCGGCCGAGGCGGAGGAGGAGTTCAAGCGCCCCGTCCGCGAGCAGTACGAGCGTCAGGGCAACGCCTACTACGCCTCCGCCCGGCTCTGGGACGACGGCGTGATCGACCCGATGGACACCCGCACCGCCGTCGGCCTCGCGCTCACCGCCTGCGCCAACGCCCCGCTGGCGCCGCCCGCCCCGTACGGCGTCTTCCGCATGTGATCGCCGGCCGCACCCAGGGCTCGTGATCACCCGTCACGGCACCCCTGCGTTCGTGACCCCTTCCTTCCGGGTGTGACGTCCGGGGCGCCGGTCCGGCCCCGGGCCGGCGCCCCACCACCCACCGCCACCTCCTTCGTACGGCCCCCTCGACCCGGAGGAACGCCTCCCATGTTCGACACAGTTCTGGTCGCCAACCGCGGTGAGATCGCCGTCCGGGTGATCCGCACCCTGCGGCGGCTCGGCGTCCGCTCGGTCGCCGTGTTCAGCGACGCGGACGCCGACGCCCCGCACGTCCGCGAGGCCGACGTCGCGGTCCGCCTCGGCCCGGCCGACCGCAGCGACAGCTCCGCGGCCGAGACCTACCTGCGGACCGACCAGATCCTCGCCGCCGCCCGCCGCACCGGGGCCCAGGCCGTCCACCCCGGCTACGGCTTCCTCGCCGAGAACCCCGGCTTCGCCCGGGCCTGCGCCGAGGCCGGCCTCGTCTTCATCGGTCCTCCTCCCGCTGCGGTCGAGCTGATGGGCGACAAGATCAACGCCAAGGATGCCGTCCGGGCCGCCGGCGTCCCGGTGGTCCCCGGCAGCCAGGCCACCGCGCCCACCGACGGGGAACTCGTCGCCGCCGCCGACGAGATCGGCTACCCCGTGCTTCTCAAGCCGTCCGCCGGCGGCGGCGGCAAGGGCATGCGGCTCGTGCGGGACCCGGCCGACCTGCCCACCGAGATCGCCGCAGCCCGCCGCGTCGCCCGCACCGCCTTCGGCGACGACACCCTGCTGCTGGAGCGCTGGGTCGACCGGCCGCGCCACATCGAGGTGCAGGTGCTGGCCGACGCCCACGGCACCACCGTCCACCTCGGCGAGCGCGAGTGCAGCCTGCAGCGCCGCCACCAGAAGCTGATCGAAGAGGCTCCCTCCGTTCTCCTCAATGCCGAGACCCGCGCCGCGATGGGCGCCGCGGCCGTCCGCGCCGCGGAGTCCTGCGGCTACACCGGGGCCGGCACCGTGGAGTTCATCGTCCCCGGCATCGACCCGGACGCCCCCGCCTCCGCCGCCGAGGGGGTGCGGGACTTCTTCTTCATGGAGATGAACACCCGTCTCCAGGTGGAACACCCCGTCACCGAACTCGCGGTCGCCGTCGGCGCCGACTCGACCCGGCTCGACCTGGTCGAGTGGCAACTGCGCGTCGCCGCCGGCGAACCGCTGACCTTCACCCAGTCCGACATCTCCTTCCTGGGCCACGCCATCGAGGCCCGGATCTGCGCCGAGGACCCGGAACGGGACTTCCTGCCCACCGGCGGCCGCATCCTCACCCTGGACGAGCCCCGGGGCGAGGGCATCCGCGTCGACTCCGGGGTCGCCCCCGGAAGCGTCATCACCAGCGCCTACGACCCGATGCTCGCCAAGGTCATCGCGTACGGGCCCGACCGCCCGACCGCGCTGCGCCGGCTCCGCGCCGCGCTGGCCGACACCCGCATCCTGGGCGTCACCACCAACACCGGCTTCCTGCGCCGACTCCTCGCACACCCCGAGGTCGTCGCCGGCCGACTGGACACCGGCCTGGTGGAGCAGACCGCCCAGCAGCACCCGGCCCTGCTCACCGCGCCGTACTCCCCCGTCAACGCGACCGCCCCGGCCGGCGCCGCGGCGCCCGCCCACCCCGGGAACGGGACCGACACCGCGGCGGCCGAACCGCCGTCGCCCGCTCACCTCCTCTACTACGCGGCCGCGCTGGCACGGCACCTGGAACTCACCCCGACCGCCGCCCCCGGCGGCTGGACCGACCCGTTCTCCCTTCCCTCCGGCTGGCGCCTGGGCGGCACCCCCGCCTGGACCACCCACCGACTCCGTACCCCCGGCCAGGACCCGGTCTCGGTGCGCATCCGTTCGATCACTGCGGGCAACGTAGCCGACGCCACTGACAATCCGGCCGGCCGCACCCGCGAGGTGGAGCTGCGGCTGGGCGACGGACCGGTGCACCGCGCCCGCGCGGCCCTGGCCGGCGACCGGCTGCACCTGACCGTCGACGGCCTGCAGACCACGTTCTCGCTGGCCACCGACGCCACCCCCGGCCTCGCCGCCGGACCGGTGACCTGGCTCGGCGTCGAGGGCGACGCCTGGCCGCTGCACGCCTACGACCCGGCCGTCGAGAGCGCCGCCGGGGCCGGCGCGCACCACGGCGCCCTGACCGCCCCGATGCCCGGCACCGTCACCGTCGTCAAGACCACGGCGGGCGAGACCGTCCGCAAGGGCCAGCCCCTGCTCGTGCTGGAGGCGATGAAGATGGAACACGTGATCGCCGCGCCGCACGACGGCGTGGTGGCCGAACTGCGGGCCACCGCCGGCGCCACCGTCGCGATGGAGGACCTGCTGGTGGTGGTCGCCCCGGTCGAGGACGCCTCCGCCGACGCGGCCGGGGACCCCCCGGTCGAACCGGCCGCCGCCCCGGTCGAGCCCGCGGAGGTGCGGTCGTGACCACCCCCGACCCGGCCCCCGCGCGCGAGCCCGACGCCCTCGATCTGGGCCTGCCCGACCCGGTCCGCGCTCCCGGCCTGCCCGAGGAGGTCCGGATCCACGAGGTCGGACCGCGCGACGGCCTGCAGAACGAGGGCTCCCTCGTGCCGGTCGAGGTCAAGGCCGAGTTCATCGCCCGGCTCGCGGCGGCCGGCCTGCGCACCGTCGAGGCCACCAGCTTCGTTCACCCGAAGTGGGTGCCGCAGCTGGCGGACGCCGAGGAGCTGATGCCCCGCCTGGCGGGCCTGCCGGAACGTCACTCCGGCCTGCGGCTGCCGGTCCTGGTGCCCAACGAGCGCGGCCTGGACCGCGCGCTCGCCCACCGGGCCGGTGACATCGCGGTGTTCGCCAGCGCCACCGAGACCTTCGCCCGGCGCAACCTCAACCGCTCGGCCGACGAGGCCATGACGATGTTCCGCCCGGTCGTGACGCGCGCCACCGAGGCCGGGGTCGCCGTCCGCGGCTACCTCTCGATGTGCTTCGGCGACCCCTGGGAGGGGCCCGTCCCCGTCCCCCAAGTGGTCCGTTACGGCGTGCAGTTGCTGGAGATGGGCTGCTCGGAGCTGAGCCTCGGCGACACCATCGGCGTGGCCACCCCGGGCCAGGTCGGCGCCCTGCTGACCGGCTTCGCCCGGGCCGGCGTGCCGGCCGACCGGCTCGCCGTGCACTTCCACGACACCTACGGCCAGGCGCTCAGCAACACCCTGGCGGCGCTGCGCGAGGGCGTCACCACGGTGGACGCCTCGGCGGGCGGCCTGGGGGGCTGCCCGTACGCGAAGAGCGCCACCGGCAACCTGGCCACCGAGGACCTGGTCTGGATGCTGCACGGGCTCGGCATCCGGACCGGTGTCGACCTGCGCGCCCTGGTCGCCACCAGCGGCTGGATGGCCGAGCGCCTGGGCCGCCCGAGCCCCTCCCGCACCGTCCAGGCGCTGCTCGGCGCCGCCCGGGGCTGACCCGCCCATCCGCTCCGGCGCCGGCCGCACCCCTCCGGTCCGGCCGGTGCCCCGCACGACTCCCGTCCCGCACCACGCCCGTCCCGCACCGCTCATCGCTCGACCGCACCGTACGACCGTCAGACCGTCAGACGACCGCCGGTCGTCCCGCTCACGCCCGCGGCCGCCCCGGCCTGGCACCAGGAGGATCACCATGCTCGACCACCGAATCAGCAGCGAGTACGAGGAACTGCGGCGCACCGTCGCGGAGTTCGCCCAGGACGTGGTGGCGCCGAAGATCGGCGAGTTCTACGAGCGGGAGGAGTTCCCCTACGAGATCGTCCGCGAGATGGGCCGGATGGGGCTCTTCGGCCTGCCCTTCCCGGAGGAGTACGGCGGCATGGGCGGCGACTACTTCGCCCTCGGCCTGGCCCTGGAGGAGCTCGCCCGCGTCGACTCCTCGGTGGCGATCACCCTGGAGGCCGCCGTCTCGCTCGGTGCGATGCCGATCTACCGGTTCGGCTCGGAGGAGCAGAAGCGCGAGTGGCTGCCGCGCCTGACTTCGGGCGAACTGCTCGGCGCCTTCGGCCTCACCGAGCCGGAGGGCGGCTCGGACGCCGGCGCCACCCGCACCACCGCGCGGTACGACGAGGCCACCGACGAGTGGGTCATCAACGGCACCAAGTGCTTCATCACCAACTCCGGCACCGACATCACCGGCCTGGTCACCGTCACCGCGCTCACCGAACCGATCGCTCGTTCGAGTGAAGAAGGCGAATTCCGCTCGCCCACGCGGGAGATCTCCTCCATCATCGTGCCCACCGGGACCCCGGGGTTCCAGGTCTCGAAGAAGTACTCGAAGGTCGGGTGGAACGCATCCGACACCCGCGAACTGTCCTTTACCGACTGCCGCGTTCCCGCGGCCAACCTGCTGGGCGAGCGTGGCCGAGGCTACGCCCAGTTCCTGCGGATCCTCGACGAGGGCCGCATCGCGATCGCGGCCCTGGCCACCGGCCTGGCCCAGGGGTGCGTGGACGAGTCCGTGAAGTACGCCGGCGAGCGCCGGGCCTTCGGCCGGCCGATCGGCGCCAACCAGGCCGTCCAGTTCAAGCTTGCCGACATGGAGCTGCGCGCCCACACCTCCCGCCTGGCCTGGCGGGACGCCGCCTCCCGGATGCTGCATGGTGAACCGTTCAAGAAGGAGGCCGCGATCGCGAAGCTGTACTCGTCCGAGGCCGCCGTCGACAACGCCCGCGAGGCGACCCAGATCCACGGCGGGTACGGCTTCATGAACGAATTCCCCGTCGCCCGCTTCTGGCGCGACAGCAAGATCCTGGAAATCGGGGAGGGCACCTCCGAGGTCCAGCGCATGCTCATCGCCCGGGAGCTCGGCATCACGTCCTGAGCCGAGCCCACCGGGCCGACAACGCCCCGCTCCTCCGACGGTGTTGAGGAGCGGGGCGACAGGACACGGTGGAGGAGGTACCAGGAGAGGACAACCGGAGAAGGCGGCCGGAGGCGACCGGACGCACCCTCAGGGGATCACGATCACCGGGCGGTTGGCCCGCCGCGCCAGTCGTCCGGAGACCGAACCGAAGATCTTGCCGAGCAGACCGTGCGTCGTGCCGACGACGATCGCGTCGGCGGCGTACTCACGGCCGACCTCCTCGATCTCGTGGCAGATGTCACCGCCGCGCTCGACCAGGATCCACGGCACCCCGGCGAGGAAGTCCGCGCAGGCGAGTTCCAGGCCCAGGACCTCGGTCCGGTGGTCGGGGAGGTCGACGAAGACGGGCGGTTCGCAGCCGGCCCAGACCGTGGCGGGCAGCCGGTTGGCGACGTGCACGATCACCAGGCCGCACTGCGAACGACGTGCCATGCCCACCGCGTAGGCCAGGGCGCGCTCACTCGACAGCGAACCGTCGAAGCCCACCACCACACCGTGCTGGAAGGTCGGGTCGAGGGACGGCGCCGGGGCCTCCTCCGCCGAGGGCTCGGCACGTCCGCCGAAGGCTCCGGCCGCGCCCGAGGCCGCCTCCGGGCGCTCGGCGCCCGGGCCCAGGCGGCCGCTCACCGGAGACCCCGCAGGGTCGGCCGGCGGCTCGCCGCGCCGCGGGCGCGGCCCCGGCCGGTCGCGACGGGCGAGGCTGCCACGGCGGGCGAGGCCACGCAGCGCGCGTCCGAGCGCATGGGGCGCATCGCTCGCACGGTCCGGCTCCGACGGCCGGGCCGCTGCGCCGGCACCGCCGAACCCGTCGTCGCCGACCCCGTCGTCGCCGTCGCCGGTCCGCCCGGACGGGACGCGCCCCGAGGGCTCGGGACGTACGTCGCCCGGTGCGCCAGGGACCGCGTCGCCGTACCCCTCACCGGCCACCCCACCCGCCTCGTCGACGGTCGCGTCGCCGTGCCCGTCGTCGGTGCCGGAGCCTCCGTCGCCACGCACGTCCGCGCCGCCGTCGAGGTGCTCGGTGGCATACCCGTCCCCCGGCCCGAGGTTCTTACGGATCCCGTCTCTCCCGGTCGCTGCGCCCGTGCTGCGGGGCGTGTCCGGTTCGACCGGTCGGGGAGGCTCAAAACCAGCCATGGCTCACGGCTCTTCGATGGAGAGGGGCCGACAGGAGAGGACAACGCTGCCCGTTCGGCAGATCCGCCCACGGGAAGACGTCGGTCTGCGCCGCGCAGCACCGTATGTGACCTGTTCCTTTCAGAATACGACGGGCAGGGGGCCCAGCCCAGCGGCGAAGCCCCGGAGCGACGTTGTTCCCGCGAAAGAAGGATGCGCCCGCCGTGGCAGTGCGCCCTGCCCGCAGGCGATCGCGCCCCCTCCGGAAAGGAGGTTCCCTGGAGCTTGACTGAGCGGACCGGGCGGCGCAACAGGCCCACGGGACACCGTGACCGGACTGTCATTGATCGGCGACGATCCGTTGCCGCACGTCGCGAACCGTCACGCCCCGGCGGTCGCGGGCCGTCCCACCGGCCCGCCCCCGCACCGCCCGGTACCGGGCCGACGCACGATCCGTACGTCAGGTGACGGAGCCCGAATCAGCCACTTCGTACGGCTTCGCGACGTGCTCTGGCATTTGCCAGGTGCATAGGCCCGCCCGCTGGCACCATGCTCGGCATGCCCCTGCTCCTGTTCGACCTCGACAACACGCTGCTGCCCCGGGACGCCGCCTTCCGGGCCTGGGCGCAGGACTTCCTGTCCGAGCACGACCTGCCGCCCGGCGACCTCGACTGGTTCGTCACCATCGACGGCGGCGGCTACGTGCCGCGCAGCACCGTACTGTCCGCGGTCCGGCGGCGCTACGGCCTGGACGTCTCCGCCGACTTCCTGCTCGCCCACTACCGACGCGGCATCAACTCCCACATCCACTGCCCGCCCCGGCACATCGAGGCGCTGCGGGCCGCACGGGCCGCGGGGTGGACGCTCGGGATCGTCAGCAACGGCGGCACCCGGCCGCAGTTGGAGAAGATCCGCCGGACCGGGCTGGGGCCGCTGGTCGACGGCTGGGTGATCTCCGAGGAGGCGGACTGCCTCAAGCCGGACCCGCTGATCTTCGAGACCGCCGCCCGGCGCTGCGGCGTCGCGCCCACCGGGGACTGGGCCGCACACACCTGGATGATCGGGGACCACGCGCCCGCCGACATCGCCGGGGCCGAGCTGACCGGGCTGCGCAGCGTCTGGCTGCACCACGGCCGGCCGTGGGCGGAGAGCGGCTACCGGCCGACGCTGAAGGCGGCCGGTCTGCCGGAGGCCGTCGGCCAGGTGCTCGCCGCGCGCAACGCGCCCTCGCCGCGGCCGGGGAGCCGGGCCGGCGGAGCGCCGCGCCGGGCAGCGGCCGGGGCGTCGGGGCGGGCGACGGCGCAGTTCGGCGCACGGTCCGGCGCACAGCCGCTGGCGACCGCCCCGGAGGGCCCGAATGCGCCCGCTCCCGCGAACGCCGGGACGGACCCCGCGTCAGCCGCCGCGGCGGGCGCGGGAGCCCGCTCCGGTGTCCGAAACCGATCCGGCGGGTTTGCCCTCATCGCCGACGACCGCACCGGTCCGGGGACGGCCTCCGGGCCGCGGGCGGGGACCGGTCCCGAGGCGAACGCGGACGCGGTCGTGGGCATGGCCCCGGGAGCCGTCCCGGGCGCGGACGCGGGCGGCGACGCGGACGGGGGCGACCGCGGAACGGCGCCGATCACGCGTCCGACGCCGCTGCGCCCGACGGCCGGCGGACCCGCGTCGAGCAGGACGGCTCCCCCGGCGACCGCCGTAACAGGGGCGGTGACCGCCCCGGCCACGACAGCCGTCGCCGCGGCCCGTTAGCGGCCAGTCCGTCAGGGGGCCGGCCCGTCAGCCGCCGGCCCGTTGACGGCCAGTTCGCCGGCACCCCGGCCGGGCGCCGCAGCCCCCCGGAGCCAGGACACCCCGGTGGTCAGCCCTTTGCCGGGGTGCGGGTCCACCAGCACGTACGGCCCTGCTCGGTGAACCCCAGCCTGCGGTAGAGCGGTTCGCCGAGTCCGGGTGCGCAAGGCACCAGGACGGTCCGCACGACGGCCCCGGCCACGCCGCGGCCACGCCGGTCGGGCAGGGTCGCGACCCAGCACACGCCGGTGGCGCGGCCGTCGTCGTAGGTGAGGCAGGTACCCGCCACCGCGGCGTCGGCGCAGCCTGGCCACGCCCGCCAGTCGGGCTCGTGCAGCAGTCGCTCCGGGAGCGCTTCGCTGCGGACCCACGGCTGGCGGGCGGGCAGCGGGAACCCTCCACGACTGCCGGTTCGACCAGTGCGAAGCCGTCCCCGTCGGTGGCCTCATCCACCGTCAGCCTTCCTCCCCGTGTGCCTGGGAGACCGCGGGCAGCGCGGTCGATGCGCCCGCGCCCGGGCCCGGACCATGGTCGGCGTGGCCGCCGTGCGGACCGCGCCGGAGCGGGTGAGGTCGGGCCCTCCGCACGGGCCCTCCGCACGGGCCCTCCGCACGGGCCCTCCAGGGTGCAGCACGCGGTCGACCACTCGCTCAGCAGACCCGCCAACTGCTGCTCCACCACGCCGGTTTCGGCGTACGGACGGGTGGCCACGAAGCGGTGCGCGTCGTCCGGGGCGCGGGCGCAGCGGACCGCCGTCAGGCCCGGGAGGCTACGGGACCGCCACCCGTGCGCACGGGCCTGGGGGGCCAGGACGCGGCGGCGTTGTGGTTGGCCCGTTCGAGCCGGCGCTCGGTGTGCACGGCGGGACCGTAACCCGGCCGTCCGGATAGCGGTTCCACCGCGCCAGGCTTGGCCGGATGAAGCCTGGGAGGCGCACGTCGGACGTCCGTGCGCCCTCTCGTGCACCGCCGATTTTCGGTCAATTTCGCGCCGATCCCTCCCGCTTGGGCAAATCCGCAGTCCAGACCCTCGGATCGGGTGCACGAGGGGCGGACGCCCCAGGAACGGCCCCGCGACAACCAGCCACCGTTGCCCCGGCCCTCTTCCCAGAAGGGTCGACGGGTGCCACGCTTCGTGATCGAATGCATCACGCCAAATTGCCATGTCGACATAGCGTCGGATGGTGAACTTGTCACAACGGCAACGGTCCACCCGATAGATTTCGATCTTGGCGAGCAGTGCCGCACCACCCACACCACACCACCGAGGGGGCTTGAGCGCCTTGAGCAGGGTGAGCAGGAGCGACGCGGGTCCTGACAGCGGCCAGGCGGTGGCCGGCACCGCGGGTCGGCCCGCGAGAAGCACTGGCACCTCCGCGATCGCCGCCAGCACCCGCAGCTCCGGTGCCCCGGCCCCCTCGGGCGCGGCCCCGCACCCCTCGTACCCCGCAGCGCACTCCCCCGCCGGTGGTCCGGGCGCGATCCCGTCCGCCGACCACGGCACGGCGACGCCGTACGGGGGCCAGCCGCCGTACGGGGGCCATCCGGCGCCCGGCGGACACGGCGTCGGCGGTGGACACCCCGTCAACGGCGGTCCTACGGCGGGCAGCGGGCCGTCAGCCATGGGCGGGCCTGGCGGACCCGGTGGGCCGTCGACGGGCGGACAGCCCGTCAGCCGCGGCCTCCTCGGCCACGCTCCGGCCTACGGCGGCGAGTACCCCGGCCATCCCGGCCATCCCGGCCATCCCGGCCACGCGGGCCACCCCGCCCACCCCGGCGCCGCTCCGGGCCTGAACGGCGGCTCCGCGGCCGTCGGCGGCCCGCTCGGCGGCCTGGCGCTCGGCACCGCCCCCGGCCACGGCCCGCTGGGCCACGGCGGTCCCGGTGCGAACGGCGTCCCGGCCCCGGCGACGTCGGCCACGCCGCGCAAGCTGTCCGGCCGGCGCCGCCGGGAGACCGTCGCGGTGCTGATCTTCGGCGGCGCCCCGATCTTCGAGAGTTCCATCCCGCTCTCGGTCTTCGGCGTGGACCGCCAGGACGCCGGCGTGCCGCGCTACCGCCTGCTGGTCTGCGCCGGCGAGGAGGGCCCGCTGGCCACCACCGGCGGGTTGACCCTCTCCGCCCCGTACGGCCTGGAGGCCCTCGCCCGGGCTGGCACGATCGTCGTACCGGCCTGGCGCTCGATCTCCCAGCCCCCGCCGGTCGAGGCGATCACCGCCCTGCGCAAGGCCCACCACGAGGGCGCGCGGATCATCGGCCTGTGCACCGGTGCCTTCGTGCTGGCCGCCGCCGGCCTGCTCGACGGCCGCCCGGCCACCACCCACTGGATGTACGCGCCGACGCTGGCCAAGCGCTACCCGCGGGTCCACGTCGACCCGCGCGAGCTGTTCGTCGACGACGGCGACGTGCTCACCTCGGCCGGCACCGCCGCCGGCATCGACCTGTGCCTGCACGTGGTGCGCAGCGACCACGGCGCCGAGGCGGCCAACGCGCTGGCCCGCCGGCTGGTGGTGCCCAGCCGCCGCGGCGGCGGAGGACAGGCCCAGTACATCGATCAGTCTTTACCGGAGGAGATCGGCAACGACCCGTTGGCCGAGGTGGTCACCTGGGCGCTGGAGAACCTCAACCAGCAGTTCGACGTCGAGGTGCTGGCGGCTCGCGCCTACATGAGCCGGCGCACCTTCGACCGGCGGTTCCGCACGCTCACCGGCAGCGCGCCGCTGCAGTGGCTGATCACCCAGCGGGTGCTCCAGGCGCAGCGGCTGCTGGAGACCTCGGAGCTGTCGGTGGACGATGTCGCGCGCCGGTGCGGGTTCCGTTCGCCGGTGGCGCTGCGCGGGCACTTCCGCCGCCAGCTCGGGGTCTCCCCGGCCGCGTACCGGACCAGCTACCGGGCCCGCCGGCCCGGGCAGCAGCCGCCGTCGGCGGCCGGTGCGCACGGCGGTGACCTGCGGCTGCCCGGCGCGCTGTCGCACGCGGCGGCCGGAGCGCCGGGCGGGCCGCTGTTCGGCGGGCCGCACGGCGCGCAGTCGGCGCAGCCGTTCGCGGCCGGTGCCGGGATGCCGGGACCGGTCGGTCCGCACGGGCAGCCGGTGCCGCACGGGCAGTCGGGCGGCCACGGCCAGCCGGGAGCGCACGGTCAGCCGGTCGGCTACGGTCCGGGACAGGCCGGGACGTCGCCCGGCCAGGCCTTCCACGCCCGCACCGGTCAGCCGTACCCGCACCAGCAGGCCGCGCAGCAGCCGCACCCCGGGCAGCAGGGTGCGGGCGGGCGCGGTCCGGCGCGGCCGCCGCTGGTGCCGCCGCAGGCCGGACCGGGCGCCGGGGCGGGACGTCCCCCGCGCACCGCCGAGCACGCGGCGGCGGAGGACGGGCTCCCCCAGCCGGGGGCCCGCGGCCAGGGCCAGGGGCACCGCAGCGCGGTCGAGCGGTCCGCCGAGGAACCGGGCGCGGCCGGACGCGGCCACGGCCCGGCCGGACGGCTGCCCGCCCCCGCCGGGCAACCGGCGCCCGGGGCGGGCGACCCCCGCGGCCGTCAGGCGCGGGCGCCGCAGGTCCGCCCCCAGGGCGGCCGTGCCGCGGCCGAGGGTGCCCGGGCTGCGCGCGAGGCCCGTACCGGACGCGACGGCCACCCGGTCCGGGGCGGCCTGGAGGGCGAGCGCCCGGACGGCCACGGCGCGCACGGCGGGACGGAGGAGCACCAGGGCGAGGCCACGACGGCACCCCGCTCGGCTCCACCGGTCCCCGCGGCGCGTGATCGCGCCGTAGGGTGAGTTGCGTGAATGACCGTTTGGTATGGATCGACTGTGAAATGACCGGCCTCGACCTCGACCGGGACGCCCTGGTCGAGGTCGCGGTGCTGGTGACGGACTCCGAGCTGAACGTCCTCGGCGAGGGCGTGGACGTCATCATCCGGCCGCCGGCCGAGGCGCTGGCGAACATGCCCGAGGTGGTGCGCGCGATGCACACCGCCTCCGGCCTGTTGGAGGAGCTGGAGCAGGGCGTGACCCTGGCCGAGGCCGAGGAGCGGGTGCTGGCGTACGTGCGCGAGCACGCGCCGGAGGCCGGGAAGACGCCGCTGTGCGGCAACTCCGTGGCCACCGACCGCGGCTTCCTGGCGCGGGACATGCCCTCCCTGGAGAAGCACCTGCACTACCGGATCGTGGACGTGTCCTCGATCAAGGAGCTGGCCCGCCGCTGGTACCCGAAGGCGTACTACAACAGCCCGCAGAAGGGCGGCAACCACCGGGCGCTCGCCGACATCCGGGAGAGCATCGACGAACTGCGGTACTACCGCGAGGCCGTGTTCGTCCCGCAGCCCGGCCCGGACGCCGACACCGCCCGCGCCATCGCCGGGAAGTACCGGACGCCGACGGTCTGATCCGGGGCCGCCCGGCGGGCACCCCCTCGGGCCCGCCGAGCTGCCGGCCGCAGGGCCCCGGGGGTGCCCGCGTCCGCCGGGACGAAACCCTGGCGCGAGCACCCTCTCGGATCCTGTAGAGTTCTTCCTGTCGGAACGGGAACGCGGGAGCGGGAACGGACCGGACAGATGGTGGGTGTAGCTCAGTTGGTAGAGCACCTGGTTGTGGTCCAGGTGGTCGCGGGTTCGAGTCCCGTCACTCACCCCAGAGCCCGAGGGGCCGATCTCTTCAAGAGGTCGGCCCCTCGGGCGTTTTCGCGTTCGCTCAAGTACGGCCGGTGGACCGGGTTTTCCGGGTGACCTCTGCCGCCGGAAGCTACCGGCTAGTAACATCGTCGCCATGACCACACCTACGATCGGCCAGATGCTCGACTCCACCGTGCCGATGGCGCGCACCCTGAAGCTCGAGTACCTGGAGACCACCCCCGAGCGCGCCGTGCTCCGGCTGCCCGACCAGGCCGAGTTCCACAACCACGTCGGCGGCCCGCACGCCGGCGCGATGTTCACGCTCGCCGAGTCCGCCAGCGGCTGCATCGTGCTCGCCGCCTTCGGCGACCAGCTGGGCCGGGCCGTGCCGCTCGCCGTGAACGCCGAGATCGCGTACAAGAAGCTGGCCATGGGCGTCGTCACCGCCACCGCCGTGCTCGGCCGCCCGGCCGCCGAGATCGTCGCCGAGCTGGACGAGGGCGGCCGCCCGGAGTTCCCTGTCACCGTCGAGATCACCCGCGCCGACGGCGCCGTCACCGGTGTGATGACGGTCACCTGGACCCTGCGTCCCAACTCCTGACCGCCGCGCGGTCGGTGGCCCCGAGGGCGGCGGCCCCGGGGCCACTCGCGCGATGACTGTGCGTGACGGCGGGCGTGACCTCACCACCCGTCCGCTCGTTCTCGACTCACGTGCGAGCCAATCACCCGAGCAAGGCCCAGGAACCCGCCCCCCGCGGAGTCGACGGAGCCCGGCGCGGGATCGCCCGGTGGCTGCCCCGCCCCCGCGCCGTCGCGGCCGGCTGGGCCCTGCTCGCACAACTCTGGGGCCTCGGCGCCACCGGCGCGTACGCGGCCTCGACGTCCTGCGGCGAACCGCTGCCGGAACCGGCCCAACCCGCCGTCCGCCGGGCCCTGCAGGGTGCACCGGCATTAGGCGGCCCCGCGCTCGGCGGACCCGCACTCGACGGGCCGTCAGCCGGACCTGCCGGCGGACGGGGACAGTCGGCCGCTGACGCGACGGACCGGCCCCCCGGCCCGGTGGGGGAGCTGACCGGCGCCAGCACCGTCGAAGGAGCGGCGCGGACGGTCGGCGGTGCGCTCCAGGAACGGATCCGGGCCGGCGGACTGCCGCTGCCCGGCCAGCGGGCGGCCGTTCCCGACGCCTTCGCGATCGCCTCCGGCCTGCTCGACACCGCCCCCGACCGGAACCGGCCCGCCGAAACCCGCGCCTCCCGCGAGGGCGAACCCACCGCACTGCCCGACGCCGACCGGTCGCACCCCGGCACCGCCGGCCCCACCGTGCCGCGGCAGCGCGAGGCCCAGGAGGCGTCCCCGGTCCCGGCGACGGCCTCCGAGACCGCCACCCCGCCCGGCCGCGACCCGGCCCCCCTCGCCGGCCCCGGCGAGCCCGCCTCCGGCGGGACACCCGAGACCCTCGCGATCGCCGACACCGCCACCGTGACGGCCGTGGACAACGGCTCCGCCACCGCGACCGCCGTCCTCGCCCCCATCGCCGCCGGACTCCTGCTCACCGGGGCGGCCATGTGCAAGCACCGCGGTCTGCCGCGCGGGCACTGAGCGCGCACCGGCCGGACACGGGACCGGGCCACGGGCGGGGCCGGACACGGGCACGGGTCGGCTACACCGGCGGGCGGCCCAGCTCCAGCGCCAGGAGCGGGAGTTCACGCCCGGGAACCGAGCCGGACGGGACGCCGCCGATCCGGGTCGCCCCCATCGCCAGGTAGAACGGCTCGGCATGCGGATCGGACGCGATCGTGAACCGCCGCAGCCCGAGCCCCGACGCCAGCTCCCTGATCCGGGCGAACAAGGCCCGGCCGACACCCCGGCCGATCAGCTCCGGCTCGACGAAGAGCATGTCCAGTGCCCCCTGGGGCGGCCCACCGACCAGCGAGGCGAACCCCAGCACCCGGGTGCCCTCCTCGGCCACCACCGTGCACGCCCGCTCGATCACGGCGGCGTCGACGGTCAGCTCCTCCCGGCAGGCGGCCATGAACGCCTCGTCGTAGCCCCAGTACGCCTTGGCCCGCAGCGCGACCCCGGTGAGCAGCGCGGCCTCCTCCGGCCGGGCCGGTCTGATCTGCACGGCATCCCCTCGGACCGTCGACGACTGTGCGACAGGGGTCATTCTCGGGCGGCAACTCGTCCGCGCGCCAGCGGCTTTGGGAAAGCCACCGGGAAGCAGGGCACCGGCGGAGGCCCGCCCGGTGCCGCAGCGGCGGGGCGGCCGCAGCGGCGACTGTCCCGAGGCCGGTACGGGCCGAGGCAGCGGAGGCGCGGCGTCCACGCGGGGAGGTCGGCGCAGGGCTCGGGAGCTCGGGCGCTCGTCGGAGGACCGGGACTCCCGGCCGGCGGCGACTCCTTCGCAGGTCGGCCCAGTCGCTGAGTCGACCGGGCGGAGGCTACGGGTGCTCGCCCGTCCGCGGCCCCCGGAGAAAGGGCGCCCCGGCCTGCGCGCGGACTCCCTCGTGGGTCTGCGTACGTCCGCGGAAGCCGCCCCGGGTCGGCTCGGACGACATGACGGCCGTACGGAGCGAACGGCCCCGCGAGCGTTCGGCACCCGGCACACCGCCGAGCGCGCGCCCGACCGGGCCGCAGGTCGGCGGAACGCGCCCGGGACCGGGCCACCCGGCGAGCGTTCGACACGCGGCACCGTGGGCCACCGGAAGAATGCGGGCGCCCCGACGAGCAGGCGGCCAGCGCCGGTGGGGTCTCCGCAGGTCAGCGGAAGGCGGGCCGCCCCCTGCGGGCGTCCGGCACGCCGCACGCCGTCACCGAGCAGCGGCCGAGTCAGTGGGACCCGGGAAGAGGGGGACCGGGGCGGGTACGCGGACGGCCGGATGGTCGCGGGTCAGCGGAAGACGCCAGGGGGTGGTTCCGGGGAGGGGGCGGCGGTGGCGTCCGTGGCCGGGGCGGCTCCGGCGGCGAAGTCGGTGAGGGTACGGCCGTGTTCGACGCGGGCGTGGGCGGGGTCGGAGGCGGCGCGGCGGGTGAGTTCGGGGACCGGGAGGGGGGTGTGGGCGGCGGCCAGGACGAGGTTGCCGAAGCGCTTGCCGCGCAGGACGGCGGGGTCGGCGATGAGGCAGAGTTCGGGGAAGACCGCACCGAGGGTGGCGACCTGGGAGCGGGCGAAGGGGAGGGCGCCGCCGTCGGCGATGTTCGCGGCGTACCAGCCGCCGGGGGCGAGCGCGCGGGCGGCGAGGGTGGTGAACTCGACGGTGGTGCAGTGGGCCGGGGTGCGGGCGCCGGAGAAGACGTCGGTGATGACCAGGTCGACGGTGCCTTCGGGGGTGCGTTCCAGCACGCTGCGGGCGTCCCCGCCGCGCACCTTGATCTGCCAGCCGCGCTCCAACGGGAGTTCGGTGCGGACGAGTTCGGTGAGCGCGGTGTCGATCTCGGCGACCTGCTGGCGGGAGCGGGGCCGCGTGGCGGCGGTGTAGCGGGCCAGGGTGAGGGCGCCACCGCCCAGGTGCAGCACGGTGAGCGGGCGGCCCGGTGCCGCGACCAGGTCGATCAGGTGGCCGAGCCGCCGCTGGTACTCGAAGCCGAGGTGGGTCGGGTCGGCGAGGTCGACCAGCGACTGCGGGGCGCCGTCGATCAGCAGCGACCATGCGGCCGGACGGTCGCGGTCGGGCCGCAGTTCGGCCAGGCCGGAGCCGACGGGACGGGAGAGCGGGCCCTGGGCGTGGGTACGTCCGCCCGCGCCGGTGGGGGCCGCCGTCTCGCTGCCGCGCGCGGCCCTGTTGCTTCGTCCCATGCCCGCCATTATCGCCGGAGGCGCGAAGACCGCTGCCGCCGTAGGCGCAGAGGCCGCTGCCGCCGTAGGCGCAAAGCTCGCCGTCGCCGCCGTAGGCGCAAAGCTCGCCGTCGCCGCGGGCGCGGGCACGGCTGCCGCCACGGGCGCCGGGCCGCCCTGGTCAGGGGCGTACCGGGGGGAACCGGCCGGAGGGGCGAGCGGCGCTCGCGGGCCCGGCTGGATCCGCGCGGCACGCCCGCTAGAACGGGCCGAGGCCGCCCGCGGTGAGCGTGCAGGCGGCCTCGCAGAGGGCGGAACGGAGCACCCAGGCGTCGGTGGGGCGGGCGGCGCAGCCCGGGCCCGCGGGCGGGATGACCCAGCGCAGGTCGGTGGCGGCGGGGACGAGCGCGCCCGCCGAACAGGAGCTGCCGGGCAGGTGCCAGGTCTCCCAGGTGCCGGCCGGGACGAGGAAGGAGACGGTGCTGCCGTTGCGGCTCTGCAGGACGGCGCCGCAGGCGCGGCGCAGTCTCAGGATGTCGACGGCCTCCAGGCCGTGCCGCAGGGCGACGGTCACGGTGTCGACGGTGGTGAGGAGGGTGCCCTCGTCGGGCACGGCGCGCTCGCGCCGGGGGCCGCCGCAGGGGGCCCGGCCGCCCTCGACCGGACCCCGGCCGGGGATCCGGTCGTCGACGGGCTCGGGCAGCAGGGCGGGGGCTGCGCCGGCGAGACCGCCCCTGGCGACGGGTCGGTACTGCGGCAGTCCGGTGGCCATCACGAGCCCTCCTGTACCTCGTCGGATCCGGAAGCGCAGCCGCCCGGAGGGGCCACCGGGCTGGGACGGGCCGGGGCGACGGCCTGGGCTTCCTCGTATCAGGACAACGCCGAGGATGCACCCCGGGCCACGGGGCGCCTTACAGCAAGGCATGGCATTTCATGGCAGATATCCCGCAACATCGCCCGTTTCGCCCGCTATTGTCCGTACATATCCCGCGAACCCCATGTGGTCGGTCGGTGACTCCGAGTACTCTCGGCGCCATGGCAGCCACCCCACCGGCCGAGCCGAACCGACCGTCCCCCAACACCGTGATGCGCGCGCTGCGCGGCGACCGCTCGCCCGGCGAGTTCGCGATGGCGGTGCGCCGGGCCGCCCGCGAGATCGGCGAGCACGTCTCCTGCGACGCCCGCTACATCGGGCGGGTCGAGTCCGGTGAGATCCGCTGCCCCAACTACGCCTACGAGCGGGTCTTCCGGCACATGTGGCCGGACCGCACGCTCACCGACCTCGGCTTCGCCCCCCGGGCCGCCGTCCGCCGCCGCTGGGCGGACGGCGGCGCCGGGCGGGCCGAGCCGCCCCCGCTCCACCCGCCGTTCCCGCCCCTGCCCGCCCCGCGCTCCCCACTCTCCACCCAACTCCCCTACGCTGCCTCGCCGTACGCGGATCCAGCCGGACCGGACGGCCCGCCGTGGCCGAGGCCCGGAGCGGTGCCCCAGGGGCCCGATGGATCGCCCTATTTCGACGAGGAGAACGACGACGTGCGTCGCCGTACGTTCCTGGCCGGCGGCACCACCGCGCTGGCCACCGTGATCGGCATCGACCGGTCGGCCGTGGCCGCCGGCCGACGGGCCGGTACCGATGGCGCCTCCGGTGCTCTCACCGGCCAAGGCGCCCTTCACGGTGCGGAGTTCGCCGCACCGGCACTGCTCTCGACCGACGCCGTGGTGCCCGGTCGGGGCCCGGTGCCGGCGCTGCGCCGGGTCGGCGCCGCCGAGGTGCTCGGGGTCGAACAGGCCGTCCGGGACATCCGGCTGGCCGATGACGCGCACGGCGCCGACGCGCTGTACGAACTCGCCGGGCAGTCGCTGCGCAATGCGTACGTGCTGCTCAACGAGGGCGAGTACAGCGCCGAGACGGAGCGCCGGCTACAGGCCGGAGCCGGTGAACTGGCCATCTCGGTGGGCTGGTTGGCCCACGACTCGAACCGGCTGGCGGACGCCCGCTCGTTCTACTCCGAGGCGCTGGCCACCGCCCGGATGGCCGGGGACTCCGCGCTGGAGGCCCATGTCTTCTGCAACAGCGCCTTCCTGGCCCGGGACGCGGGCCGGCCGCGCGAGGCGCTGCGCGCCTCCCAGGCCGGGCAGGTCGCCGCCGGGGAACTGGGCTCCGACCGGCTGCTGGCCCTGCTGGCCATGCGCGAGGCCGGCGCCTGGGCGCTGCTGCAGGACCGCACCTCCTGCGAACGCGCGCTCGGCCGGGCGTACGCGCTGTTCGACCGCGGCCCGAGCGAGGCCGATCCGGAGTGGATGTCCTTCTTCGGCGAGGCCGAGATCGCCGGGCTGCAGTCCCAGTGCTGGTCCGCGCTCGGCGACTGGGACCGCGCCAGCGAACAGGCCGGGCTGGCCATAACGCTGCAGGAGCCGCACTTCGTCCGGAACCGGGTGCTGTACACCGCCGAGCTGGCCCACGACCGGCTCGGCCGGGGGGACCTCCCGGGTGCGGCGTACCACGGCTCGTCCGCCGTCGCGCTGTTCGGCGACGTCCGCTCGGCCCGGATCCGGAGCATGCTGGCGGACACCGCCGGACGGCTGCGCCCGCACGCCGCGGTGCCCGAGGTGCGCCGGTTCCTGGCCGAGTACGACCGGGCGACGGCCGCCTAGCCGCGCGCCGGCCGCCCGGGCCCGCGATCGGTGGCAGCAGCGGCGATCGCGGCGGCAGCGGCGCGACGGCCGCCCGGTGCCGCGCGCGGCGGGGCGCCGCCGGCGCCGCGACGCCGAGGGCGTCAGTGCCCGGCGGTCAGCCCGTCCAGGTGCGAGAGGTCGTTCCAGATCTCCACCGCCGGGGCGCCGTACTCCCAGGACAGCACGCACAGCGCCGCCGTACCGAGCTTGAACCGCTGGGCGAACTCGGGCGGCAGGCCCAGCCAGCGGGCGGCCAGGATGCGCAGCAGGTGGCCGTGCGCGAACAGCACGACGTCCTGGTCGGCGCAGTGCATCACGGTGGTGTCCGCCTCCGGGACGCCGTGCTCCTGGTGGAGGCCGGCGAGGAGGCCGTCCACGCGGGCGGCCACCTCGGAGAGCTTCTCGCCGCCGGGGACGCCGTCCCGCCAGATCAGCCAGCCGGGGTGGTCGGTGGCCCGGATGTCGGCGCCGGTGCGGCCCTCGTACTGTCCGTAGTCCCACTCCATCAGCTCCGGGCGCTCCACGGCGCGGTCGCCGAAGCCGGCCAGCGTGCCGGTCTCCTTGGCGCGGCCGAGCGGGCTGGTGTAGACGAGCGCGTCCGGCAGCCCGTTCCAGGGAGCCTTCGCCAGGCGGGCGCCGAGGGCCCGGGCCATCGCGCGGCCCTCCTCGGTCAGCGGGATGTCGGTGCGGCCGGTGTGACGGCCGGTGGCGGACCACTCGGTCTCGCCGTGGCGGACCAGCACGATTCGGGCGGGCATGGAGGCTCCTCGCAGCAGGGCGGCGGCAACGGTCGGTCTCACCATTGAGCACCGGGTTCCATGATCCCCCACCCGGACGGCGGACACGATCGCGGGCCGGTCCGGGCGGCCGGGCCCGCGCCGCCGGCCCGGAGGGCACCGGTTCCGGCCATCCACCGGACGTCCACCGGGCGTCCGGCGGCCGGTCCGGGACCGCGTTGTCGGACCCGGATGCGACACTGGGCCGCACCATGAACGTCTCGACGAACGTCCCGCCCGGCGGGTCGGCGGAGCCGCTCGCCCAGCGGCTCGCCGAACTGCGCGGACCGGCCCCGCAGCGCAGTCTGAACGCCCGCTCCCTCGCCGCGCTGGCCGCCAATCCGGGCTGCCACCGCCGCGCGGTGCTCGACGCGGCCGGGATCGACAAGTCGGCGCTGGCCGCCCGGCTCGGCCGCCCCGCCCCCTTCGGGCAGTCCCCCTTCGCGATCGCCCGCGGCGTGATCTTCGAGTCGCGGCTGAAGGCGGACGACTACGCCGCGCTCCTGGAGCCGCTGCGCCGCCACCTCGACCTCCCGGTGGACGGCCACGCCCCGCTGGAGGTGCCGGACCTGCTGCAGCGCTCCGGTCCGGCCGTCCGCGCCGAACGGACGGCCCAGGCGCTGGCCCGGGCCGCCGGCGACCCCGCGGCCTGGACGCTGCTGGACCACCCGATGCTGCGGCTCGACGTGGCCGGCAGCACCGCCTACCTGGAGCCGGACGCGCTGGTGGTGCACGGCGGGCGGTGCACGGTGGTCGAGATCAAGTCCTTCCCGGTGCTCGACGGCAGCGCGGACCCGGCCAAGGTCGGCGCCGCCGCCCGGCAGGCCGCCGTGTACGTGCTGGCGCTGCAGCAGGCCGCCGCCGCGGCGGCCGGGGTGCCCGTCGGCGAGGACCCGTACACCGAGCAACGGCTGCCCGGCAGCCCCCGGACGAGCGTGCTGCTGGTCTGCCCGAAGGACTTCGGCAACCAGCCGACGGCGGTCGCCGTCGACGTCCGCCGCGAGCTGGCCACCACCCGCCGCCAGTTGAGCCGGATGACCGGGATCGGCCGGCTGCTGGACGCGCTGCCGGCCGGCGCGGGCTTCGACCTGGCCTCCGACGAGACGGGCACGCCGGCCCGGACCGACGAGCACCTGGCCGCCTCGGTCGAGGCGGTGCCCGCCGCGTACAGCCCGGACTGCCTCTCCACCTGCGAACTCGGCTTCCACTGCCGCGCCCGGGCCCGCCGCGACGACCGGGTCGAGCAGCTCGGCCGGGGCGTGCGCGGCGAGCTGGGCAGCATCCGGACGGTCACCGGCGCCCTGGCCGCCGCCTCCGGAACGACGGGCGGCGGCCCCGCGACGGACGGCACGGTGCCGAACGGCAGGGCGGACGGCACCGTCCCGGACTGTGCCGCCGGGGACGACGCCGCGGACGACGCCGCCGAGCGGTTGGCCTACGCGGCCGCCCTGCGCGCGGAGGCCCTGGGGACCGCCGCCCGCCGGCGGGCCGCGACGGCCCCGGAAGCCGCGCCCGTCCGGGCGGCCGTGCCGCTCCTCGCGAGCACGCCGGTCCTCGCGGCCGCGGCGGTCCTGGAAACCGCGGGAGCCCCGGGAACGACCGCATGAGCCTGCTCACCACCCTGGCCCGGCTGGAGGCCGTCCGCAGCGGCCGGGCGCAGCCGCTGGCCACCGTCCGGCACCGGCACCTGTCCGACCGCCCGATGGTGCTGGTCCCGCTGACCGCGGCCGGCGAGTCCGGCGCTCCGCTGGCCGTGATGATGGGCACCGACCGGGACGCGCCGCGGCTGCACCTGGTGCCGCAGCCGCTCAACCGCACCCTGCGCGCCGACTTCCTGGCCGAGCTGGCCGCCGACCTGCTGCCCTACCTCGAGTCCTTCGCCGAGGACGTCGAGCAGATCGAGGGTTCCGAGAAGGACCCGGAGACGGGCGAGAAGACCCAGGTGTTCCGCGAGCTGTGCACGGACGCCCCGCAGCTGATCGTGCCCAACAGCGCGGGCGTGCACCACCTCGCCCTGATCGGCCGCTCGACCCGCTTCCGCCGGACCGTCGAGGACGCGGATCCCGGCCCCTACCCGGCGCCGGTCCGGGTGCCGCTGCTCGGCCGCTGGCTGACCCACCTCACCGACCGCGCCCAGGTGCCCGGCTCCAGCCTGCTGCTGCCGATGACGGGCCTGCTGGCCCGGCACTGGGCCACCGGCCAGAGCCACCTGGAGGACCAGCACCTGGCCGCCCAACTGGCCTGGCACCGCCCGCCGCCCGGCCTATCCGGCGCCGAGGCGGCCGAACTGGCCGAGTCCGCCCGGGACGACGCGGGCCAGTTGCTGCACCCGCCGGCCGGCCCGACCACCGACCCCCGCTTCGACGAGGCCCTGCTCGCCCCGGCGATCGGCCGCTACGACGCCGCCGCGGGCGCCCTGCGGCACAGCACCGAGCAGCGCGACGAGGCCGCCGCCGAACGCGCCCGGGCGGCCGTACGGGCGGCGGTCGAAGAGCTGGCGGAGCTGCTGACGGCCGTGCTGCTGCCCACCTGGCGGGACGTCTGGCAGGGCCTGGACCTGCTGCGCACCCTGCCGCCGGCCGGGCACCTGGAGGAGCGCTGGACCGGCGACCGCTGGTCCTACACCGGCCACCGGGACCGCCTGGCGGCCGGCGAGCCGCCGCAGCCCCGGCAGGACGACGCCGTGACCGCCGCCCGCAAGCTCGCCCAGCGCGAGCGCGAGCAGACCCGGCTGGACGTCCAGGAGGCGCTGGACGACCCGCTGGCGATGGCCGAACACCGGTTGGCCGGCGAGGCGTTCGCCGGTGTGGTGACCGAGGTGGTGCCGGACTGGGACACCACCGGGCGCTCCCCGAAGCCCCGCCCGCTGGTGACCGTGCGCACCGCCGACCGTCCGCACGCGGACCTCGGCCGCGAGGCCCACCGGGTGCACGGCCCGTCGGCGCAGAAGGCCGAGATCGTCGCGGTGGACGCCGCCGAGGGCACCGTCACCCTGCGGATGCTGTCCGGCATGGGCCGCAAGAAGGAGCCGGATCCGGGCAGCCTGCCCGAGCCCGGCGAGGCGGTCACCTTCACCTTGTTCGAGCTGACGGTCCGCCAGTCCGCCCCGCTGCCGGAGCCGGACGACACCCCGTGGACGCACGGCGGCCCGCCCGGTGCCGCGCCCGTACCCGCGCCGTCCGCCTCCGAGGAGTGGGAGTGATGACCGCAACGTCGCCCGAGCCGGGCCCCGCGCACGACCCCGGTGCCGCCGCCGACGCCGCCGTGGCCGGGATCCTGGCGGCGACCGTCCGCCCGCAGGCCGGTGCCCCGCGCGGCGTGGTGGTGGACTCCCCGCCCGGCGCCGGGAAGTCGACGCTCGTGGTGCGGGCCGCCCGCGAGCTGGTCCAGGCCGGTGAGCGGCTGATGATCGTCGCCCAGACCAACGGCCAGGTGGACGACCTGGTCGGCCGACTGGCCGAGAAGGCACCGGACCTGACGATCGGCCGGCTGCACGCCGCGGACTCCCGGCCAGGCCCGGAGGTGCTGAAGCACGCCAACGTGACGCCCTCCGACAAGGTCGCCGAGCTGGTCGAGCACGACGTGGTGATCTCCACCTCGGCCAAGTGGCAGTGGGTGCGGGCCGAGGCGCCGTGGCGGCACGCGATCGTCGACGAGGCGTACCAGATGCGCTCGGACGCCCTGCTCGCGGTGGCCCGGCTGTTCGAGCGGGCGCTGTTCGTCGGCGACCCGGGCCAGCTGGACCCGTTCACCGTGGTCGGCACCGAGCAGTGGGCGGGGCTGTCGTACGACCCGTCCAGCAGTGCCGTGGTGACCCTGCTGGCGCACAACCCGCAGATCGAGCCGCACCGGCTGCCGGTCTCCTGGCGGCTGCCCGCCAGCGCGGCGCCGCTGGTCTCCCGCGCGTTCTACCCGTACACGCCGTTCCGCTCCGGCACCGGGCCGGACGACCGCCGGCTGACGGCCGCCGTCCGCCCCGACGGCTCGGCCCTGGACGCGGCGATCGACCGGGCCGCCGAGCACGGCTGGGCGCTGCTGGAGCTGCCCGCCCGGCACACCGTACGGACCGACCCGCAGGCGGTGGCGGCGGTCGCGGCCACCGTCCGCCGGCTGCTGGAGCGCGGGCTGACGGCGCGGTCCGAGCAGGGCGAGGCGCCGCTCACGGCGGACCGGATCGCCGTCGGCACCGCCCACCGCGACCAGGCGGCGGCGGTCCGCGCGGCCCTGCTCAAGGCGGGCGTCCCGGTGGACGGCACGGCCGGGCCGGCCGTCACGGTGGACACCGCCAACCGGCTGCAGGGCCGCGAGTACGACGTCACCGTGGTGCTGCACCCGCTCTCCGGCCGCCCCGACGCGACCGCCTTCCACCTGGAGACCGGCCGGCTCTGCGTGCTCGCCTCCCGCCACCGGCACGCCTGCATCGTGGTGGCCCGGGCCGGGATCGCCGAGCTGCTGGACGAGCACCCGGCCACCGAGCCGGTGCAGTTGGGCGTCCCGGTGGCCTTCCCGGACGGCTGGGAGGCGAACCACCAGGTGCTGGAGCACCTGAGCGGCCACCGGGTCCACCTGCGGTAGCGGCTCCCGGCTCAGTCCTCGGTCTCGCAGACCGCGAAGGCCGTGACGGCCGTGTGGTCGGCCTGCGCGTACCAGCCGGTCGCGTCCGGGGACGGGCCGTTGTGGGTCACCGTGTCGTTCGCCCCGGCCGGCAGCTGGTACCCGCCGCCGGTGAGGTGGGTGCCGCCCGGGCAGGTCGCCTTCGACGGGCCGCCCGGGACGCTCAACGGGCCCTGCACCACCACCGCCGTCTCGGCGGCGGTGGCGGCCGGGGCCGTCGCGAGCGGCAGCGGCAGGGCGAGGACGAGGGCCGGCAGGGCCTGGCGGACACGCATCGGGGTCTCCTTCGGTACGACGACCGGACACCGGGACAACCGGTTCGCACGCGATCCTGATACGCGGCGCACGGAGCACGCCCCCGGCGCGCGCCCGGGAATAGCGCCCGCACGCGCACCGTTCCGTTACCCGGCCCCGCCGCGAGACAATGGACGACGGCCACACCCCGGGCGGCGCAGCCCGGAGCAGCTTCGCCCGCCCCACCGAGACCCCGGAGGTGTCCGTCCATGCCCGACTCCCCTGCAGAGTCGACCGAGCCCACCAGGCGTCTGCGTCCGGCGCAGCTGCTGTTCGAGCCGCAGTCCGCCGAACCGGAGCCGGAACGATTCTTCGACCTGGAGTCGATCGAGGACCCGGCGGAGCTGCTGCGCCGCTCCACCGAGCTGGCCCTGGCCTTCCGGGCCGCCGCCGAGCGGGCCACCGACTTCCAGGCGGTCGCCGCCGCCCAGCTCGCCGACCCGCGCCGGTTCGACGCGCTGTCCGACGCCGATGTCGCCGTACGGGCGGACTGGACCCCGGACTACGCCGCCAAGATGATCGAGTACGGCCGCACCCTGCTCCAGCCGCGCCGCCACGAGGACTGATCCCCGGCCCCCGGCATATGCCGGGGGCGGAGGGTACGCGATGTCCCGCCGCCGTGTCCGGCGAACGGCGCTTTCCGCCCTGCCGGGGGCGCGCACGGCGCACGCTGCTGTGCGTGGACATCCGGACGCATCAGTCGGTGGAGTACGTCAGCGTGGCCGGGGAGGCCTGGCTCGCCTCCGCCAGCGAGTACCCGCACAGCATGCGGGCCCTCTGGGAGGCCCGCCCGTGGGCGCCCTCGGTACTGCCCTGCGGGCGCGCCTTCGACGTGATCAGCATACCGGGCCTGTTCGGCCGCCGGGTGCTGGACGAACTGTGGTCCTCCGGTCCGGGCTGCGGTCCGGTGGCGAGCCACCGGGGGCGCACCCTGCTGTTCGTGCAGCCCGGCGCGGCGCCCCGGCTGCGCCGGCTGCTGGCCTGGGAGGAGTGGGCCCGGGACGTGCCGCCGCTGCTGTGCCACGGCAAGGGCGACACCGTGACCGTCCCGCCGCTGCAGCGGATGGTGGACAGCCCGGATTCCCCCGGCCAGGGCGCCGGCCGGTGGATCGTCGCCCCCGAGGAGCGGGAGCCCTGGCTGCCCGGCGCCTCGGTGGTGCTGTGGGCCTGCGTCCGGGCGGCGCGGGAGCCGGGCGCGGCGGTGCCCGTCGGCACGGCCGTCGTGGCCGGGGGGTGAACGCGGGGCGACCGGTATTCGATTTTGGTCCGGACGCGCGGCGCTGCTAGAGTCTTCTCTGTCAGCAGGCGCCGCTAGCTCAGTTGGTTAGAGCAGCTGACTCTTAATCAGCGGGTCCGGGGTTCGAGTCCCTGGCGGCGCACCGACAGCCGTAAGGCCCCTCGTGAGAGCGAGGGGCCTTCGGGCGTTTCCGGCTCCGGCGGTGGAGCGGTCCGGGCCGCCCGCCGGAGCGGACGGCCCGACCGGGGCTCAGCGGCCGCGCAGCGCGCGGTAGCGGGCGACCAGCTCGGCGGTGGAGCTGTCCAGCTGCTCGGCGCCCTCGCCGGTGAGCAGCACCGGCTCGATCCGCTTGGCGAGCACCTTGCCCAGCTCGACGCCCCACTGGTCGAAGGAGTCGATGTTCCAGATCGCACCCTGGACGAACACCTTGTGCTCGTAGAGCGCGACCAGCTGGCCGAGCACCGACGGGGTCAGCTCGCCGGCCAGGATGGTGGTGGTCGGGTGGTTGCCCTTGAAGGTCTTGTGCGGGACGAGCTCGGCGGGCACGCCCTCGGCGGCGACCTCCTCCGGGGTCTTGCCGAAGGCCAGTGCCTGGGTCTGGGCGAAGAAGTTGGCCAGCAGCAGGTCGTGCTGGGCGACCAGGCCGGGGAGCAGGTCGGCGACCGGCTTCGCGAAGCCGATGAAGTCGGCCGGGATCACCTTGGTGCCCTGGTGCAGCAGCTGGTAGTAGGCGTGCTGGCCGTTGGTGCCGGGGGTGCCCCAGACCACCGGGCCGGTCTGCCAGTCCACCGGGGTGCCGTCCCTGGTCACCGACTTGCCGTTGGACTCCATGTCCAGCTGCTGCAGGTAGGCGGTGAACTTGGACAGGTAGTGGGAGTACGGCAGGACCGCGTGCGCCTGGGCGTCGAAGAACGCGCCGTACCAGACGCCCAGCAGGCCGAGCAGCAGCGGGACGTTCCGCTCCGGCGGGGCGGTGCGGAAGTGCTCGTCGACCAGGTGGAAGCCGTCCAGCATCTCGCGGAAGGCGTCCGGCCCGATGGCGATCATCAGCGAGAGGCCGATCGCCGAGTCGTAGGAGTAGCGGCCGCCGACCCAGTCCCAGAACTCGAACATGTTGGCGGTGTCGATGCCGAAGTCCTGCACGCCCTGGGCGTTGGTGGACAGCGCGACGAAGTGCTTGGCCACCGCCTCGGTGCCGGCGCCGAGGCCGCCGAGCAGCCAGTCGCGGGCGGAGACCGCGTTGGTGATGGTCTCGATGGTGGTGAAGGTCTTCGAGGCGACGATGAACAGCGTCTCGGCCGGGTCGAGGTCGCGGACCGCCTCGTGCAGGTCGGCGCCGTCCACGTTGGAGACGAAGCGGACGTCGAGGTCGCGCTTGGTGTACGAGCGGAGCACCTCGTAGGCCATCGCGGGGCCGAGGTCGGAGCCGCCGATGCCGATGTTGACGACGGTGCGGATCGGCTTGCCGGTGTGGCCCCGCCACTCGCCGCCGCGGACCTTCTCGGCGAAGGCGGCCATCTTGTCGAGGACGGCGTGCACGGCGGGCACCACGTTCTCGCCGTCGACCTCGACCACGGCGCCGCGCGGGGCGCGCAGGGCGGTGTGCAGGACGGCGCGGTGCTCGGTGTTGTTGATCTTCTCGCCGCGGAACATGGCGTCCCGCAGCGCGGCGACGCCGGTGGCGGCGGCGAGGTCGCGCAGCAGCTCCAGCGTCTCGTCGGTGACCAGGTGCTTGGCGTAGTCCACGTGCAGGTCGCCGACCTGCAGGGTGAGGCGGCGGCCGCGCTCCGGGTCGGCGGCGAACAGCTCGCGCAGGTGGGTGTCGCCCAGCTCGGCCCGGTGCTTGGCCAGGGCGGCCCACTGCGGGGTGCGGTCCAGCGGGGTGCGGGCGTCGGCGCGGGTCTCCGACATCGGTGGGTCCTCGATTCATCTGGGTGCAGAAACCGGCAGGGCCAGGCGTGGGACCCGGCGATGAGGGTCCGTGCGAGGTCGTGCGGGTACGGGTGGTGCGCCGACTCCGTTGACGGCCTGCCCGGGTTCAGCCTATGCAACCCCGGGGGTGGTCGCGCACATTCCGCCCGGCCACCGCTGTCGGGCCGTCATTTCCGGTCCGACCGCAGGTCGAGCCCGCGCAGCACCTGGTCGACCAGCTCCGGGTCGGCGCCGAGCTCGCTGCGGGCGACGAGCATCTCCCGGCGGGAGGCGGCGATCATCTCCTGCTCGACGTCCCGGGCGGCCCGCCACTGGGCCAGCCGGAGCTTGGCCTCGGCGGCCTCCTCCTCGGCGTACTTCTCCGGGCAGAGCCGGGCCAGCCGGTCGTGCTGACGGTCCCGCAGGCGGTCGGCGACCTCGGCCGGCAGCCGGTCCTGCTCCTCCAGCTCGCCGAGCCGGGCGAGTCCGGCCTTGGCGGCCCGCCACCAGAGCTGACGGACGGCCTGTTCGTGCCGGTCCTGGTCGACGTCCAGCCGCAGCCGCTTGGCCAGCCAGGGCAGGGTCAGGCCCTGCACCAGGAGGGTGAAGAGCACCACGCTGAAGGCGATGAAGACCAGCCGCCCGCGCTCGGGGAACTCCTCGCCGGAGTGCAGCGTGAGCGGGATGGCGAGCGCGAGGGCGACGGTGGCGACGCCGCGCATGCCGGACCACCACAGGACCACGCTCTCCTTCCAGCTGAACGGGGTGTCCTCGTCGTCGCCGCTGCGCAGCCGGCGCGACACCCAGCCGGCCGGCAGCAGCCAGAGCAGCCGGACCCCCACGACGACGGCGATCACCACCGCGGCGTCCCCGAGGAAGCCGGGCCAGCCGCGGCCGGCCTCCTTGAGCACGGTGGCCAGCTCCAGGCCGATCAGGCCGAAGGCGACCCCGGTGATCAGGATCTCGACCACCTCCCAGAAGGCGTTGCCGACCAGCCGGTAGGAGACGGCGTCGGCGTCGGAGGCCCGCTCGGCGAGGTAGAGCGCGCAGACCACGACGGCGAGCACGCCGGAGCCGTGGATCTCCTCGGCGACGGTGTAGGCGGCGAAGGGCACCAGCAGGTTGAGCGCGACCTGCTGGGTCGGGTCGTCCAGGCGCTCGGCGAGCTTGGCGTTGACCCAGCCGAGCACCACGCCGACGACCACGGCCAGCACCGCGGACAGCACGAAGCGCAGCACCGCGTGGTCGATCGAGAAGTCGCCGCTGACCACGGCCTCGATGGCCAGCGAGTAGATGACGATCGCGGTGACGTCGTTGAACAGGCCCTCGCTCTCCAGGATCGACACCAGGCGGCGGGGCAGGCCGACACTGCCGGCCACCGCGACGGCGGCGACCGGGTCGGGCGGGGAGACCAGCGCGCCGACGGCGATCGCGGCGGCGAGCGGCAGGGCGGGCAGCAGCCAGTGCACCGTACTGGCCACCGCGACGGTGGTCACCACCACCAGGGCGACGGCCAGCAGCAGGATCGAGCGGATGTTGGCCTTGAAGTAGCGCACCGAGGAGCGCCGGGCGACCGCGAAGATCAGTGGCGGCAGCACCAGCGGGAGGATCAGCTCGGGCTCGATGGTGACGTCCGGGATCTGCGGGACGAGCGCCATGACGATGCCGAGCAGGGTCATCAGGACCGGTTGCGGCACACCCGTCCGGCGCGCGAGCGGCATGGTGACCACGGAGGCGAGCAGCACCAGGAAGAACAGGGGCAGCTGGCCCACGGGGAGGATCCTCTCGTACGGCGGACGGCTGAGCGCCGCCCAGGATAAATCTGACAATGCACCCATCGGTGACGACACACCGCACGGGCACTTGACCTCAAGCGCACTTCAGGTCCGAGGATCGGGACCGGCCGACGGGAGCCGTCGGGCGGGTGGTCCGGGCCGGAACGGCCCGGGGGGAGGGAGCGGTCATGAAGGCGGTCACCGTGACGGGGTCCGGCGGTCCCGAGGTCCTGCGGGTCACCGAGGTGCCGGAGCCGGAGCCGGGCCCGGGCGAGGTGCGGGTGCGGGTGTACGCCGCCGGGGTGCAGCCGGTGGACCTCGCGATCCGGGAGGGCTTCCGGCCGCCGGGGATGGTGGCCGAGCCGCCGTTCGTCCTCGGCAACGAGTTCGCCGGGGTGGTGGACCGGCTGGGGCCGGACAGCGGGGACTGGGCGGTCGGCGACGAGGTGATCGGCTTCCGGCTGCTGAACAGCCAGGCCGAGCTGGTCACCGTGGACGCCGCCCAGTTGGTGGCCAAGCCGGCCGGGATGCCCTGGGAGCAGGCCGGCTCGCTGTCCGCCTCGGGCCAGACCGCCCACGTGGCGCTCACCCTGCTCGGCGTCGGCCCCGGCGACACCGTGCTGGTGCACGGCGCCTCCGGCGGGGTCGGCACGGTGGCCGTCCAGCTGGCCCGGGCCTGGGGCGCCACCGTGATCGGCACCGCGAGCGAGCGCAACCACGCCTACCTGCGCGAGCTGGGCGCGGTGCCGGTGGCGTACGGGGAGGGGCTGGTCGAGCGGGTCCGGGCGGTGGCGCCGCAGGGGGTGACCGCGGCCTTCGACGCCGCCGGGCGGGGCGCGCTGGAGGCCTCGGTCGAGCTGGTCGCCGACCGGGACCGGATCGGCACGGTGGTCGACTACCCGGCGGCCGAGCGGCTCGGCGTCCGGGGGCTGCGGGCACCGCGCACGGCCGCCCGGCTGACCGAGCTGGTCCGGCTCTGGGAGGCGGGCGGGCTGCGGTTGGAGGCCGCCGAGGCCCTGCCGCTGGGGAAGGCCGCCGAGGCCCACCGGCTGGTCGGCGGCGGGCACGTCCGGGGCAAGGTGGTGCTGACCGCCTGAGCGGACCGGGGCCGTCCGGGCCGATTGTGTGTTTCGCCCGCTGACCAGGTAATGTTCTCCACGTCAGCAGGCGCCGCTAGCTCAGTTGGTTAGAGCAGCTGACTCTTAATCAGCGGGTCCGGGGTTCGAGTCCCTGGCGGCGCACCGACAGCCGGAAGGCCCTTCGCGAGAGCGAGGGGCCTTCCGGCGTTTCGCCGTACCCGCCCCGGCGGCCGCGCGTGACGCCCGCGCGGGTGGCAGGAAAGGTGGGAAGCAGGTCATTGCTGCCACCCCGGCCCGCTGGGAGGCTGGCCGCATGAGAGCGCGCAGCGTGCTGGTCCTCCTCTACGAGGGCGTGCAGAGCCTGGACGTGACCGGCCCCGTGGAGGTGTTCACGGGCGCGGGCCGCGCCTGCAAGCGGCCGGACGCCTACCGGGTGGTCACCGCCTCCCCGGGCGGGGAGCCGGTGCGCAGCTCCAGCGGACTGCGGCTGCTGCCGGACGCGGACCTCGCCGAGGTCGGGCCGGTGCACACCCTGCTGGTGCCCGGCGGCGTGATCCCCGGCACGGAGCGCACCGAGCGTCCGGACGGCGTGCTGGTCGCGCGGATCCGGGAGCTGGCCGGGCGGGCCGAGCGGGTGGTGTCGGTGTGCACCGGCGCCTTCCTGCTCGCCGAGGCCGGACTGCTGGCCGGGCGCCGGGCGACCACGCACTGGGCGTACTGCGAGGAGCTGGCCCGGCGGTTCCCGGACGTCGAGGTGGACCCCGATCCGATCCACGTCCGGGACGGCCGCGTCGCCACCTCCGCCGGGGTCACCGCCGGGATCGACCTGGCGCTCGCCCTGGTCGAGGAGGACCTGGGGCGGGAGACCGCCCTGCTGATCGCCCGTCACCTGGTGGTCTTCCTGCGCCGACCGGGCAACCAGGCCCAATTCAGCACCCAGCTGGCCGCCCAGGTCGCGGCCCGGCCGCCGCTGCGCGAGCTGCAGCGGTGGATCGCCGAGCACCCGGAGGCCGACCTGTCGGTCGAGGCGCTGGCCCGCCGCTCGGCCCTGTCCCCGCGGCACTTCGCCCGCGCCTTCGCCGCCGAGGTCGGGGTCACCCCGGGCCGGTACGTGGACGGGGTCCGGCTGGAGGCCGCCCGGCGGCTGCTGGAGGACACCGACGACGGCGTCGAGGAGATCGCGCGCTCCTGCGGCTACGGCACCCCGGAGGCGATGCGGCGCGCCTTCGTCCGGGCGCTGGCCGCCCCGCCCGCCGAGTACCGCCGCCGCTTCCACCCCAGTCACGACGGAGGACACTGATGCGCGTCGCCATCCTGCTGTACGACGACTTCACCGCCCTGGACGCGGTCGGCCCCTACGAGGTGCTGTCCCGGATCCCCGGCGCCGAGGTGGTGTTCACCGCCGCCCGGCGCGGGCCGGTGCGCACGGACATGAGGAGCCTCGCGCTCACCGCGGACGCCGCGCTGGACGAGGTGGACGCCGCCGACGTGCTGCTGGTGCCCGGCGGGCCCGGGACGGAGGCCCGGCTGACGGACCCGGCGGTGCTGGAGTGGGTGCGCGCGGTGGACGCCACCACCACCTGGACCACCTCCGTCTGCTCCGGCTCGCTGGTCCTGGCCGCCGCCGGGCTGCTCACGGGGCGCCGGGCCACCTCGCACTGGTGCTGCCTGGAGCGGCTCTCGACGTTCGGGGCGCAGCCCACCGGGACGGAGCGGATCGTGGTCGACGGGAAGTACGCGACCGCGGCCGGCGTCTCGGCCGGCATCGACCTCGCGCTCTCGCTCGCCGGCCGACTGGCCGGGGACGCGGCCGCGGAGGCGATCCAGCTGGTCATCGAGTACGACCCGCAGCCGCCGTACTCGACGGGCTCGACCGCCACGGCCCCGCCCGAGCTGGTCGCCGAGCTGCTGTCGAACCGGCTGCTGCTGCGCTGACGCGCACCCCGGGGCCGGGCCGGTCAGCGGCCGGGCCGGCCCCCGCGCACCGGCGGGAAGCCGTGGCGGCGCGCGGCGGTGACCACCGCGAGGGCGGGGAGCAGCAGGGCGAGGACCGTCCAGGGCAGGGCGCGGGTGCCGAGGGCGCTCAGGACGAGGCCGCCGAGCATCCCGCCGCCCGCCATCGCGAGGTTCCACAGGGTCACCAGCACGGCCTGGGCGGCGTCCGCCCGCTCGCCGCCCGCGTCGCCGAGGGCGGTCTGCAGCAGGGTCGGGGCGCCGCCCCAGCCGAGGCCCCAGAGCAGCGCCGCGAGGTACACCAGCGGCGCGTCGCCGGACCACAGCGCGAGGGTGCCCGCCGTCAGCGCGACCAGCAGCGCGCCGCCGATCGTCAACTGCCGCAGCCGACGGTGGATGTGGGCGCCGGTGAGCCAGATGCTCGCCATCGAGGCCAGGCCGAAGACCGACAGCACGCCGCCGGTGGCGCCGCCGAGGCCGGCCCGGTCGAGCAGGGGCGCGATGTAGGTGAACAGGACGGTGTGGGCGAGCACGTAGAGGACGGTGGCGGTGAGCACCGGCCGTACGCCGGGCACGGTGAGCGCCTGCCGGACCGGGATCCGCTCGCCCCGCGGCTGCCCGGGCTGCTCGGGCAGCGTCGCCGTGATCCAGCCGACCACGCCGACCGCCAGTGCCGTCATGGCCAGGAAGGGCACCCACCAGGCGAGGATCCGGCCGAGGAAGCTGCCGATCGGCACCCCGAGCGCCAGCGCGACCGGGATGCCGGCCATCGCGACGGCCATCGCCCGGCCCTGCTGCTCGATCGGGACCAGTCGGCGGGCGTACCCGGCCAGCAGTGCCCAGGCGAGGCCGGCGGCGACGCCCGCGAGGAAGCGGGCGGCCAGCGTGAGCGGGTAGTCGCCGGAGACCGCGGTCACCGTGTTGGCGAGGGCGAAGCCGCCCATCGCGGTGAGCAGCAGTCGCTTGCGGCCCGCGCCGGCGGTGGCCGCGCTGAGCGGGATCGCGGTGACGGCGGAGCCGATCGCGTAGACGGTGACGGTCTGCCCGGCCGCCGACTCGCTGACGCCGAGGGAGTCGCCCATGCCGGGCAGCACCCCGGCGGGCAGGTTCTCGGTGAGCGCGGTGACGAAGACGGCGGTGGCCAGGGCGAGCAGGGAGGGGAGCGGGAAGGGCCGGTGGGGTGCCGGCGTGCGGAGTCGTGTGGTCGCCATGGGGACCATGCTTGGACCTCACACGGGTGTCAGGTTCAAGCACGGTCCCGGGGGCGTGCGGTCAGCGGCCGAAGTAGCCGTCGAAGTTCCTGGAGAACTCCTGGCCGCCGAACCGGTCCCAGTTGATCGACCAGGTCATCAGCCCGCGCAGGTTCGGCTGGGCGCCCGAACGCGGCACGTACGCACCGCAGTCGGTCAGCTTGGTGAGGCAGTTCAGCGCCTTGTCCACCTCGGCGGGGGCGACGTAGCCGTTGCCCGCGTTGGTGGTGGCCGGCATGCCGATGGCGACCTTCGAGGCGGGCAGCGGCGGGAACACCATGGCCGGATTGCCCGCCACCGGGAAGCCCTTGAGCAGCAGGTCGGTCATCGCGACGTGGAAGTCGGCGCCGCCCATCGCGTGGTACTGGTTGTCCAGGCCCAGGACGGAGCCCGAGTTGTAGTCCTGGACGTGCAGCAGGGTGAGGTCGTCGCGCAGCGCGTGGATGACCGGCAGGTACGCCCCGGCGCGCGGGTCCTGGCCGCCCCAGGGGCCGGATCCGTAGTACTGGTAGCCGAGTTGGACGAAGAAGGTCTCCGGCGCCATGGTCAGCACGAAGCCCGGCCCGTACCTGGCCTTGAGGGTCTTCAGGGCGGAGACCAGGTTGACGATGACCGGGCTGGTGGGGTTCCTGAAGTCGGTGTCGCCGGTGTCCAGGGAGAGCGAGTGGCCCTCGAAGTCGATGTCCAGGCCGTCCAGGCCCCACCTGTCGATGATCGCCGAGACCGAGCTGACGAAGGCGTCCCGGGCGGCGGCGGTGGTCAGCTGGACCTGGCCGTTCTGGCCGCCGATCGAGATCAGCACCTTCTTGCCCCGGGCGCGCTTGGCCGCGATGGCCGCCTTGAAGTCGGCGTCGGACTCGACCGTCGGGCACTCGGTGACCGGGCAGCGGTTGAAGCGGATGTCGCCGGAGGTGGCGGAGGTGGGCTCGCCGAAGGAGAGGTCGATGAAGTCCCAGGAGTCGGGGACGTCGGCCATCCGGGTGTAGCCGGCGCCGTTGGCGAAGCTCGCGTGCAGGTAGCCGACCAGGGCGTGGCTGCCGGCGGGCGGGCTGGTCGGGGTGCCGGTGGGGGTTCCGGTCGGGGTTCCGGTGGGCGTGCCGCTGGGGGTTCCGGTCGGGGAGGCGGTGGCGGTCGGCGAGGCGGTGGCGGTCGGCGAGGCGGTGGCGGTCGGCGAGGGCGTGGGGCTGGGGGCGCCCGGGCCGTCCAGCGAGACGTCGTCCGCGTAGTAGGTGCCCTGGCCGTACCAGCCGTGGGTGTAGACGGTGGCGCTGGTCTGGGTGGCGCCGGTGGTGAAGCTGAGGCTGAGCTTCTGGTACGAGCCGCCGGTGCCGGGCGTCCAGGTGCTGGGGCCGCCGCCGTCGACGCCCAGGTAGACGTACGAGCCCTGGACCCAGGCGCTGAGCGTGTAGGTGGTGGCGGGGGCGACGGTCACGGTCTGGGCGCACTGGGCGGTGTCGCTCGCCGAGGCGGCGCCGGCCAGCGCGCGGCTGCCGGAGTGCACCGGGGCGGTGACGACGCTGCCGGCGCCGCCGGTGCAGCTCCAGGGGCCGAGCGAGCCGGACTCGAACCCGCCGTTGACCAGGAACTCGCCGGCCGACGCGGCTGGGGCGAGGCCGAGGGTGACGCCGACCAGGGCGGCGGCGGCGACGGCGGAAGCGGTGCCGGCCGCGAGGCCGTTTCTGAGGTTTCTGCGCATGCGGGGGCTCCTGCGACGGCGCGGTCGTGGGGGACGTCCGAGGGCACCGCGGAGCACGGGCCGGTGGGGGGAACGGCCCGGCCTGGCACCCTGGCTGGACTAGACCACTGAAGTGGATCCGGTCGCGCGATGTCAATGGTCCAGACCGGTCCGGGGGGCACCCCCCGCGCGTCCGGGTTGCCGGGTGTGACACCCCGTCGAAGGATGGAGGGGTGACCCCGCCCGGCTACCTCCGCCACCCCCACCTGCACGGCGGCCTGCTCACCTTCACCGCCGAGGACGACGTCTGGATCGCCCCGCTGGACGACGGCGGCTCCGTCACCGGCCGGGCCTGGCGGGTCAGCTGCGACCGCACCCGGGTCAGCCACCCCCGGCTCTCGCCCGACGGCACCACCCTCGCCTGGACCAGCTGGCTGAGCATCACCCCCGAGGTCTGGACCGCCCCGGTCGACGGCGGGGAGGCGAGCCGGCTCAGCTTCTGGGGCAGCCAGGACACCCGGGTGCGCGGCTGGCTGCCGGACGGCGAGGTGCTGGCCGTCACCTCCTTCCACGAGCCCTTCGGCCACTACACCTGGGCGCACGCCCTGCCGCCGGACGGCTCCCCCGGCCGCCGGATGCCCTGGGGCCCGGTCGGCGACGCCCAGATGAGCCGCGAGCACACCGTCCTGCTCACCGGCTCCGCCCCGCACGAGCCGGCCGCCTGGAAGCGCTACCGGGGCGGCGCCGTCGGCCGGCTCTGGGTGGACGGCGAGCGGATCCTGCCCGACCACACCGGGCACCTCGCCTCCCCGATGCCGGTCGCCGGCCGGATCGCCTTCCTCTCGGACCACGAGGGCATCGGCAACCTCTACTCCTGCCGCCCCGACGGCACCGACCTGCGCCGGCACACCGACCACGCCTCCTACTACGCCCGGGAGGCCGCCACCGACGGCACCCGGATCGTCTACCAGCACGCCGGTGACCTCTGGCTGCTGGACGGCCTGGACGCCCCCGCCCCGCGTCGGCTGCACGTCCCGCTCGGCGGCGCCCGGGCCGGCCGCCGCCCGTACCAGGTCGGCGCCGCGGCCCAGGTCAAGGACCTCGCCTGCGACCGGACCGGCCGGGCCGGGGTGATCACCGTGCGCGGCAGCCAGTACTGGCTCACGCACAAGGACGGCCCGGCCCGCGCGCTCGCCGACACCCCGGGGGTGCGGACCCGGCTGCCGGTGATGCTCGGGCACACCGGCGAGGCGGCCTGGATCACCGACGCGCAGGGCGCCGACGCGATCGAGGTGATGCCGCTGCCCGGGAACGAGGGCGGGGAGAAGCACCGCCACCGGGTGCTCGCCGCCGGCCGGCTCGGCCGTGTCCTGGAGCTCTCCGCCTCCCCCGACGGCAGCCGCCTCGCGGCCGTCTCCTCGGACGGGCGGCTGCTGCTGGTCCGCGCCGACGACGGCGAGGTGCGCGAGCTGGCCGCCTCCGAGTACGGGCCGGTCTCCAGCGCCCGGTTCTCCCCCGACTCGCACTGGATCGCCTGGTCCCAGCCGGTCGCCGGGCGCTCGCTGCGCCGGATCCGGCTCACCCGCACCGAGGAGCCGGCGGCGATCACCGAGGTCACCGACGGCCGCTTCGAGGACGAGCAGCCGGTGTTCACCCGGGACGGCCGCTACCTGGCCTTCCTGTCCTGGCGCGGCTTCGACCCCGTCCACGACGTGCACACCGGCGACCTCTCCTTCCCGGTCGGCTGCCGTCCGTACCTCGTCCCGCTCACCGCCGACACGCCCTCGCCCTTCGCCGCCCCGGTCGAGGACGGCGCCCCGCTCGGGGACGGCGGCGGCGACGGCACCGTCCGGGTCGAACCGGAGGGCATCGGCGAGCGGCTGCTGCAGTTCCCGGTGATCGCCTCCAAGTACTCGGCCACCGACGCGGTGCGCGGCGGCCTGGTCTGGCTGCGCTGGCCGATCTCCGGCACCCTCGGGCAGACCTTCGCCAGCCCGGAGGACACCTCGGGCCGCCCCTCGCTGGAACACTTCGACCTGGCCCGCGGCACCCGCAGCACGCTGGTGGACAAGCTGGACGGCTACGCGGTCTCCGGGGACGGCGGCTCGATCGCCGTCTACTCGGCGGGGACGCTGCGGGTCATCCCGGTCTCCGCCCCCTCCGCCGGCACCAGCGTGGACCTGCGCCGGATCACCCACACCGTGCACCCGGCCGCCGAGTGGCGCCAGGCCTACCACGAGGCGGCCCGGATCGTCCGGGACCAGTTCTGGGACGAGCGGATGTCCGGCCTGGACTGGCCCGCCCTGGTCGCCCAGTACGAACCGCTGCTGGACCGGATCTGCTCCCCCGACGACTTCGCCGACCTGCTGCGCGAACTCCTCGGCGAGCTGGGCACCTCGCACGCCTACGTCACCCCGTCCCGGCGCGCCGAGGGGCCCACGCTCGGCCAGCAGCCGCTCGGCCTGCTCGGCGCCACCGCCCACCGCTCCCCCGACGGGCGCTGGCTGGTCGACCGGGTGCTGCCCGGCGAGTCCTCCGACCCGCGCGCCCGCGCCCCGCTGGCCGCCCAGGGCGTGCGGGACGGCGACGAGCTGCTCGCGGTCGGCGGACGCCCGGTGGACCCGGTGCGCGGACCGCTGCCGCTCCTGGCCGGCACCGGCGGCACCACCGTGGAGCTGACCCTGCGCAGCGGCCCGGACGGCCCGCACCGGCGGATCGCGGTCACCCCGCTGACCGACGAGCGGCCCATCCGCTACCAGGACTGGGTGGCCAAACGCCGGTCCCTGGTGCGGGAGTTCAGCGACGGCCGGTGCGGCTACCTGCACATCCCGGACCTCGGCGGCTCCGGCTGGGCGCAGTTCAACCGGGACCTGCGGCGCGAGCTGGACAAGCCCGCACTGGTGCTGGACGTCCGCGGCAACGCCGGCGGCAACGTCTCCGAGCTGGTGCTGGAGAAGCTCACCCGGCACGTCCTGGCCTGGGACTTCACCCGGGACCGCCACCCGGTCCGCTGGCCGCGGCACGCGCTGCGCGGCCCGTTGGTGGCACTCGCCGACGAGGCGACCAGCTCGGACGGGGACGTGATCATCGCGGCGATCAAGCTGCTCGCGCTCGGCCCGGTGATCGGCAGCCGCACCTGGGGCGGGGTGGTCGGGATGACCGGGCGCCACACCCTCGGCGACGGCACCCAGATCTCGGTGCCGAAGAACGCCTCCTGGTTCGGCGGCGGGCTCGGCTGGTCGGTGGAGAACCGCGGCGTCGAACCGGACGTGCACGTGCTGCGCACCCCGCGGGACTGGGCCCGGGGGCGCCACCCGGAGCTGGTCACCGCCGTCCAGCTGGCCCTGGAGCTGTTGGAGGACGCGCCCGCCGCGGCGCCCCCGCCCGAGTCCACGCCCCGGCCGGACCTGCGGCGCCCCCCGCTGCCGCCGCGGGCGCGCTGACCCGGCGGGCGCGCCGCGGCCGCGACGGGATCCGTCCCGTCACGGCCGCGGGGCACTCAGTCCCAGGGGTCGCCCTCGGCGGTCATGTTCTCGGCGGCCAGCCGGTCCGCCTCCTCCTGGGAGAGCCGCTCCCGGGCGAGCCGGTCCTGGGTCTCGCGGGTCCGCTCGATGTCGTCGCCGAACGCGTCGGCCGCCTCGTCGTGGGCGATCGCGGCCCGCTGCGCGGAGTCGTCCCGGGCGGCCTCGTGCGGCGCCCTGTGGAACAACCTGTCGAAGATGCCCATGACTCCTCCTCCTGCGGACGGAATGACGGAATACCGGGCTGCCCCCACTCTCACACCGGGGGCCCGGGGGCGCACGTTGAGCCCTTGGTCCCGGCGGAACGCGTCGAAGGGCCGTAGTCGGGGGCCCCGAGCGGGCGGAGGGTGGCGGTGTGAGGAACCCGATCGAGGAACTGCACGACGGACCGCGCCGCCGGGTCGGGCCGCTGGCCGCGCTGGACGGACGGCTGCCCGGCCCGCACGACCTGCTGCTGATGCAGTGCCCCGGCTCGCTGCGGCCGCTCGCGGGCGGCACGCTGCCGGACTGGGCGCGCGCGGTGCTGCGGGCGCACCCGTGGGTGACGGTCGGCCGGGCACCCGCCGTGGCCGGCCACCCGACGGACCTGCCGCACCCGCGGCACTGCACCCGGGACCCGGAGGCGGCGCCCGAGCTGTGGCTCCCGGTGACCGTGCGCGGCCCGCGCCCCGGGCACCGGCTGGACGCGCTGGCGCCCTGGGCGGCGGTGGCCCGGACGCTGCGGCCCGAGCAGCTGGCCGAGCGGCGCGGGCGGCTGGCGGCGGAGCGGCTCACCGGGATCCCGGCGCTGGCCCTGCTGCCGGAGGCCGGCCGGCTGGTGGCGGACCACCGGATGGCCTGGGGCCCGGTCGGCGCGGTCGGCTACGAACTGGCGAGCGGGGTACCGGTGACCGGGCCGCTGAGCCCGCTGCGGCTGGTGCTGCGCGCCCCGCAGCCGGTCAGCCGACGCGACGCCCTGCAGCTGCGGCGGGCGCTGGCCAAGCTGCCGGTGCCGGTCCGGGCCGAGCTGGAGACCCGGCACGGCTCGGTGCTGCTGGCCGAGTACGCGGCCGGGCAGCAGCCCCTCACCCTGCTGACGCCGTACGGGCCCCGGGAGGTCCACGATCCGTGGTTCCCCCGGGGCCCGTACGCGTGACGCCGGCCGCGGTGCGCCGGCCGTGGGGCGTGGGCCGTCGGCCGTGGGGCGTGGGCCGTCGGCCGTGGGGCGTGAACTAGCGGCCGTGGGGCGTGGGCTCAGCCGCTGACGCTGGGCGCGCCGGTCTCCAGGTGGCCGGTGAACCGCTGCGACCAGCTGCTGTCGGTGTTCACCGTGACGGTGAAGTCGTACCAGCCGTCGGTGCGGGCGACGGCGTTGAAGTAGTCGCTGACGCTGCCGCCGGCCGGGACGGCGTACGTCCAGGGGCCGTCGGTGCGGTAGTTGTTGCTGGTGATGGTGAAGGTCACCGGCGAGGTGCCCTGGTTGGCGAGCTGGAAGTGGACCGCGAGCTTGCCGGTGTCCGGGGCCGGCGCGTAGGACGAGGTGACGGCGACGTCCTTGCCCGGCTGGGTGAGGTCGCCGGTGAAGCGCCGCAGGAAGCGGTTCGGGCCGACCACGGTCAGGTCGTACTTGCCGTTGCCGAAGCCGTTGGTGCCGCAGTTGAAGAAGTCGGTGACGGGGCTGCCGGAGTCCACGGTGTACTGCCACGGGCCGCCGCTGCGGTAGGCGTTGGCGTACGCGGCGAAGTGCGAGGCCCGGGCGGCGCCGTCGTTGGACATCTTCACCCAGACGTGCATGACGCCGCTCGCGTTGCTGTCCCAGTGGTCCAGATTGGCGTTCGGCTGGTACGGCAGTGCGCGGGCCGGGCGGGTGCCGGGCTCCTGCGCGGGCAGCGCGTTGTTGCTCGGCGAGGGGTTGGGCAGCGGGCCGCAGGTGGCCAGGCCGATGGTCTTCGAGGTGTCGGGCAGCGCGGGCATGCCGTACACCGGGTTGGCGAAGTCGAAGACCGAGGTGAGGTCTCCGCAGACCTTCCGGCGCCAGGCGCTGATGTTGGCGCAGGTGGCGGGTCGGCCGAGGGCGGCCGTCCAGACCTCCAGGAAGCGCAGCACCGAGGTGTGGTCGAAGGTCTCGGAGTTGACCCAGCCCCCGCGGCTCCACGGGGAGATGGCGATCAGCGGGACGCGGAAGCCGAGGCCGATGTTGGTGGAGTTGTAGAACTCGTCGGCGGTGCCGCTCGGCGCGGCCGGCGGCGGGACATGGTCGAAGAAGCCGTCGTTCTCGTCGTAGTTGAGCAGCAGCACCGTGGAGTCGAAGACGGCGGGGTCCGCGTTCAGGGCGTCCATCACCAGGTGAACGAAGTGCGCGCCGTCCTGGGGCGTGGCGTAGGGGTGCTCGGAGGACTGCTGGTCGGCGACGATCCAGGAGACCTGCGGGAGGGTGCCGGCGAGCACGTCGCCCTTGATGGCGAGCGCGATGTCGTCCGGGGTGCGGCCGGTGACCTTGGGGACGGAGCCCATGCCCTTGACGGCGAGCGGGCTGCCGGCCGGAGCGCCGGAGAACTGGGTGAAGTAGGCGAGGGCGTTGTCGCCGAAGTTGTCGCTCGCGTTCTGGTAGACCTTCCAGCTCACGCCGGCGTTCTCCAGGGCCTCGGCGTAGGTCTGCCAGTGCAGCCCCTTCTCGTCCCCGCCGTCGTAGGCCGCGCCGCCCGCGGTGCCGGCCGGGTCGATCCAGCCGGACCAGTGGTAGGTGCGGTTGGGGCCGGTCGCGCTCAGGACGGAGCAGTGGTACGCGTCGCAGATGGTCCAGTTGTCGGCGAGCGCGTAGTGGAACGGGATGTCGCCGCGCTGCAGGTAGCCGAGGGTGCGCACGGTGCCCTTGGCGGACACCCAGGAGTCCATCTTGCCGCCGTTCCAGGCCTTGTGCTGGTCGGACCAGGCGTGCGAGAGGTCGCCGTTGCACTGGGCCAGGGTCTCCGGGTTGCCGCCGGCGCCGGAGGGGTTGAAGGCCCACGGGTACTGGCGGGAGAACAGGCCGTTCGGCTGGTTGAAGACGCTGTAGCCGCCGGAGAGCTGGATGGTGGCCTTGTCGCCGAAGCCCCGGACGCCCTTGAGGGTGCCGAAGTAGTGGTCGAAGCTGCGGTTCTCCTGCATCAGGATGACCACGTGCCGGACATCCTTGATGGTGCCGGTGGTGCTGGGCGTCGCGGCCGCCGCCCGGGTGGCGCCGGCGACGGCGGATCCGCCGGTCACCGCCGCCCCGGCCGCGGCACCCGCGGAGAGTGCCATGAACTTCCTGCGATTCAGCTCAGCCATCGTGACCGACCCGTCCTTTTCCCGAGGTGTACATACACGTCGCGCCTCCGCCCCCGAACGGCGAGCATCTTGGCGCAGGCGGGAAGGTCAGGACAGGGGGCCGGTCAAGCTTTGTCGGACTGTTCACCGCCGCATCGCCGAACGACCGCGCGGTGAACGAGTTGTTCAGACATCCTTCACGTCGATCCCCAGCGCCTGCGCGAACTGCGGTGCGAGCTCCAGCAGTTGGGTGGAACTGATCACGGCGCCGCGCAGCCCCTGGTGGCCGTCGGCCAGCCCGAGCCGGACGGCGCCGCGCAGATCGGTCGCGCTCAGCGTCGCGCCGCGCAGCCGGACCTCCTCCAGCGTCGAGCCGGGGAAGGACACCCCGGTCAGCTTCGCCTCGCCGAAGTCCACGTCCCGCAGCAGGCAGTCCTCGAAGACCACGTCCCGCAGCACGGCCGCCCGCAGGTTCACCGCCTCCAGCTTGCAGCCGCGGAACACCACCCGGCGCAGCGCCGAGCCGTACGCCGCGACCCCGGCCAGCACCCCGCCGACGACGGCGCTGTCCTGCCACTCGGAGTCGCTGAGGTCGCAGGCCACCCAGCGGCCGGCCTGCACCCAGACCTCGTTGAACCGGGCCTGGCGCAGCTTGACCCCGCTGAGCGCGACCCCGGTGAACGCGCACTCCAGGAAGGCCGCCCCGGCCCCCGACTCGTCGGTGTGCTCGCCGCCGTCGAAGAGGGCGGTGTCGTACCGCTCGTCGCTGCGCAGCGGTCCGGTGTGCGGGCGCAGCAGCTCGGCGTACGGCAGGTCGTCGAGGCGGTCGGGGACGGAGCGGGACATGGCGGCACCTCGCGGTCGGGGGTGAACGGATCTCGCCCGCATGCTCGCACGCGGCACCGACAGCGCCCCGCACCGACGACAGCCCCGCGGCGACGACCCGCCGGAGCGACGGCGCCCGGCACCGGCCGCCGGGGCGGTCGGTACCGGGCGCGTCGGGGCCGCTCAGAGCCGCTGAGGGCCGTTCGGGGGCGCCCCGGGGTGACCGGGGGCCGTCAGCCGCGCGCCCAGAGGGAGTTGACGCGGCTGCGCTCGGTGCTGTTCGGGTAGGGGTTGGTGCAGGAGGTGCCCGGGCCGCCCCCGGACATCAGCTCGCTGCACGGACCGGAGTAGTGGTCCGGCAGGCCGAGCACGTGCCCGGTCTCGTGCGCGGTCACCCGCACCGAGTTGTACTGCCGGTTCTGCTGGTAGTCGAGGAAGATGTAGCCGCGCCCGTGCCCGTCGGTGCTGGCGTACGAGCCGCGGCTGTCGTTGCCCTCGTAGTAGCGGAAGTCGGCGGCCGAGCCGGACCGCAGCTGGACGTTGCTGACCGAGCTGTTCCAGATCTGGGCGGCCTGGGCTATCTGGTTGCGGAAGGACGGGGCCGAGCTGGCGTCGTAGGTGACCACGACGGTCGCCAGCCCCGGGCTGGCGGCCTGCTTGGCCTTCGCGGAGGCCATCACGGCGTGGAAGAACGCCTGGTTGTCCGCGGTCTCCGCGGCCGAACCGGCGTACGTCGAGGCGGTGTAGCCCTGCGCGGCCGGGGCCGCCGGGGCGGCCGCCGCGGCCGTGGCGGGCAGCACGGCGAGGCCGGCCGCGAGGGCGAGGCCGAGGGTGGCGGACAGCACGGAACGCTTCATGTGGGGGTCTCCGATTCCTGGGGTGCCGTGGCCGGTTGGGGATCGGCTCGGGGGGACACCTGGTCAACGGGTGGTGTCCCAGAGCTTCGGGCAGCCCGGCGGGCGGGCGGATGATGTCAATCCGCGATAGCTCCGTGCAATACCCCCGCGCCGACGCCCAATTGGGCGGGCTTTCCCTGGTCTTGACCCAACCGTGCCCCTGGCATTCCATTCCGGTGGCGGCTAGGCTCCGAGGCGGGGAAGTACCCAGAGCGGCGGGCCGCCCGATTCCGGCCGGGCGGCCCGCCGTGCCCGAACTCCGTTGGTCGAGAGATCAGTTCGCGGCCGCGAGGCCGTTCGCCCAGAGGTAGTCGACCTCGCCGCGCTCGTTGGCGTCGGGGTAGGGGTTGGTGCAGGAGGGGCCGGGGCCGCCACCGGACATCAGCTCGCTGCACGGACCGGAGTAGTCGTCGGGCAGGCCCAGCACGTGCCCGGTCTCGTGGGTGGTGACGCGGACCGAGTCGTACTCCTGGTTCTGCTGGTAGTCGAGGAACACGTAGCCGTGGCCGTGCCCGTCGGTGCTGGCGTACGAGCCCTGGCTGTCGCTGCCCTCGTAGTACGAGAAGTCGCCGGTGCCGCCGGTCTCCTGGAGCCGGACGTTGTGCACCGAGCCGTTCCAGATCCGCGCGGCGGCGGCTATCTGGCCGGTGAAGGACGGCGCGTTGGCGGTGTCGTAGGTGACGGTGACGGTCCGCAGCCAGGGGTCGGCGGCCCGCTTGGCCTTGACCGAGGCCACCACCGCCTGGAAGAACGCCCGGTTGTGCGCGGCCTCCTCGGCCGAACCGGCGTGCGCCGCCGGGGTGTAGGCGCGGACGGCGGGGGCCGCGGGCGCGTTCGGCGCGGCGACGGCGGTGGCGGGCAGGGCCGCCGAGCCGGCCGCGAGGGCGAGGCCGAGGGCGGCGGACAGCACGGAACGCTTCATGTGGGGGCTCCGAGTTCGCGGTGCGCCGCCTCGCCGGAGCCGGTGGGGGCCGGATGCGGGGGCGGCGCACGGTGGGGGCCGCCCCGGCCGTCAGCCGGGGCGGGTGGTGCCCCCGAGCTTCGACCCGCTCGGGCCCGTCGCGGATGATGTCAACCGGTGATAGCACCGTCGCATACCGGCCGGAGCCTCTCGCGCGTTCGGGCCGGCGGACTTTGATGCGCTGTCATGTACTTGGCGGGATGGCTCGACGACGTCTATGCTCCCGACGTGGAGCTCGACGTGAGACACCTCCGGGTGCTGTGCGCGATCGCCGACAGCGGCAGCCTCCGCAAGGCCGCGCTCCAGCTCGGCATGACCCAGCCCTCCCTCACGACCCAACTGCACCGCATCGAACGGTCCATCGGCGGCACCCTGTTCACCCGCGAACAGACCGGCAGCCGGCCCACCCCGCTCGGCCACTCGGTGCTCTCCCGGGCCCGGCCGGTGATCACCGAGATGGCCGCCCTGGTCGCCGCCGCCCGCCAGGAGGCCCGCGACGCGAGCGGGCCCGGCCGACAGCGCCGGCTGCGCATCGGCAGCGTCGGCAGCCGCGTGGTCGCGGCCTGGCTGCGCCGGGTGCACGAGCGGCTGCCGGACACCGACACCACCATCCACGTCGACGTCTCGGCCAGCGCGCTGCTGCGGATGGTCGCCGCCGACCAGCTGGACGTGGCCCTCGTGCACGAGAGCGAGGGCTTCCCGCTGCGCGTGCCGCCGGACGCCGAGCAGCGGGTGCTGATGGCCCGCGAACCGCAGTACGTCGAACTCGCCGCCGGACACCCCGCCGCCGCCCGTCCGGTGGTCCGGCTCGCCGACCTCGCCGAGGACACCTGGATGGTCGACCCGACCGCCGACCACGAGTACGCGGCGATGCGCCGGGTGTTCGGCGAGGCCGGGCTCAACCCCCGGGTGCTGCAGGTCCGGGACAACGCCACCGCCGCCGAGCTGGTCGCCTCCGGCGAGGCCGTCCGCCCCTGCCAGCCGACCTCACCGCCGGGGCCCGGCACGGTCGTCCGCCCGGTGGACGGGGACCCGCTGGCCGTCCGGTTGCTGTTCACCTGGCGCCCGCGCACACTCAGCCCGCCCGCCCTGGACGCGCTGTTCGGCGAGCTGCGCGCCGCCTACCTGGACCTGGCCAAGGTCAATCCGGCCTATCTGGCCTGGCTGGCGCGGCACGAACCGGTGCTGCTGGGCCGCCCCGCATAGGCCCGGTCCGGCGAGATCCGCCGGGCAACGCCTAAGCCGTCCAGGAGCCGGTGCCGGCCCGGCTCTCCCGCCCGTGGATCAGTACGCCCACCGTGACCATCAGCGCGCAGACCAGGCCCGCCGCCAGTACCCCGGAGCCGCCGAGCGCGGTGCAGGCCAGCACCAGCGCGGCCCCGACCGGCGCCACCGCCTGGGCGGCCGCGCCGCGCTTGGTGTGCCGGGAGTGCAGGAACCAGACGGTGACCAGGTAGACCGCGGTGGGCACGGTGACCGTCGCGGTGGCGGCGGTCTCCGAGATCTCCGCCTTGTGCACGGCCGACTCCACCGCCACCTCCAGCCCGGCGCCGATCGCCGCCGCCGAGCCGAACACCAGGTAGTGCCCGTAACCCCAGGCGAAGGCCTGCCGGTTGGAGCGCAGGTGCTCGTGGACCGAGCGGGCGAAGTAGATCCACCAGGCGGCGAAGCAGATCAGCAGCCCGCCGACCGCCACCGGCACCAGCCGGCCCAGTTCCTCGTGCTCGTCCACCGCCGACTGCACCGCGACGGTCGCCGCCGCCACCGTCTCGCCGAGCACGATCAGGGTGAACAGCCCGTAGCGCTCGGAGATGTGGTGCGGGTGCCAGGAGGTCTGCATCCGCAGCTCGGCGATCACCGGCACGGCCAGCTCGCACAGCACGCCGACCGCGATGGCGTACGGGCGGGCGCCGTGCGGCAGGAGCAGCAGCACCACCCAGCCGACCTGGCAGAGCGTGATCCCCACCGCGTACCGCACCGCCACCCGGCGCGCCTCGCCCTGCTCGCCGGCCGCCGCGCGCAGCCACTGGGTCACCATCGCGAGGCGCATCACCACGTAGCCGGTGATCGACAGCGCCATGTCCTGGGTGGCGAACAGCCGTGGCACCCCGGCGGCGAGGATCAGCACGCCGGCGATCTGCACCAGGGTGGTGATCCGGTACGGCACGTCGTCGCAGTCGTAGGCGGAGGCGAACCAGGTGAAGTTCATCCACGCCCACCAGATCGCGAAGAAGGCGAGGGCGTAACCGCGCAGCCCCTCGCCGTAGTGCCCGGCCGCCAGGGAGTGGGCGAGCTCCCGCCCGGCCTGGCCGACCGCGACCACGAAGCAGAGGTCGAAGAAGAGTTCCAGCGGGGTGGCGACCCGGTGCGGCTCGTTGCGGTCGCGCGGGACCATCCGACGCACCGGCGGCGGGTCGACGTGCTGCGCGCGGGAGGCCGCCGCGGCGGGGGGATCACTGGCCATCGGAGCTGCTCCGGGGTCGGGAGGGGCGGGTCGTCCCGCATCCTGGCAGCGCCCGGGGCCCGGCGCACGCACCGGCGCGGCCCTGTGCGCCGGGCCCGGGCGCCGGGCCGCCGACGGGCCGCCGACGAGCCGCGCCGCGCCGACGACGAGCCCCCGACGGTCGGGCAGCCCGCCACCGCGGCGACAGATGGCCCCGTATGTCCCTTTTTTCCTTGCCGTCAGCCCTAGTTGACGCATCGGTGCGCGAACCGGGTGACAGCACGACGGGTTTCCGGGCGCGCCCCGCGCGGTGCACGGCGGGGCGCCGGAGCGCCGCTAGATTCATCCCCGGTCGGAAGAGCGCGGGCCCTGCGGGGCCCCATGACACGGGCGGCCTGCGGGCAACGCGGAAGGTCAAGGCGGGTGGCGGGACAGCGGGGGCGGCAGAGCCGAACTTCCCGTGTCCGCGCCACCGGCCTCGTGATCACCGCGCTGCTCGCCAGCGCCTGCCGTGCGGCCCGCCTCGCCGTGTCAGCGGCGGCTACTTCTCCCAGCCGACCTTGGTGTAGTCCACGCCGGCCAGACCGAACGCGCCGTAGTTGGCCAGGCCCTTGCGCACGGCCACCACGGTCGGCCGCTGGTAGAGCTCGACGGTGTGACCGAGCTCCCAGATCTTCGCGTCCGCCTGGTTGTAGAGCTTCGCGGCCTCCGCCGGGTCGAGGGTACCGGCCGCCTTCTTCAGCAGCGCGTCGATCTCCGGCGTGCCGAGCTTCGAGTAGTTGCCGAAGACGTTGTCCCCCACCGGCAGACGGAAGTTGGTCAGCGACATGGAGAGCGGGAACGAGTCGGTGTTCCGCCAGCTGGCGATCTCGAACTTGCCCGGGTTCACGTACTTGGTGAAGAAGTCGTTGGAGGGGACCTTGTCGAGGTCGACCTTCACCCCGGCCGCCAGCCACATCGCGGTGGCGGCGGTGGCCAGGTCCAACTGCGCCTGCGGAGTGGCGTCGTTGACGACCCAGTGCAGCTCCAGCGGCGTCCCGTCCTTGGTGCGCGGCTGCCCGGCGCCGGCCTCCTTCCACCCCGCCTCGTCGAGCAGCTTCTTGGCGGCGCCCAGGTCGAACTTCGCCCAGTCACCGGAGTTGTCCTGGTAGCCCGTCTGGTTGGGCATGATGATGTGGTTGCCGAGGGGCTTGAACTCCACCGGCACACCGTTGTTCGCGATCTTGATCAGCGCCGACCGGTCGAGCGCCTTCCCGAGCGCCTGGCGGACCTTCTGGTCCGCCAGCGCGCCGCCCTGGCCGAACGAGATGTGCACCTCGTCCCAGGGGCTGGCGGTCCGGATCACGGCGTCCTTGGCGCCCTTGAGCTGCCCGTACGCGGCGGCGGTGCCGGCCGTGGCGTAGTCGATCTCGTTGTTGAGGAACGCCTGCGTGGTCGCCGACTGGGACATCACCCGGAAGGTGATCCGGTCGGCCTTGGGCTTCGTCCCCCACCAGGCCGGGTCCGGTACCAGCGTGAGGGTCTGCGCGGTCTTGTCCGCCGTCCCGACCTTGAACGGGCCGGCGGTGATCGGGATCTTCTCCACCCAGCCCTGGTTGAAGTCCTCCGCGGTCCCGATGCCCGCCGCCGGGATCAGCGGGCGGAACAGGTTCTGCCAGTCGGCGTACGGCTCGGAGAAGGTGACCTTGACCTCGGTCGGGTCCGCCCCCTGCTCGACGGCGGAGATCAGCTCGTAGCCGGCCGAGTCGGCGATGTTGTAGCCGTCCTTCTTGCCGTTGCCGGCCTCCCAGTCCGCCTTGAAGTCCAGGTAGCTCAGCGGCTTGCCGTCCGACCACTTCGCCTTGGGGTTGAGCTTGTAGGTGATCACCTGCGGGGAGGTCGAGGTGACCTTGGCCTCCTGCAGGTAGTCGGTGACGGGCTGGAAGTCGCCGGAGGCGTCGGTGGTGAAGAGGTCCGGCTCCAGCGTGCGCATGATCTCGACGGCGTCGCCGTACCGGCCGTCCACCTGGAACGGGTTCCACTGGGTGATCCACTGGTACAGCGGGAAGCGCACCTCGCCGCCGTCCTTGACCTGGTCCAGCGGCTTGGCGTTGATGTCCTGGGAGTCCTGTCTCGGCGGCTCGCTCTTGGCCACGGCGTCGCCCGAACCGCCCCCGCCCGAGGTGCACGCGGTGACCGCCAGCGCGACGGCGACGGCGAGGGCGGTGGCCCGGCCGAGGCGGCGGGCCGTGGTGGAAGCGTCCATGGGGGTCCCCCTGGTGGAGTCTGCGGAACGGGAGTTGCGGCGCGACAGGCATGACTCGGGTTGAGCGTGGGCACTCAATCCGGCATCGAGCCAGAGGAACGTAACAGCGGATCAGATCCGCCACCAGGGGGAGGAACGCAGGCCTGATCCAAACGTCACCTGCGGCAACGCTGCCGCAACACGCCCGCCGTCCCCGGGTGCTTCACTCTGACCTGCGCTTTCCCGACCCCCCTGCCGACTCCACCGCCTGACGCCCGAACCGGGCCCGACCGAAAGCCACCACCCCGATGCCCACCAGACGCGTCGGCCCCTCCCCCACCCCGGGCGGCCGTTGATGCTCCGCTACCTCGCCAAGCGGCTGAGCTACTACGCGGCGCTGCTGATCGCCGCCGTGTTCCTGGCGTACGCGATATCCGCGACCGCCCTGCAGCCGCGCACCTACTTCGACGCCAAGGTCCCGCGTCCCTCCGTCGCATCGGTCGAGCACCAGCTCACCGCGCTCAACCTGAACGACCACACCCCGGTCGTCGAGCGCTTCGGCCACTGGGCCGGCGGCCTGCTGCACGGCGACCTCGGCCGGACCATCCACGGCACCCCGGTCTCGGACGACTTCGGCCGCCGGGTCTGGGTCTCCCTGCGGCTGCTGCTGCTCGGCAGCCTGCTCGGCATCGTCCTCGGCGTCGCCGCCGGCGCGTGGAGCGCCGTCCGCCAGTACCGGATCTCCGACCGGCTGCTGACCGTGCTGTCCTTCGTCCTGCTCTCCACTCCGGTCTTCCTGGTCGCGCTGTTCCTCAAGAACGGCGCCATCGCCGCCAAGGACGCGGCCGGCCACGAGGTCATCCCGTTCACCGGCTACGAGACCCCCGGGCTGGCCGGCGGACTCGGCACCCACCTGGCCGACTGGGCGCTGCACCTGCTGCTGCCCACCATCTCGCTCGCCCTCGGCGGCCTCGCCACCTACAGCCGCTACCAGCGCGGCACCATGCTCGACGTGCTCGGCTCCGACTACCTGCGCACCGCCGAGGCCAAGGGCCTCACCCGTGGACGGGCGCTGCTGCGGCACGGGCTGCGGACCGCCGTGATCCCGATGTCGACCATGTTCGCCTACAGCTTCCTGGGCATCTTCACCGGCGCGATCTTCACCGAGACGATCTTCGGCTGGCACGGCATGGGCGAGTGGCTGATCCAGTCGATCAACGAACAGGACGTCAACTCGGTCGTGGCGATCAACCTGTTCACCGCCGTCGTGGTGCTCGCCTCCGGCTTCCTCGCCGACACTCTGCACGCCGCCCTCGACCCGCGCGTGCGGTCCTGACCGGAGGAGACCCGAGATGACCACCCTCTCCGTCGAGCCGGCCGAGCCGGCCGAACCGGCCGGGCCTGCCGGGCCTGCGGAACCCGTCGCCTCCGCGCTGCCCGGCACTCCCGGCACGTCCCGGGCGGCCGGCCGCGGGCGGCTCGTCCTCGCCCGGCTGCTCGCCGCCCGCGGCGCCGTCGTCGGGGCCGTCGTCGTCCTGCTGCTGTTCGCGCTCGCCTTCGGCGGGCCGTACCTCACGCCCTGGGACTACGCCACGCCCGACTTCTCCGCCCTGCACCAACCCCCGTCCGCCGAGCACTGGTTCGGCACCAACGGGGTCGGCCAGGACGTGTTCGCGCAGACCGTCCGCGGGCTCCAGAAGTCGCTGGTCATCGGCCTGCTGGTGGCACTGTTCTCCACCGTGCTGGCCTCCGTGGTCGGCGCCTGCGCCGGCTACTTCGGCGGCTGGGCCGACCGGGCGCTGATGTTCCTGGTGGACCTGCTGCTCGTCTTCCCGTCCTTCCTGATCATCACCATCGTCTCCGCGCGACTGAAGAGCGCCGGCTGGATCGCCTTCGTGCTGCTGCTCGCGCTGTTCAACTGGATGATCACCGCCCGGGTGGTCCGCTCGATGACGATCTCCCTGCGCGAGCGCGAATTCGTCCGCGCCGCGCGGTTCATGGGAGTACGACCACTGCGGATCATCAGCCGGCACATCCTGCCGAACGTCGCCTCCTTCCTCATCATCGACGCCACCATCGCGGTCGGCGGCGCCGTGATGAGCGAGACGGCACTCTCCTACTTCGGCTTCGGGGTCAAGGCGCCGGACGTCTCGCTCGGCACCCTGCTCGCCGCCGGGACCAGCGAGGCCCCGGTGTTCCCCTGGCTGTTCTACTTCGCCGCCGGACTGCTGGTGCTGTTCGTCCTCGCCGTCAACCTGATCGGGGACGGGCTGCGCGACGCCCTCGACCCCACCTCCGCGGCCGCGCCCCGTCGTGCGCGCCGCACCCGTTCCGTCAGCAGCAGCCGTTCCGACAGCCGTAGGAAGCGCCCGTGACCACCACCGTCGAAACCCCGCTGCTCGCCGTCCGGGACCTGCGGGTCGACTTCGCCGGACCGCACGGCCCGGTCCCCGCCGTGCGCGGGGTGGACCTCACCCTGCGGCGCGGCGAGACCCTCGGCATCGTCGGCGAGTCCGGCTCCGGGAAGTCCGTCACCGCGCTGTCGGTGCTCGGGCTGCTGCCCGGGACGGCACGGGTCAGCGGCTCGGTGCGGCTGGACGGGCGGGAGCTGGTCGGGCTGCCGGGCAAGGAGCTCGCGGCGATCCGCGGCCGCCGGGTCGCCATGGTCTTCCAGGACCCGCTCTCCGCCTTCACCCCGGTCTACCGGATCGGCGACCAGATCGCCGAGGCGGTCCGCGTCCACCAGCGGGTGGACAAGGCCACCGCGCGGCGCCGGGCCGCCGAACTCCTGGACCTGGTCGGCATCCCGGCGCCCGACCGCGCCCTGGACAGCTTCCCGCACGAGTTCTCCGGCGGCATGCGCCAGCGCGCGATGATCGCCATGGCCGTCGCCAACGAGCCCGACATCCTGCTCGCCGACGAGCCCACCACCGCGCTCGATGTCACCATCCAGGCCCAGGTGCTGGACGTGCTGCGCACCGCCCGGCGGGAGACCGGCGCGGCGCTCGTCCTGGTCAGCCACGACCTCGGGGTGATCGCCGGGACGGCCGACCGGGTCGCGGTGATGTACGCGGGCCGGGTGGTCGAGACGGCCCGCGTGGACGAGCTGTTCGAGGCCCCGCACCACCCGTACTCGCTCGGCCTGATCGGAGCGCTGCCCCGGCTGGACGGGCGCGGCGGTCCACTGGTGCCGATCCCCGGCGTCCCGGCCCCGATGGCCGAGCTGCCGCCGGGCTGCCCGTTCGCGGCGCGCTGCCCGCTGGCGCAGGAGCGCTGCTCCACGGCGGAGCCCGTCCTGGAGCCCGCCGCGGCGGGGGCGGATGACCACCTGTCCGCGTGCGTGCGGTCGGCGGAGCTCGCCGAGCGCCGGCCCGCACCCGCCGAGGTCTACCCGGTACCCGAGCTGCCCCCGGTCTCCGTTGCCGCCGACCGCTCCGAGCTGGCGCCGGTGCTGTCGGTGAGCGGGCTCGGAAAAACGTTTCCGCTGCTCAAGGGCACCGTGTTCAAGCGCAAGGTCGGCGAGGTGTACGCGGTCGACGGCGTCGACCTGGACCTGCGGGAGGGCGAGACGCTCGGCCTGGTCGGCGAGTCCGGCTCCGGCAAGTCCACCACCCTGTTCGAACTGCTCCGGCTCGGCGCCCCGGAGACCGGCCGGATCGAACTGCTCGGCCACGACACCGCGCGGCTCACCCGGGCCGAGGCCCACCGGCTCCGCGCCGAGCTGCAGATCGTCTTCCAGGACCCGATGGCCAGCCTCGACCCCCGGATGCCGATCGGCGACATCGTCGCGGAACCCCTGCTCGCCCAGCGCACCCCCCGCGCGGAGATCGACCGACGGGTGCCCGAGCTGCTGCGGCAGGTCGGCCTCGACCCGGACCACGCCGCCCGCTACCCGCACCAGTTCTCCGGCGGCCAGCGCCAACGCGTCTCGATCGCCCGGGCACTCGCCGTCCGCCCCAAGCTCCTGGTGCTGGACGAACCGGTCTCCGCGCTGGACGTCTCCATCCAGGCCGGGGTGCTCAACCTGCTGCAGGCGCTCAAGGCGGAACTCGGGCTCTCCTACCTGTTCGTCTCGCACGACCTCTCGGTGATCCGGCACCTCGCGGACCGGGTCAGCGTGATGTACCTCGGCCGGACGGTCGAGCAGGGCGAGGTCTCCGCCGTCTTCGACCGCCCCCGTCACCCGTACACCCGCGCCCTGCTCTCCGCCGTCCCGCTCCCCGACCCCGCCGCCGAGCGCGCCCGCGACCGCGTCCTGCTCGCCGGCGACCCGCCGTCCCCCACCGAACGGCGTACCGGCTGCCCCTTCCGCACCCGCTGCCCGCGCTACGCCGGGCTCACCGCCCCCGGCGACCGGGCCCGCTGCGAGCAGGAACGGCCGGCCCTGCTCGGCGACACCCCGGGAGCGGACCACCAGGCGGCCTGCCACCACCCGGAGCCGCCGCCCGCACACGTCACGGAGAGTGACCATTCAGAGACGATTCGGCGGATCGGGCCCGCGCCGTGTAATGTCTTCGACGTCAGCAGGCGCCGCTAGCTCAGTTGGTTAGAGCAGCTGACTCTTAATCAGCGGGTCCGGGGTTCGAGTCCCTGGCGGCGCACATGGCAAGGTCTCAGGCCGTCCACTCCGGTGGGCGGCCTGAGGCGTTCCTGGGGTCTTCGCGGTCTTCCCGGCTCGGTCTTCCCCCGGTCTCTCCCGCTCCGTCTCTCCCGCTCGGTCTTTCCGGGGCGGACGGACGGGGTAGGCATGGCCCCTGTGACCCCTGCGCCCCCTTCCGACCTCCTCCGGCTTCCCGAGGAACTCCTCGTGCTCTGCGCCCACCCACTGACCCGGGACCTGCCCGTCCCGCAGGCGGTCCGAAGGCTCAGCAGCTCCAGCGACTGAGCCCGGGGAACGGAAGCCCGGCGCGCCCGGGCGAACGGGCATCCGCACCGCTGGGCGGGGCGCCCGTGCGCACCGCTCGGCGGGGGCGGGCATCCGAGCCGGTCGCCGAGGGCGGGCGGTCGAGGGCGGTCGAGGACGGCTCAGCAGGTGTCGAGGACGGCCGAGGCCACCGCGTCCGGGCGGTCGAACATCACCAGGTGCCCGGCCGGGGCCGCCGTGCGGAAGTCGGCGCCGAGCAGGGCCGCGAGTTCCCGCTGCTCGGCCAGCCAGGTATCGGTGCGCCGGGTCCGGCAGCCGTCGTCGGCGGCCAGCACGGTGACCGGCAGGTCCTCGGGAAGCGGGCGGGTGCGCCGCAGGCCGTCCAGCTCGGCCGCCATGTCCAGGTAGCGCGCGTTCTCCCGCAGCAGTGCGCGCAGGGCCCGACCGGTGCGGTAGCAGTGCCGGACCAGCGCCCTCGGGGCGAGGTCCTCGCGGCGGACGGTGGACTGCCGGGCGGCCATTCGGCGGGCGGTCGGGCCGAGGAGGTAGGGCACGGCCAGGGCGGTGGCGGCACCGGCCGCCGCCCGGGCCGCCAGGTCGCGCGCGCCGGGCGCCGGGTACGGCCGGGCCGCCGGTTCGGTGCTGCCGTCGACCAGGACCAGCCCGGCGGTCCGCTCGGGGTGCAGCCGGGCGAAGGCCTCCACGTGGAAGGCCGCCAGCGAGTGGCCGACCACGGTGCAGGGCTCGTGCAACCCCAGGCCGTCCAGCACCGCCCGGATCCGCCCGGCCTCCCCGGCCGCTGTCGGGGCGGGCCGCCCGGTGGCGGGCTCGGCGGCGCTCAGCCCGTAACCGGGCCGGTCGAAGCGGACCACGGTGCGGTAGGGGGTGAGGAAGGGGACGACCAGGTCCCAGTCGAACCAGCTGCTGCCGAGACCGCCGCTGAGCAGGCAGGCCGGGCCGCTGCCCTCGGTGCGGACGTGCAGCGGGACGCCGTCGACGCGCAGGAAGCACGCCCGGGCGCCGGGGTCGCGCGGGCCCTCGGGGCCCCGGGGTCCTGCGGGGTCGCGCGGGCCTGCGGGGTCGCGTGGCCCTGCGGGGTCGCGTGGGTCGCCGGGCCCGAGCGGGTCACCGGGTGCGGTCATGCCGGCCTCCGTTCCGGGCGCGGCTCCGCCCGGTCCGGCCGCCCCGGAACCACCGCCGCGTCCCGCCGGGCGGACCGGGCGACGCTCACCGCCAGGACGGCCAGCCAGAGCGCGACCAGCAGGACCTGCAGGCGCTGACCGGCCCCGAGCGCCCAGGTGCCGCGCCCGGACTGGAAGGCGCCGATCGCGGCGAGGCTCCATCCGGTGGCGAGCAGCTCGGCGCCCAGCAGCCAGGGCCCGAGCCGGCGCACCGGCGGCCACCAGCCGTAGCGGCGGGCGGCGACGGTGAGCGCGACCAGCGCGGTGAGCGCGCCGGCCATCGCGAGGCTGCTGGTGACGGCGTGCGCGGTGTGGGTCGCGGGGACGAGCCCGGCGGTCTCCCGGGCGGCGCACATCTCGTCGCTGGTGGGGGTGCAGCTGAGCGGGAGCCGGGAGTCCGCGACGGTCGCGGCGCCGAACAGGGCCAGGGCGGACCATCCGGCGAGCGCCCAACGGCGCCCGCGCCGCGATGCCCCCGCTCGCTCGGCGGGCCGCGCGCCGACTCGACCCCCGCGACCCGCGACTCGGCCGCCGACCCGCCCGCCGGCCCGTCCGGTGGCGAGGCCGGTGCCGAGCGCGGCCACGGCGGCGGCGAACAGGCAGAGCCCGGCGACCAGGTCGGTGGCCCGGAACAGGCCGCCCAGCGGCTGGTCCTCGGCGGCGAGTTCGCTGATGTACGCCTGCACCGGGTCGAGACCGGTGCTCAGGACGACCTCCAGCACCCAGGCGGTGTACGCCACGGCGCTGAGCAGCAGCAGGGCGGCGACCGTCGGCCGCACCGTGCGGTGTGCTGGCTGGGGGCTGGGCACGGTTCCACCCTAACCAGCGGCGAAGTCCGCCCCAACCGGAAGGAAAGCGGACGGATCGGACACCGCTCCCGCCGGCGGCACCCCGGCCGGTTCGAGGCACCCCTCGGGACCGTGTATTGTTTTCCAGGTCAGCAGGCGCCGCTAGCTCAGTTGGTTAGAGCAGCTGACTCTTAATCAGCGGGTCCGGGGTTCGAGTCCCTGGCGGCGCACAGACAGTTGGGGAGCCTCTCGCAGCAGCGAGGGGCTCCCCGATTTTTTGGCCTTCGACGTCCGATTTGCGTGTGATGTCGGTCTCGATCGGCGATCCGGCGGAGCCATCCGGCCCGTCCTGCTCGTCCAGGCCAGTAGAACCGGAGGAGGGACGAAGGTCCCTGCCCCCGATGCCCCCACCCCGCCCATGCAGGCCGCTTCGGTCCGCCCGCAGGAAAGGCCGCGCTTTGTCCCGAAACGCCCAGAGCGGCCGTCGCACGCCGTCGATCAGTCTCCGGCCGGTGAAGCGGTTCAAGCGCCCCACCGGTGCGCCCGGTACGGCCGGCGGGCCCGGCGGCGCCGGAAGCCTCGGCAGCGTCGGAGGCGGGCCCGGCGGCAAGAAGCAGCGCCGCCCGAAGCGCACCGGCTGGCGCCGGCTGATACCGACCTGGCGGATGACCCTGCTCGGCTTCGCCTCGGCGGTGCTGCTGGGCGTCGGCCTGTTCGCCCTGGGGATCGCCCTGGTGAAGGTGCCGGACGCGCACGCGGCCGCGACCGCGCAGAGCAACACCTGGCTCTACGCGGACGGCTCGGTGATCACCCGCACCGGCCAGACCAACCGGCAGAACGTCACCCTGGACAAGGTCTCCCCCGCCGCCCAGCACGCGGCGCTGGCCGCCGAGGACCGCAACTTCTACAACGAGGGCGCGGTCAACCTCCAGGGTCTGGCCCGGGCCGCGGTGAACACCGCCAAGGGCGAGGGCACCCAGGGCGGCTCCACGATCACCCAGCAGTACGTGAAGAACACGTACCTGAACCAGAAGCAGTCGATCACCCGCAAGGTGAAGGAACTGTTCATCGCCATCAAGGTGGACGCCACCGAGAGCAAGGACGACATCCTCTCCGGCTACCTGAACACCTCGTACTACGGCCGCGGCGCCTACGGCATCCAGGCCGCCGCCCAGGCGTACTTCGGCGTCGACGCCTCCGCCCTCACCCCCGCGCAGGGCGCCTACCTGGCCACGCTGCTCAACGCGCCGAGCGCCTACGACGTGGCCACCGCCACCGCGGCGGGCAAGCAGAACGCCGTGAACCGCTGGAACTACGTGCTCGACGGCATGGTCAAGGAGGGCTGGCTCTCCGCCGAGGAGCGGGCCGCGACCGCCTTCCCGGACGTCCGGGACCCGCAGCCCAACCCGGGCCTGTCCGGCCAGGCCGGCTACCTGGTGAACGCGGCCACCCAGTACCTGACCTCGAACGGGGTCATCAACGAGACCGAGCTCGCCAAGGGCGGCTACACGATCAAGCTGAGCATCGACCCGGGCCGCCAGCAGGCCCTGCAGGACTCGGTCCAGGCCCAGCTGCACGACACCCTGAACCCGGACAAGCGGAAGAAGGACGCGGCCGCCCAGGCCGGCGCCGTCTCCGTGGACCCGAAGACCGGCGCGATCGTCGCCCTGTACGGCGGCGTCGACTACGTGAAGCACTACGTGGACAACGCGACCCGGCGCGACTACCAGGCCGGTTCGACCTTCAAGGCGATCGCCCTGGCCGCAGCCTTCGAGAACGACGCCAAGACCCAGGACGGCCGCACCGTCACCCCGCGCACGATCTACGACGGCACCAGCGGCCGGAAGGTCCGCGGCGGCAAGGGCACCCCGTACGCGCCGCCGAACGAGGGCGACAAGAGCTACGGCCAGATCACCCTGCAGCAGGCCACCGACTGGTCGGTGAACTCGGCGTTCGCGCAGCTCGCCCAGGACACCGGGCTGCAGAAGGTCAAGGACACCGGCATCGCCCTGGGCCTGCCCGGCAACACCCCGGGGCTGGACCCCGTGCCGTCCATCCCGCTGGGCGCGGCCACCCCGAGCGTGCTCGACATGGCCGGCGTGTACGCCACGCTGGACAACGGGGGCAAGCAGATCACCCCGTGGCTGGTGCAGGCGGTGGACCGCGAGGGCGAGGCCGTGCCGCTGCCCGCGCACAAGACCACCCAGGCGGTCAGCGCGGACACCGCCAACGAGGTCACCGCGATGCTCCAGGGCGTGGTGAGCGACCCGGGCGGCACCGGCTGGCGGGCGAAGGCCCTGGGCCGTCCGGTGGCGGGCAAGACCGGTACCACCGACGACCAGAAGTCGGTCTGGTTCGTCGGCTACACCCCGGAGCTGGTCACCTCGGTCGCCCTGTTCGGGCAGGATCCGGCCACCGGCGCCCAGGTCAGCCTGAGCGGCGTCGGCGGGATCGACGGCGCGGCCGGCGGCCAGTACCCGGCGCAGATCTGGACCGGGTACATGAAGGCCGCGCTCAAGGGCCAGCCGGTCAGCGACTTCCCGACCCCGGCCGACGACTACGCGGGCGCCGACGACCTGCCGACCGCTCCGAGCACGCCGAGCGGCACCCCCACCACGGGCGCCCCCACCGGTGGCCCGAGCAGCGGCCCGACCAGGCCGGCCGACGGGTCGGGCACCGGTTCGACCACCCCGGGCGGCACCGGCGGCGGGGCGACCACCGCGCCGACGGCTCCCCCGACCGGCCAGCCGACCGGCCAGCCCACCTCCCAGCCGACCGGACGTCCCACCACCAGGCCCACGCCGACCACCCAGCCGACCACCCAGCCCACGGGCGGGACGGGCCCGCTGGTGGGGGCGGGGACCTCGTCGCAGTCCGGGGGCTGACCCCCGGGGGAGGCTCCGGGGCGCGGGCGTCGGGGGAGGACGGCGGGGACGCCGTCCGGGGGACGTCGGGGTCGGGGGGGACATCGGGGGTACGTCGCCGGGCACGTCGGGGCCGCTGACGGGGTCGCCGACGGGGTCGGCCGGTCTGCCGGGCGATTGCGCCGCCGCGCACAGTTGGGCGCAGGACCAAATGCCGAAATGGCGCCTTACCGAAGCATCGGTATGACTGTCACAATGCGGCGGTGCACAGATCAACGGCCTCCCCCACCCCTCCTTCGGGCCGGACCCTCGGCCTCAGCCTCGCGCTGGTCTCCGCCATCGCCTTCGGCGGCTCCGGCACGGCGGCCAAGCCGCTGATCGAGGCCGGACTCTCCCCGCTGCACGTGGTGTGGCTTCGGGTCACCGGCGCCGCCGTGGCCCTCCTCCCGGTCGCCTACCGCCACCGGGGCGCCGTCCTGCGCCGCCCCGGCCTGCTGCTCGGCTTCGGCCTGCTCGCCGTCGCGGGCGTCCAGGCCTGCTACTTCGCGGCCATCTCCCGCATTCCGGTCGGCGTCGCCCTGCTCATCGAGTACCTCGGGCCGCCTCTGCTGATCGGCTACGTCAAGTTCGTCCAGCGCAAACCGATCAGCCGTGGCGCGGCCGTCGGCGCCGGAGTCGCGGTGGCCGGACTCGCCTGCGTGGTGGAGGTCTGGAACGGGCTGGGCTTCGACGCCCTCGGCGTGCTGTTCGGCCTCGGTGCGGCGTGCTGCCAGGTCGGCTACTTCGTGCTCGCCGACGCCGGCCGCCGGGGCGAGCGCCCGGTCGACCCGCTGGCCGTCAGCGCGTGGGGGCTGCTCGTCGGCGCCGTCCTGCTCACCGCCTTCACCCGGCCCTGGCAGGCCGACTGGAGCCTGCTCGGCGGCGACGTGGTGATGAACGGGCACACCTTGCCCGCGTTCGTCCCGGCCCTGTGGATGGTCCTGGTCGCGACCGTGCTCGCCTACCTGACCGGCGTGATCTCGGTCGGCTACCTCTCACCGCCAGTCGCCGGCGTGGTGGCCAACCTGGAGGCGGTCGTCGCCACCGTGCTCGCCTGGGTGCTGCTCGGCGAGCACCTCGGGCTGCCGCAGATCGCGGGCGGCCTGCTGGTGCTGGCCGGGGCCTTCGCCGCGCAGGCGAGCACGTCGGCGGGCGGGTCGGCGGACACGGGGGCGGGCGCGACGACGGACGGGGTGGCGGACCGGGCGGCGGAGGTGCCCGCGGCCGCGCCGGCGGCTTCCGCTGCTGCTGCGGCGGCCGGGGACCGCCCGGGTGGGGACCGGAACGGCCCGGAACGGAACGGCCCGGAACGGAACGGCCCCGAGCGGAAGGGCTCCGACGGCTCCCGGGAGCCGGTGGCCGCCGAGCGCGGGGTCAGCGGCCGGTCCAGCCGAACCAGTCGAGGTGATTGAGCGGCCACACGACGGCCGACACCGGGCCGACCACGTTGCCCACCGGCACGGCGCCGCCCCCGGGGCCGCGCTGGTGGTAGCGGGAGTCCGCCGAGTCGCTGCGGTGGTCGCCCTCGACCCAGACGTAGCCCGAGGGCACCTTCACCGGGCCGAAGTCCAGGCCCGCGCAGGAGTCGTCACCCGGGTGCAGGTACGGCTCGTTCACCTTCCGGCCGTCGACGCTAAGGGTGCTGCCCTCGCACTGCACGGTCTGCCCGCCGGTCGCGATCACCCGCTTGACCAGGTAGTTGTCGTCCTTGGGCGGCACCAGCCCGACGAAGCTGAGGACCGAGCTCACGGCATTGGTGACCGGATTCGGGTCGACGGGCTGCGGCGGGAGCCAGCCCCCCGGGTCCTTGAACACCACCGGCTGCCCCGGCTCCGGCTCCCAGCCGGTCAGCGGGGCCAGCTTGTTCACCCCGACCCGGTCGCCGATCCGCAGGGTGTTCTCCATCGAGCCGGACGGGATGGAGAACACCTGGAACAGGCAGGTCTTGATCAGCAGCGCGACCACCAGGCCCACCGCGGCCATCGCCGGCAGCTCGATCCACCACGGCCGGGGGCGCCGGCCCGTTCCGCCCTTCCGCCCCGGGCCGGCCATCCGGCGGCCGCGGGAGCCGCGGGCCCGGCGGCGGGCCTCGGCGCGGCCTCCGGCCGCTCCCGGGGTCTCCGGTCCCCGGGTGTCCGCTCCCCGGGTGTCCGGGACGCCCTGGGCGCACGGGAGGTCCCGGGCGTACGGGAGGTCCCGGGCAGCGGGATCGCTGGGGGCTCCGCTGGGCGTTTCGGGCAGGTTCACCGCCATCGTCGCTGCTCCACCTCTCCGGCCGGGGAAACCTGCACGCTACGCCAACCGTGGAGCCTGACGAAATCGGGCATTTAGCCGCCACCGACACCGCCGGGGCCACCGGGGGCTGCGGCAGCGGCGGCGGAACCGGGGCCTCGGGGGTGTGCCGAGGCGCTCGGCGGTGCTCCCGGACGGCTCCGGCGGCCCGTCTCCCGGCCTCCGGGCCCCGGCGTTCAGCCGCCCCGGCTCCCCGTTCAGGCGCGGGCGATGGCCTCGTGGTGGCGGATGACCTCGGCGATGATGAAGTTCAGGAACTTCTCGGCGAAGACCGGGTCCAGCTTCGCCCCGGCGGCCAGCTCCCGGAGCCGCTTGATCTGGTCCCGCTCGCGCGCCGGGTCGGCCGGCGGCAGCTTGTGCTCGGCCTTGAGCCGGCCGACCCGCTGGGTCGCCTTGAAGCGCTCGGCCAGCATGTGGACCACCGCGGCGTCGATGTTGTCGATGCTCTCGCGCAGGCTGGTCAGCTCAGCCCGTACGGCGTCGTCGATCCCCTCGGGCAGGCCGGCGTCGGGGGTCGTGGAGTGGTCCGTCATCGGGGCTGCTCCCGGTGTCTGGGTGGGCGCCCGACCGTACGCCGGCCGGGCTCGGGCCCGGGCAAATCTAACAGGGCACCCGTTGCGGCCCCACACCGCGGAACGGAACCGTCCACGATGCGGACAGCCTTCCGGACGGCCGGCCCGCCTGCGCCGACGCCCCCGCACGACCGGCCGGTCCGACGCGGCGTGACCAGCCGGGCCCGGGCCGGGGCTGCCCGTAGGCTGGTGCGCGCATGACCGGAAGTGACTGCCCGGCAGTCCCCAGCGGGCCCCGGAGGTCCCCGGCCGTGCGCAGCAGCACACCCGGCACCACCCGGCAACGCCCGGCAACACCCAGCACGCCCACTCACGCCCCAGCACCGCCCCGGCAATGGAGGTACCGATCGTGGCAACCACCCGCACCGCCCGTACGGCCTGGGAGGGCGACCTCCTCCACGGACAGGGTCAGACGACCTTCGCCTCCTCCGGGATCGGCACCTACCCGGTGTCCTGGCCGGCCCGTACCGAGCAGCCCAACGGCAAGACCAGCCCGGAGGAGCTCATCGCGGCCGCGCACTCGGCCTGCTTCTCGATGGCCCTGTCGCACGGCCTGGCAAGCGCCGGCACCCCGCCCACCACGCTGGACACCCAGGCCGACGTCACCTTCCAGCCGGGCGAGGGCATCACCGGCATCCACCTGACCGTCACCGGCGACGTCCCCGGCCTGGACGAGGCGGGCTTCGCCCAGGCCGCCCAGGACGCCAAGGCCAACTGCCCGGTCAGCCAGGCCCTGACCGGGACCACCATCACCCTGACCGCCAAGCTGGCCTGACGCCCCTTCGGCGGCACCCCCGCCGCCCCGTGCTCCACTCCTGTCCCACCCCGGCCCACCCCGGCGCGCAACCAGCGCCCAGGGGCGCGACGTGGGCGCACGCGCCCCTGGCGCACATCATGCGATGTGCACCGGGGGCGTCTGCACGTACCACCACCCATGATCACAAAGCGGGCGAATCACCCTCGCGGCGGTCACCGCGCGTTGTCGTCGCGGCCTATGATCGGCCGAAGCGCCCTGTTCTTCACGCGGGTCCCCGCGCTCCGACGCCCCACGGCGGGCGTCCCGCAGCGGACCGACTCCGAGGACCGCGACAGAGTGCGGAGCCGGCTGCCGGGATCCCGACTGACCGGCCGGACCATCGTCAAGCGTCAGCAGCGGACGGGAGCATGCCGTGCCGGGCCAGAACGAGGGGGCCGACGCACACCACCCGGGCGTGCGGCACGAGGAATCACGACACCACCGCCATCTGGTCGCGCCGGTCCTCGAACCGGCCGCCGGAGCGGTCCGCGGCACTCCGGGCACGGGCCCCGTCGCAGGCCCGGCCGCCGCCCTGGGTGCCTGCGGGACGCTGGAGGAGCCCGAGGTGCTGCTCTGCCCCACCTGCTCGGCCCCGCTCACCGACGGCACCCGCCGGAGCACCGACGACGGATCCGGCCGGACGGACGGCGGGTCCAGCCGACAGGACGGCGGCTCGGACCGGCCGGACGGCGGGTCCGACCGGCTGCTGGCGGCGCTGCGGGCCAGCGAGTCCCGGTTCCGCGCCGCCTTCTGCGACGCGGTGATCGGCATGGCCCTGATCGACCCCGAAGACCGGATCATCGAGGTCAACCCCGCCTTCGCCAACCTGATCGGACGGACCGTCGGCGAACTCGTCCGCACCCCCCTGCACGAACTCATCGACCCGGAGGGCATGCCGGACCGGCTGTTCCCCGCACTCGTCCACGGCGAGCGGGAACGGTTCCGCGTGGAGAAGCCGCTCAAGCACCGCGATGGCCACGAGGTCTGGAGCAAGGTCACCGTCTCGCTGATCCGGGACGGCTCCGGCCGCCCGCTCTACACCCTCGCGCTGGTCGAGGACATCACAGAGCAGCGCCGACTCGGCGACCGCCTGGAGTTCCAGGCCCTGCACGACCCGCTGACCCGGCTGCCCAACCGGACGTACTTCTTCGAGCGCCTCGACGCCGCCTGCCTCGCGGTGACCGAGGACCCCGCTCCGGGCCCGTCCGGTGGCGAGGGCCGCCGGGTCGGCGTCTGCTACCTGGACCTCGACGGCTTCGCGGCGATCAACGAGACCCTCGGCCACCACGTCGGCGACCAGCTGCTGATCGCCGTCGCCACCCGGCTGCGGCGCGGGTTCGGAGGGCACGACGCCCACCTGGTGGCCCGGATGGGCGGCGACGAGTTCGCCGTCCTGGTCACCGACAGCACGGGCAGTGAGCAGCTGACCGAGCTGGCCGCCCGGATCCTGGACGTGCTGGAACGTCCCTTCGACGTCGCCGGTCACCGGCTGGTGATCACCGCCAGCGTGGGCGTGGTCGAGCGCTCCGTGCACGAGACCACCCCGACCGACCTGGTCAAGGACGCCGACGCCACGCTCTACTGGTCCAAGGCCGACGGCCGCGCCCGCTGGACCCTCTACGACCCGGACCGCGGCGCCCACCAGCTCACCCGGCAACTGCTCGCCACCGCCCTGCGGCCGGCCCTGGAACGCGGCGAGTTCACCATCGAGTACCAGCCGCTGGTCGGTCTCGCCGACGGCGCCGTGCACGGGGCCGAGGCCCTGGTCCGCTGGCGCCACCCCCGCTACGGGACGCTCTCCCCGGACCGCTTCATCCCCCTCGCCGAGGAGTCCGGCGCGATCGTGCCGCTCGGGAAGTGGGTCCTGGAGGAGTCCTGCCGACAGGCCCGGCAGTGGCTCGCCGAGTTCCCGGACACCGAGACCTTCGTCAGCGTCAACCTGGCCGCCCGCCAGATCTGGGACTCCGACATCGTCGCCGACGTCGCCCGGGCCCTCGACGTCACCGGCCTGCCCGCCCGGCTGCTCCAGCTGGAGATCACCGAGAGCGCCCTGCTCGGCCCCGGCGGCCGCCCGCTGCAGGCCCTCCAGGCGCTCGCCGACATGGGCGTGCGGATCGCGATCGACGACTTCGGCACCGGCTACTCCAACCTGGCCTACCTCTCCCGCCTGCCGGTGCACGTGCTGAAACTCGACGGCACCTTCATCGAGGGCTTCCGCGACCCGGCTCCCGCCGACCGCCCCGGCCTCCCCGAACTCGGCTCCCGCCGCAGCGACGCCGACGAGCAGATCGTCGGCGCGATGGTGCAGCTGGCCCACACCCTCGGCCTGACCGTCACGGCCGAGGGCATCGAGAGCGCCGCCCAGGCCGAACGGCTGCGGCTGACCGGCTGCGACACCGCGCAGGGCTGGTACTTCGCCCGGCCCGGCGAGGCCGCGCTGGTCGCGGCCATACTGCGCGAGGGACGCCCCGCCCCGGACGGGCGGTAGCGGGCGGGGCCCGCGCGCCACCGACCGCGGTCGCGCGCGAGGCCGCCGCCCACTGCGGTCGCTGCACGGAGCCGCCCGCCGTCGCCGCGCCCGGCCGTCGCACGGCCGCCGCCCGGCCGTCAGGCCTCGGTGCGATGGTCGTCCGGCCGATCAGGCCCCGGCCGTGAGCCCGTACGCCTCGGCGATCAGGCCGTAGGAGCGGAGGCGGGCCTCGTGGCCGTGGATGTGCGAGGTGACCATCAGCTCGTCCACCCCGGTCCGCTTGCGCAGGGCCTCCAGTCCGTCGGCGACCCGGCCCGGGGCGCCGAGCACGACGTTGTCGAGCCAACCGTCGACGAAGTCCGCCTCGGCCGGGCTGTACGGGTACTGCTCGGCCTCCTCCGGGGTGGGGATCGGGCCGGGGTTGCCGCGCCGCAGGCGGAGCATCCCGAGGGCGGCGGAGCGGGCGAGGCGCCGGGCCGAGGGTTCGTCGTCGGCGGCGACCGCGCTCACGCCGATCAACGCGTACGGTTCGTCGAGCACGGCGGAGGGGCGGAACGACGAGCGGTACAGGTCCAGCGCCGGCAGGGTGTTGGCGCTGCTGAAGTGGTGGGCGAAGGCGAACGGGAGGCCGAGGCGGCCCGCGAGCCGGGCACTGAAGCCGGAGGACCCGAGCAGCCAGACCGGCGGACGGCCCTCGCCCTTGGGGACGGCGGTCAGCCGCTCGTAGGGGTGGCCGGCCGGGAAGTCCCCGTCGAGGAAGTGGGTCAGCTCGGCGAGCTGCTGCGGGAAGTCGTCCGCGCCGTCGGAGTGGCCGCGCCGCAGCGCACGGGCGGTCGCCGGGTCGGTACCGGGGGCGCGGCCGAGTCCGAGGTCGATCCGGCCGGGGTGCAGGGCCTCCAGCAGGCCGAACTGCTCGGCGACGGCCAGCGGCGCGTGGTTGGGGAGCATCACACCGCCCGAACCGAGCCGGAGCGTCGTGGTGTGGGCCCCGAGGTGGGCGATCAGGACGGCCGGGGTCGAGCTGGCCACCCCGGGCATGCCGTGGTGCTCGGCGACCCAGAACCGGTGGTAGCCCCACTGCTCGGCCTTGCGCGCCAGCGCAGTGGTGGCCGCCAGGGCCTCGGCGGGCGTGTAGCCGACGCCGACGGTGGCCAGGTCGAGGATCGAGAGCGGTGCGGGCGCCGTACCGCGGGCGGTCCCCCGGATCGCCGAGTCGACGGCCGCGCCCCGGATCGCCGCTTCGTCGGCGGTGCCCCGGATCGCCGCGTCCGCCGTCGGCCCGGCCCCGTGCTCCTGCTGGTCCTCGGTGGTCATGCCGTCCGCCCTCCTGGCTTTCCTTGCGTGGCTGTCCTTGCGCGGCTGCCCATGAGCCGGCCTCCGCCTGGCGACCGCTGGGAGACCGACGGCCCGGTGGTCGCGGCTGCCGACGGGGGTCAACCACGGCCGGGAGCCCGCTGTTCCCGTCCACCGGCTCCCGATCGGGTTTCCGATCGGGTTTCCGATCGGGTTTCCGATCGGAGCCGGTCCGGCTGCGTTTCGGCCGTTCCTGCCGGGTCCGCGACCACCCCTCTGCCTGACGGAGAGCCAGCGGGCGAACACGTTTGGCGACTTCACGCCAGCGCCGGAAGTCGCCAGCGCCGGGGCTCGCGGCGGGAGGCCGGTGTCCGGCAGGCTGGTGATCAGGAGCGGACCGCCCAACGGGGTCCGCACTCCACCAGCAAGATCGTCGGGCTGGACCAGCTCCGGACGGTCACTGCGAGCCCTCGGCGCGGCACCCCGCCCCGGGGGCTCGTTCGGTTCCCGGCAGACCCCGGCGGGAGGCCGGCTCGCGCGACGGTCCGCAGGTCCGGGCCCCGGAACCACCACCACCGGACGGCCGGAAACCGTAGCCGTGATCTGCGGCATACCGGGGTGCTTCATGGCATGAAAAGTCGAGGCGCTAGCGTTGGCCCCTACAGCCACCTGCTCGCTCGGGCGGCGTGGAGGGAGTAAGAGCCTTGAACTTCGTGGCGGCGATCGGATCCTCGTGGATCTGCGCCCTGGCTCTCTTCGCCGTACTCGGAGACGCCCTCCTCCCCTTCATCCCCAGCGGGACGCTGGTCATCCTGGCCGTGCTCAAGACCGCGCAGATCAACGGCGCGCCGCTGCTGCTCGGCCTGGGCGTGGCGGCGGCCTCCTTCCTGGGCGACGTCCTGCTCCTCCACCTGGCACGGCGCGGCGCGCCGGTGCTGCACCGCCGGCTCGCCCGGCGTCCCAAACTGGCGGCCAGCGTGGTCCGGGTCCAGGCGGCCCTGGTCGAACGCCCGCACCGCACGGCCGCCGCGATGGTGGTGATCGCCCGGTTCGTTCCGGCCGGCCGGACCATCCTCGACGTCGCCATCGGCCACTCCCCCGCCCATCCGCACCGCTTCCTGCACTGGTCGGCGCTGGCGGCGCTGGTCTGGGCCGCCTACATCGTGACCCTGGGCTGGCTCAACAGCCACTGGTTCAACACCGCCTGGCTCAGCCTCGTAGTCTCCTGCGCCGCGGCCACCGCGATCAGCACCGCGATCGCGCGGATGGTGCGCCGCAACCGGCGGCTCGCCGCGCTCTGACCGGCCGTCCTCCCGCAGCACCCCGGCCGACCGTCCCCCATTGCCGCGGCCCTGCCGCACTCCCTCGGCAGTCCCGCCGCAGCCGCCCCGGCGGGCGCCCCTGTTCGCCTTCGGCGCCGGACGGCCCAGGGCATCCCCGGGTCGGGCGACCCCAGTTCAGACAGCCCCTCAGGGGGCAAAAGTTTGCCCAAAAAGTCGATCAATCGGGCCGAACGCCGACGAACTCCCCCTGGGGACCGCACGCACCGGCGTACCGTACTGCGCGGGCCGCGGGGGGCGCGGAGCGTCACAGGACGGCAACAGACACCGGATTCCCGCAGCCTGGCCGACCGAACCCGGCGTGTTCAGAGTCGTCGGAGGACGGCGACCTTGGTGGCTGCTGCGACGACATGACATGCTAACGGCGGAATATTCATCAATTGCCTGATTTGACCGGTTCGGCTGCGGACCGCCTCACCACCGGTCTCGGCACCCAGGGGAGACCATGACCAGCATCTCGCGCAGGACGGTGCTCAGTGCGACCGCCGCGACCGCGGCCCTCGGCGCGGTCACGGCCTGCTCCAGCGGCGGATCCGGTTCGGGCAAGGGCGCTGCCGCTCCCGGCTCGGGAGACGGCGCGGGTGCCGCCAAGGGCGGCGCCACCGGCGACCCGACCCAGCTGGTCGTACCCAAGGGCACCCCGATCGGCGACGGCTCCAACGCGGACACCGGCCCCCAGCCGAACCAGCCCAAGCCCGAGAAGCTCAAGCCCGGCGAGCGGCCGCCGCAGTTCGTGGTGTTCTCCTGGGACGGTGCGGGCGGCACCGACGACGGCCAGTTCCCGCGCTTCCTGAAGCTCGCGGAGCAGTACAAGGCCACGATGACCTTCTTCCTCTCCGGGATCTACGCCCTGCCCAAGGGCAAGGCCGACCTCTACCACCCGCCCAAGCACTCGGTCGGCGCGTCCGACATCCCGTACCTGTCGGACGGCGCGGTCAAGAGCACGCTCAAGCTCATCAGCCAGGCCTGGCTGGCCGGACACGAGATAGGCACCCACTTCAACGGGCACTTCTGCTCCAGCCGTCCGGACAAGAACGGGGTCAACATGTGGACCCCGGAGGACTGGCAGAGCGAGATCGACCAGGCCATCGGCTTCGTCACCCAGTGGCGGACCAACACCGGCTTCACCGACGTCGACCCGCTCCCCTTCGACTACAAGAAGGAGCTCATCGGCGGCCGCACCCCGTGCCTGGAGGGCCAGAAGGCGCTGCTGCCGACCATCGCCAAGCTCGGCTGGAAGTACGACGCCAGTTCCTCGGGCGGCCTCCAGATCTGGCCGCAGAAGGTGCAGGACGGCAAGGTGTGGGACTTCCCGCTGCAGTCCATCCCGTTCCCCGGGCACACCTTCCAGGTGCTGTCGATGGACTACAACATCCTGGCCAACCAGTCCAACGGCAGCACCAAGGGCGATCCGGCCAAGTACAACGACTGGCGCACCCAGGCCGCGAACGCCTACCTGGCGGGCTTCGACCGCGCCTACAACAGCAACCGGGCCCCGTTCTTCATCGGCAACCACTTCGAGCAGTGGAACGGCGGCATCTACATGGACGCCGTCGAGGAAGCGCTCAAGTCCATCGCCGGCAAGCCGGAGGTCCGCCTGGTCTCCTTCAAGCAACTGGTCGAGTGGCTGGAGGTGCAGGACCAGTCCACCCTGCGCAAGCTGCGCTCGCTCAACGTCGGCCAGGCGCCGGCGGGCGGCTGGGAGACCTTCCTCGGCACGGCCGGCTGACCCGCCGGACGCAGGGGCACGGCGCCGCGCGGGCGGACGCGCGAGCCGGGCGCGGTGAGCCGGGCGCGGTGAGCCGGGCGCGGTGAGCCGGGCGCTGTACTGGCGGGACGGCACCGGGGGAGCCGTACGGGCGGGCGCGGTACGGCCGGCGGGTGTTCGCACCCCGCCGACCACCGTCGTTCCGGATCCGGGTCCGGGGCTACCCCGCGGCGGGGGCGTCCCCCAGCAGGCTGCGGACGATGCGGTCGGCCCCGCGCTCGCCGAAGAGGATCGAGTAGTGGTTGGAGTCCGGCACCGGCGAGGTGGGCACCCGTTCCGGGTCCGGCCCGGCCAGCGAGATCCGCTGGTGGTCGTAGAGGCCCTGCGGCTCGTCGAGCAGGCCGCGCTCCGCCCAGAGCAGTTCGGCCGGGCAGGGCAGTCGGTGCACGGCGGCGGCCGCCTCCTCGTCCAGGAGGACTTGGGCGCCGTCCGTCCGCACGGCCTCCGGCACGCAGGAGGAGCGCAGTTCGGGCGCCGCGCCGACGAGATCGCGCTGGGTGTAGGCGTCGATCCCCTCGGACCAGGCGGGGCCGAAGGCCGGGTGCCGGCGCCAGAACTCCCGGTAGGCGTCCCGGTCCGGGAAGGTCATGGACAGCCTGGCCAGTGCGGGGCCGAGCACGGCGGCCAGGGCGTCCTCCGCGCGGAGGCCTTCGGGCAGTGGGAAGGTCACCGCCCCGTCCACCAGCAGCACCCGGCGGACGAGTTCGGGGTGCCGGACGGCGACGAGTGCGGTGACCCAGGCCCCCATGGAGTGGCCGACGACCACGGCCGGCCCCGCGTCCAGCGCGGTGATCAGCGCGGCGACGTCGTCGGCGTGCCGGGCCAGCCCGTACGGCCCGGCGACCGAGCGGCTGGCGCCGCGGCCCCGCAGGTCGGGCGCGAGCAGGGTGACCCGCCCGGCGAGCCGACGGGCGACCTCGTACCAGGCGAGGCCGTTGGCGGTGATGCCGTGCACCGCCACGACCGTCGGCGCCCCCGGCTCCTCGGCGGGCCAGCGCAGGACGGCCAGGTCCCCGCCGGGCACGGGGACGGTCAACTCCTCGGGCTTCAGGGGCGACTGGCTCACGCGGGGGTACCTCCGGTGGGACGGGGGGTGCGGACTCGACCCGGCGGGCTGACCGCAGGGGTTGATCGCGCGGCGCGGATGCGGGCAGGCAGTCTAGCCAGTCCGCCGGGCAGCAGGTAGACCACCGCGACGAACAACACTCCCAGCAGGAAGAGGGGTTGGGAGAGTGGGGCGCGCAGCACCGGGGGCAGGTCCGCGACGGCTGCCGAGTTGGCGAGGTCGCCGAGCCGGTGGCTCGCCCAGGTGTACAGGACACCCCCGAGCAGCGGCCCCCAGCGGGTGCCGGATCCCCCGAGGACGACCATGACCAGGAGCGCGAGCGTGGTGTCCGAGCCGGCGGCCTGCGGGGTGGCGCCGCCGGTCAGCAACAGGTAGACCACCCCGCCCAGCCCGGCGAGCGCGCCGGCCAGCACGAAGGCGACCACCTTGTAGCCGTAGGGCCGCAGTCCGAGCACCTCGACCCGGCGCTCGTTCTCCTTGATGCCCTCCCAGACCCGGCCGATCGGCGAGTGGAGCCCCCGCACTGACCGAACCGACGCCGGACCGCCCGCGCCCCGCCCGTCCCACCGCCCCGCCCGAGCCCCGCCCGTCCCACCGGACCGCTCGTCCCCGCCCGCCGCGCAGTCCCGCGCCCCGCCGTCCTGCCGTCCTGCCGTCCTGCCGTCCCGCCGTTCCGGCCAGCCGACCGGCGCCGGGCCGGCGCGGCTCCGAAGCCGAACGGCCCCGCGCACCGGACCGCCCCCGTACGCCGAACCACCCGGCGCGCCGAACCGCGCCGTCGCGCAGACGAGTCGGCGCCGAATTCATCGCCTTAGCAGCAATGTCCGCCGGATTGGCCGGGAATCGTGGCATCTTCATGCTCACGCGGTGATCGTCGCCCCGACTGGTTGCGATCACCGGTGTGCTCAGGGAGAGTTGAGCGATCCTGGGGATCCCGCGCGACCGGAGGGGAAGCCAGCAAGCGCACGACGGGTCCCGTATTCGAGGCCGCCGTACGGGCGCACAACTGAACCGGTCGCACACGCTGGAGGTGCCGGACACCGGATCTGCCGTACAGCCCGGAAAGGCGCGAAACTCCGGGGGGAGCAGCCATGACCACGCCGTTCTCACGACGCTCTCGACGACAGGGCGTCGGAACGGCCCGCGGGCGAGGTGCCGGGCGACTCGACGGGACCGCTCTGAGCGAGTTACCCGTGCCCGAAGCGCCCTACGATTACGGCCATTTCAGCCGACTGGCCGGTCCGGCGCACGAGCCGGACGAGGACGACGACCTCGGCGGCGGGGTCTACCGCCCCGAGCCGGCCGTCCACCACGGCGGCCCCGCGGCCCCGCCCGGCCCGCCGGGCGCCGCCCCCTACCGGGTCCGCTACCGCAGCCTGCTGCGCCGCGAGCCGCACCGGATCCGCGCCGCCCTGCTGCTGTCGGCCGCCCCCGTGGTGGAGGTGGTGCTGCTGGTCTGGCTGCTGTTGCCGGAGCACTGGCCGGAGCGGCTGGACGAGACCGACCCCCTGGTACTGCTGGGCGACAAGGTGATGATCGGGATCATCGCCGTGGTCGAGCTGTTCCGGCTGGTCAACGTGGTCTCCAACACCCACGCCACCCTGGTCGCCCGCGATCCGATACCCGTGACACCGGAGCCGGGCACCCGGGTCGCCTTCCTCACCACCTGCGTGCCGGGCAAGGAGCCGCCGGAGATGGTCCGGGCCACGCTGGTGGCGGCCCACGCGGTGCGGCACGAAGGACCGTACGACGTCTGGCTGTTGGACGAGGGAAACGATCCTGCCATGCGGGCGCTCTGCACCGAGCTCGGTGTCCGCCACTTCACCCGGGCCGGCCGGCCGCACTGGAACCGCCCCGAGGGCCGCTTCCGCGCCAGGAGCAAGCACGGCAACTACAACGCCTGGCTGCAGGCCCACGGCGACGACTACGACTTCTGGGTGTCCGTCGACACCGACCACGCGCCGCTGCCCGACTTCTGCGAGCGGATGCTCGGCTACTTCCGCGACCCCGACGTGGCATTCGTGGTCGGGCCGCAGGTGTACGGGAACTACCGCAGCTCCGGCTCGGCCGTCACCGCATTCTCCGAGAGCCAGCAGTACCTCTTCCACGCCCTCATCCAGCGCGCCGGAAACCGTTACGGCGCGCCCATGTTCGTCGGCACCAACAACGCCGTCAGAATCCGCGCGCTCCAGTCCATCGGCGGTCTGTACGACTCCATCACCGAGGACATGGCGACCGGGCTGGAGTTCCACCGGAGCCGAAACCCGGAGACCGGAGAACGCTGGAAGTCCGTGTACACCCCGGACGTGCTCGCGGTCGGCGAAGGCCCGTCCTCCTGGACGGACTTCTTCTCCCAGCAACTGCGCTGGAGCCGCGGCACCTACGAGACCCTGTTCACCCGGTACTGGCGGGTGTGCTGGCAGCTCTCGCCGGGCCGACTGCTCAACTACTCGCTGATGGTGGGCTTCTACCCGATGGCCGCGCTCACCTGGCTGCTCGGCGGCGTGTCCAGCGTGCTCTACCTGGGCTTCGGCGCCTCGGGGGTCCACGTCTCCTCCGAGATCTGGATGATGCTCTACAGCGACGCCGCGGCGCTCCAACTCCTGCTCTACACCTGGAACCGCAAGCACAACGTGAGCCCGCACGAGCCGGCCGGCTCCTCCGGGGTGGCCGGAATGGCGATGTCGGCGCTCTGCGGCCCGGTCTACGCGGCCTCGCTGCTGCAGGCGCTGGTGCGGCGCCGCAGCCGCTTCGAGGTGACCCCGAAGGGCCGCTCGGCCAGCAGCGACCGCCTCGCCACCTTCCGCTACCACCTGTTCTGGACGCTGGTCTTCGGCGGCGCCCTCGTCGCCTCCCGCTTCACCGGCTACGACCACGTCGCGATGCGCACCTGGGCCTGGATCGCCCTGGCGCTGACCCTGCTGCCGCTCCTGATCACGGCCGGCGACGCCGTCCGCCGGCGCCTGGCCCGGCCCACCGCGACGCTCACCGTCACCGGCGGCCGGTCGGCGGCCCCGAAGGTCGTCCTGGACAAGCAGCGCCCCCGCCACGCCCGCGACCCCCGGGCCCCGCAGCCGGTACGAGCGGGCCGGCCCGCACCCGACCGGGCCGGAAGCGGCACCCCCGTCCACTGAGGGAGCAACCACCGTGAGGATCCACAAGACCGGCCGCACCAAGCGCTTCGCCCTCGGCAGCACCGTCGCCCTGGCCGTGGCCGGGATGAACGCGCCGGCCGTCCTCGGCTTCGCGGCCCAGCAGTACCACGACTACGTGATCAACCGCCCCGAGTACAAGGCGCGGTACGGCCACTGGCAGACCCTGACGCTGCCCGCCGAGTTCCGGGTCAACGCCGTCCACGCCACGCTGCTGCGCACCGGCAAGGTCCTGATCGTGGCCGGCTCCGGCAACGACGAGAAGCAGTTCGACGCGGGCACCTTCAAGAGCCTGCTCTGGGACCCGGCCACCGACACCTACAAGCGGATACCCACCCCGGCCGACATGTTCTGCGGCGGCCACGCCTCGCTGCCGGACGGCCGGGTCCTGGTGGCCGGCGGCACCCAGCGGTACGAGAAGCTGGCCGGCGCGGTGAAGAAGGCGGCCGGCGTCATGCGGGTACGCAACGAGAGCCCGGACCGCGACCGGACCCTCCCGAAGGGCACCGTCTTCGTCTCCCCGAACGGCCGGGAGTACGCCAGCACCGTCCCGGTGACCGTCCCCGCCGCGACGAAGACCGGCGCCGGTCGGCAGACCGTCGTCACGGCCGGCGAGCAGCACGTGTTCGTGGAGGCGGTCGGCACCGGCGCCGACTACGTCGTCGGCTCCCCCGCCCAGTACCGGATCAAGGGCCTGGGCGGCGCCGACGCCCACAACGTGTACGGGCAGAGCGACAAGCTGACCCTGGACAAGCAGGAGTACCAGGGCATCCGCTCCGCCTTCGAGTTCAACCCGGACACGGAGCTCTACGAGCCGGTGACCGACATGGCGCACGCCCGCTGGTACCCGACGCTGACCGGGCTCGGCGACGGCCGGGTGGTCACCGTCTCCGGGCTGGACGACACCGGGGAGATCCTCAACGGCAACGACAACGAGATCTACGACCCCCGGACCAAGACCTGGGCCAAGGCGCCCGCGCGCTACTTCCCGACCTACCCGTCGATCTTCCTGACGGCCTCCGGGAAGCTCTTCTACTCCGGCTCCAACGCCGGCTACGGCCCCGCCGACAAGGGCCGCGAGCCCGGCCTGTGGGACCTCTCGGACAACGGCTTCCAGCCCGTCCCCGGCCTGCGCGACCCCGGCCTGACCGAGACCTCCTCCTCGGTGCTGCTGCCGCCCGCGCAGGCCCAGAAGGTGATGGTGCTCGGCGGCGGGGGCGTCGGGGAGTCCCCGCTGTCCACGGCCCGCACCGACATCGCCGACCTGACCTCCGCCAAGCCCTCGTTCACCCCGGGCCCGGACCTGCCGGCCGGCGGCACCCGCTACCTCAACAGCGTGATCCTCCCGGACGACACCGTCCTCACCACCGGGGGCTCCAGCGGCTACCGGGGCCGCGGCGAGAGCGACCTCCTCAAGGCGCAGGTGTACCACCCGGACTCCAACAGCTTCACCACCGCCGCCGAACCGACCGTCGGCCGCGACTACCACTCGGAGGCACTGCTGCTGCCGGACGGCCGGGTCGCCGTGCTCGGCTCCAACCCGCTCTTCGCCGACAAGGCCGAGACCCAGCCCGGCGGCTTCGAGCAGCGGATCGAGCTCTACACCCCGCCCTACCTGTACCGCGGCGACCGTCCGCAGGTGAGCGCCGCCCCGGCGGCGGCGAAGCTCGGCGGCACCGTCCGCGTCGGCACCTCCCGGCCGGAGGCGGTCGCCACCGCCAAGCTGATCCGGCCGAGCTCGGTGACCCACGTGACGGACGTCGAACAGCGTTCGGTCGCCCTGGACATCACCGGGCGGACGGCGGACGGGGTCGCGCTCACCCTTCCCGGCAACCCCGACCTGCTGCCGCCGGGCTGGTACATGCTGTTCCTGACGGACGCCGCCGGCACCCCGTCGGTCGCCCGCTGGATCCAGGTCACCGGCTAGCAGCCGGGCGGCTCCGGGCGCCCCACGGGAGCCGGCCGGAGCAGCGGGGCGGCACCGGTGGGCTCAGCGTGCCGCCCGGGCCAGCCCCAGCGCGTACGGCAGCCAGAACTCGCCCGCCCGGGGCTCGCCGCGGCCGCAGTCGCCGTCCGACTCCCCCGGGTTCTTGATCCACAGGTAGGCGTCCACCCCGGGCCGGCCGGTGTCGGCGGTCGGCCGCTCGCCGAGCGCGCGTCCCGGCGGGTTGCACCAGGAATCACCGCCCAGTGCGCCGTTCCCGCTGCGGCTGGTGTCGATCACGAAGTGCTTCCCGCCGAGCGCGGCGGAGAGCCGGGCACCGTACGCGGCGTTCCGGTCGGCGTCGTAGAAGTTGGCGACGTTCAGCGCGAAGCCGTCCGCGGCGGCGATGCCCGACGTGCGCAGCGCCGCGGCCAGTTCCTCCGGATCCTGCGCCCAGCCGGGGTTGCCCGCGTCCAGGTACACCCGGACGTTCGGACGCTTCTTCAACTCCTGGACGGCGAAGGCCAGCAGACCGTAGCGCTCGGCAGCCAGATCGCCCTTGATGCCGCAGTTGTCCAGGGTGTGCGGCACCGCGTCCGGCTCCAGCACCACCCAGGCCTGCCGGTCGGCGAGCGCCTGCGCGACCCCGGTGATCCAGGACCGGTAGGCGGCGGCGTCGGGCGCGCCCCCGGCCGAGTACTGGCCGCAGTCACGGTGGGGGATGTCGTACGCGACGAAGACCGCCGTCCGGCCCGCCTCGGCGGCCCGGCGGCTCACCTGCTCGGCGATCTCCGGGGCGCCCTGCTCGCCGAGCCACTGCGAGGAGGGCTGGGAGGCGATCCGCAGCAGGGTGTCGGCCTCCGCCGTCCGGCCCTGGCCGCGCAGCGCGGTGACCTGCCGGGCGGCATTGGTCTGGTCGGAGACGTAGAAGACCTGTCCGGGCAACTGGGCGAGACCCCCGGGGCCGGCCGCACCCGCCGTGCGGGTCGCGGTGGCGGCGGTAGTGCCGGCGGCGGTGGCGGCAGTCGTCGAGGAGGCGGAGCCGGTGCCCGACCCGCCGCCGTCCGCGCCGCTGCAGCCGGAGACGGCCACCAGCACGCCGGCCAGCGCCGCGCCCACGGCCCAGCGCGAGGCCCTCCCCCACCGAAACGTCCTCGCCCGCTCCAGCCCGTGCACGTGCCGCCCCTCCCGGGACCGGTCCGGCGACCGGTCGCCACCAGCTAAGCACACCCCGCGACGCCCCACGGCCACCGGCGGTGAACGACAAGTGGCCGTGGGCGAACGGGAGATCGACCCCGCCCGGCTCACGGCCACCCCGAACCCGCGCCCCGCCGGGGGCGGCCGCTCAGTCCTGCTTCAGGTTCGGCACCCGCCAGTCGATCGGCTCCCCGCCGAAGCCTTCCAGCGCGGCGTTGATCTGCGAGAACGGACGGCTGCCGAAGAACAGCTTGGCGGACAGCGGCGACGGGTGCGCCCCCTGCACCACCACGTGCTTCTCGGTGTCGATCAGCGGCAGCTTCTTCTTCGCGTAGTTGCCCCACAGCACGAAGACCACCGGCTCCTCGCGCTCGCTCACCGCCTTGATCACCGCGTCGGTGAACTTCTCCCAGCCCTTCGCCTTGTGCGAGTTGGCCTCGTGCGCGCGGACCGTGAGCACCGCGTTGAGCAGCAGCACGCCCTGCTCCGCCCAGTGCATCAGGTAGCCGTTGTCCGGGGCCGGGACGCCGAGGTCGGCGTTCAGTTCCTTGAAGATGTTGCGCAGCGACGGCGGCGTCTTGGTGCCGGGCAGCACCGAGAAGCTCATGCCGTGCGCCTGGCCGTTGTCGTGGTACGGGTCCTGGCCGAGCACGAGCACCCGGACCTTGTCGTACGGAGTGGCCTCCAGCGCGGCGAACTCCTGGCCACTCGGCGGGAACACCTCGTGCTCCGCGCGCTGAGCCGCCACGAAGGCCGCCAGCTCGGCGAAGTACGGCTTCTCCGTCTCGGCGCCCAGCACCCCGCGCCAGGACTCGGGCAGCTCCAGCCCGCCGCCCGCGCCGGCCTCGACCACGCCCGCCTCGACCGTGTCCGTCACGACATCCACCTCTCACACTGCGGCTGCTGCGCCGCACGCCCTCTTCCACACCGAACGCTACACAGCCCCACCGACAACTCACTCCCCAGGAGCGGACGCAGGCGGGACCGCGGGCCGGGAAGCGGGAACGGACGCAGGCGGGACCGCGGGCCGGGAAGCGGGAGCGGCACGGGCGGCGCGGACGGCGCGTTCGACCCGGAGGTGTTCCAGTCCGTTGAGCGCCACCAGCAGCACCGCCAGCGTGCCCAGCACCACCAGCGCCGGGAGCCGCACCATCGCGGGCAGCAGCGCGAGCACCACCACCGCCGCGGCGATCCGGGTCGTCGCGACCTGGCGGAACATCATCCAGCGCGTGTACCCGAAGGTCAGCAGGTACAGCCCGCATCCGCCGTAGAGCAGCGTCACCGATCCCGGGCCGAGCGCCCGCCACGGGTCCGCGACCGTCTCCCCGAAGCCGACCGCCACCCCGATCACCCCGGCGACCAGTGCCAGGTGCCCGTACTGGAAGATCCGCCGGACCATGTCCCGGCGCGAGTCGGTGACCACCACCGCGTGCCGCATCGCGTCCGCCGCGTACACGAAGTACTGCCACCAGAGGCCCGCCGAGATGGTGAACGCCACCGCCACGGCGGCGAGTTCGGCTGCGTCCAGGCGGGCGGAGGCGGCCGTGCCGCCGATCCCGACGATCGACTCGCCGAGCGCGACCAGCAGGAACAGCGCGAACCGCTCCGGCATGTGCGCCGGGTGGTAGGCGACCTTCGCGAGCCGCCGCCGGAACACCAGCGGCGCGGCCAGGTCGCAGAGCGCGGCCGTCGCCCACAGTGCGAGGCGCGGCCCGTCCGGGAGCAGCCCGCCCAGCACCAGCAGCGGCCCGCTGACCAGCACGCCCACCCCGTACGGTCCGCGCCACACACCCGGGACCCGGGCCAGCAGGAGCAGCAGCACCACCCGGGCCAGCCAGTACGCTCCGCCGAGCAGCACGCCCCGCCGGCCGTAGGCCCCGGGGATCGCGAGCGCCATGAACAGGCCGGTCAGGCCGACCAGCAGGATGCCCAGGCGGTCCCGCGGGTTGTCCACGTCCCGGATGTTGGCCTGCACGGTGGTGCCGACCCAGCACCAGTACACCGGCACGAACACCACCAGCGCCCGGACCAGCCCGATCGCGTCGTGCTGGTGGTGCAGCAGGCCGGAGACCTGGGTGATCGCGAAGACGAAGACCAGGTCGAAGTAGAGCTCCGCCCAGGTGACCCGCTTCTCCTCCTCGCCCGTCGACTCCGTCCCGCTCGGTTCCGTCCCGCCCGGTTCCGTCCCGCTCGGTTCCGACCCCGGCTCGGCCCCGCCGGACCGCGCCCCTCTCGGAACCGTCCCTCGCGGATCCGCCCCTCGCGACTCCGTCCCCGGCTCCGCCGGTTCCCCCGCCGTACCCATCCGCGCCCGCCTCCCCCGCCCACCGCACCGGAACGTACGAAGCGGGCCCCGCCCCGGCGAACGGCCGGAACGGGGCCCGCGACAGCACCGCCGAGGCTAGACCAGCTCGACCAGCTCCGCGATCGACTTGACCACGCGGGTCGGCCGGTACGGGAAGCGCTCCACGTCGGTGGCGGAGGTCAGGCCGGTGAGCACCAGGATGGTCTCCATGCCGGCCTCCATGCCCGCGACGATGTCGGTGTCCATCCGGTCGCCGATCATCACGGCGGTCTCGGAGTGGGCGCCTGCGGTGTTCAGCGCCTCGCGCATCATCAGCGGGTTGGGCTTGCCGACGAAGTACGGTTCGACGCCGGTCGCCTTGGTGATCAGGGCCGCGACCGAGCCGGTGGCCGGCAGCACGCCCTCGGGGGAGGGGCCGGTCTCGTCCGGGTTGGTGCAGATGAACCGGGCGCCCTGGTTGATCAGGCGGATCGCCTTGGTGAGTGCCTCGAAGGAGTAGGTGCGGGTCTCGCCGAGGACCACGTAGTCGGGGTTGTTGTCGGTCAGGACGTAGCCGGCCTGGTACAGCGCGGTGGTGAGCCCGGCCTCGCCGATCACGTAGGCGGTGCCGTTGGGGCGCTGGCTCTTGAGGAACTTCGCGGTGGCCAGGGCGGAGGTCCAGATGCACTCCTCCGGCACCTCCAGCCCCATCCCGGCCAGGCGCGCGCTGAGGTCGCGCGGGGTGTAGATCGAGTTGTTGGTGAGGACCAGGAAGGGCTTGCCGGACTCCCGCAGCCTGCGCAGGAACTCCTCCGCGCCGGGGATCGGCGTGCCCTCGTGGATGAGGACCCCGTCCATGTCGGTCAGCCAGGACTCAATGGGCTTGCGGTCTGCCACGTGCGTGTCTCCCGGAGTGTTGCAGCGTCTTGGGTCATGCGAGGGCCCTGACGCGGCACAGCCTAATCCGCACACCTGGCCGACGGCAGCACGTCCCGCCCACCGGAACGCCCGGAACGCCCACGCACCGGGCTACCCGTCGCCGCACCGCACCGACCCGTCCGCCCTCGCCCCGGGCCGACCCGCCCTCGCCCGGGCCGACCCGCCACCACCCCGGCCGCCGGCCGGGCGCCCACGCCGCGAACCGGGAGCAACCGGGCGCCTCGTGATTGAGTAGGCCGCATGAACCCGCAGACCTCCCGCCCCCTCCCCGACCGGCCGCTCCCCGACCGGCCGCTGCGCGTCGGCCTGATCGGCTACGGCCTGGCCGGCTCCGCCTTCCACGCGCCGCTGATCGCCACCACGCCGGGGCTGCGGCTGGACGCCGTGGTCACCGCCAACCCCGAGCGCCGCGAGCAGCTGGCCCGCGAACACCCCGGTGCCCGGGCCGTGGACACCCCCGAGCAACTGCTCGCCGACCCGGACGCGCTCGACCTGGTCGTCATCGCCTCGCCCAACCGCACCCACGTCCCGCTCGCCCGCGCCGCCCTGCGGGCCGGGCTGCCCACGGTGGTCGACAAGCCGCTGGCCGCCACCGCCGCCGAGGCGCAGGAGCTGTGCGGGCTCGCCGAGGAGCGGGGCGTCCTGCTCTCCGTCTTCCAGAACCGGCGCTGGGACGGCGACTTCCTCACCGCCTCCCGCCTGGTGCGCGGCGGCGCCCTCGGCCGGGTGCACCGCTTCGAGTCCCGTTTCGAGCGCTTCCGGCCCAAGCCGAAGGCGGGCTGGCGCGAGCTGGCCGACCCGGCCGAGGTCGGCGGCACGCTGTACGACCTGGGCAGCCACCTGGTCGACCAGGCGCTCACCCTGTTCGGGCCGGTCGAGACGGTGTACGCGGAGATCGACGTGCGGCGCGACGGCGCGGTCGTCGACGACGACGCCTTCATCGCCCTCACCCACGCCTCCGGCACCCGCTCGCACCTGTGGACCAGCGCCATCACCCCCCTGATCGGCCCCCGGCTGCGGGTCCTCGGCGACGCCGCCGGCTACGTCAAGACCGGAATGGACCCGCAGGAGGCCGACCTGCGGGCGGGCCTGCGCCCCGACGGCACCCGCCCGTGGGGTGCCGACGATCCCTCGTACTACGGCACCGTCGGCACCGACGAGTCCGCGATCTCCCTCCCGACCGACCCGGGGGACTACCCCGCCTACTACGCGGGCATCGTCGCCGCGCTGACCGTGCCGGGCACCCCGCCCCCGGTCGACCCGCGCGACGCGGTGGCCACCCTCACCGTCCTGGAGGCCGCCCGCACCTCGGCCGCTACCGGAGCGACGGTGCGCCTGGCCTGACGGCGACTCGGCCGGCCGGAGGGCCGGCCGAGTGGCCCGGTCCCGCCCCCGCCGACTCGATTCCTACGATGACCGGATGAACAGTCAGCGAGGGCGGCAGATCAGCGCGGACGAGCGCCGTGAGCGCGAACGGGCGTGGTCGGCCGAGCAGAAGACGCGCCAACAGGCCTGGACCGAGCGGTTCGAGAAGCGTCAGAAGGTCCGGGAAAGCGAGGACCGGGAGCGCGCGCACCTCGCCTCCATCGCCGCCGAACGGCGGGCCTGGGCCGAGGGCCGGCGGGCCGGGTCGATCGGCTACCTCGACGTCACCGGGCCGGACGGGGTGCCCGTACGGATCGCCATGGTGTGGCTCGGACGCTTCCGGGCCACCCGCAGGCCGCTGAACGGCTACGACCCCCTCCCGGCCCCCGAGCTGAGCGGCTCCGGCGTCGAGGGGATCCTCCTCTTCGCCCTCTACGCCGTCCTCGTCGGCCTGAACGCCGGCCTGCGCTGGCTGGTCCTCCGGCTCGCCGACCGCCCGCGCTGGGCCGTCGGAGCCGCCGCCGGACCGGAGCGCGGCAAGGGCGGCGGGAACAACGTCATCCTGCTGCGAAGCCGAAGCCGCCGCGCGGCCCTGCGGTTCGCCGCCGCCCTCGCCGACCGGGTCGAACAGGAGGGCGCCGCCGCCCTCACACCCCGATGACCTCCACCGCGGAACCCAACCCGCGGAAGTCCGCGACGTTGCGGGTGTACAGCGGCAGCCCGTGCGCGGAGGCCACGGCGGCGATCATCAGGTCGATCCGCCGCGGCCGCGGCTGCCGCCCCGCCGCGATGGTCAGCGTGACCAGCGTCCCGTAGCGGGCGGCGGCCGCCGCGTCGAACGGCAGCGGATCGAAGTCGGCCATCGCCGCGCCCAGCACCTCCAGCCGGGCCGCCCGGCTGGCCGGGTCGCGGGCCATCGACACGCCCTGCTGCAGCTCCGCGAAGGTGATCGCGGTCAGCTCCGGCACGGCCGGCAGGTCCGCCGGGTTGAGCAGCGCCAGGTCGATGTAGACGCAGGTGTCCAGCACCCCGGCGGGCCGGCGCCGGGACGCCCTGCGGCGCTCAGCCACGCCGCCGCTCGAACGGGTCGTCGTCCTCGCCGCCCACCAGTTCCTCGGGCCCGAAGTCCTCCTCGGCCTCCTTGCGCATCTGCTGGTAGTCCACCCGCGGCAGCTTCACGTGCCGCGCCACCAGCTCCTCCGCCGTGAGCCGCCGCCGCCCGGACACCGGCCGCAGCTCCGCGACCTCGACCCCGTTCCTGGTGATGTGGAAGGTCTCCCCCGCCTCCACCGCGTCCATCACCGCGGCGGAGTTGTTCCGGAACTCCCGCTGGGTAATCGTCTTCATCCCTCCACGGTAGCCCCGCGTAGCACCACTGGCTACACCCTCGCCCGGCCCCGCGAAAACCCCCTCCCCACCACCCATCGTCCGCTACGTTCGGGCACCGACTGTTCGTGTCCCGGAGGGCAGGCGCAATGAGGGGGAAGCGGTGGTGGGTGGTGCTGGTGGTGCTGGCAGTGCCGCTGGTGCTGTTGGGGGCGGGCGTGGGAGGGCTGTCCTGGCTGCGGGATCGGGTGGAGCATCCGGCGGAGGGCAGTGGGCGGCCCGGGTCGTGGGTGACGGTGGATTCGGCGTACGTGGCGGAGTTCTCGCGGGTGCGGCCTCCCGCGTCGGCGGGCGAGGTGCGGTGGTCGTACCTGAAGGGCTTCCAGGACGACCTCGCGTTCCTCGCGTTCCGGCTGCCGGCGGGTGAGGAGCAGGGCTTCCTCAACGGACTGGGGGTCTCCGTGCGGCCGGGGTCCGCCGCGTCTCTCGACGGGTGGCCGTTGGAGGGGTTCCGGAAGGCGGGGGCGGCGGATCCGACAACGGCCGGGCCGTTGCGGGAGGGCGGGTTCGTGGCCGAGCCCCTGCCCGGGCACGGCAAGCGGCTCGCGGCCACCGTCTGGCTGGCGTCGGAACCGGACGGCGGCACGCGGGTGTGGGTGTGGGCCAGGGACGGGACGTGACGGGGATCTCCTGTCCGGGGAACCCCGGGGGCTCGTAGGATCGTCGTGCTGTATGTCCGGGAACCGGCGGAACACCGAGGAGGGAGCTGGCCGTGACCGTGGTGTCGATGTTGCTGGGTCTGCTCCGGGTGTTGACCGGGGACCTGGCGAGCGAGAGCGGGACGCTGGCGTCCGTCGCGGCCGTGGCGGCCGTGGCGCTGGTGGCCGGGGCGGTCGCCGGGGCGCTGGCGGGGGCTCGGCTCCTGGGGGCGCGGGCGCCGGCGGCGGTGCGCAGCGGGATGCTGCGGCGTCGGGCGTTCCGTACGGCGTTCCTTCCGCAGCGTGATCCGGATGCCCGGGGCAGGCGACGCCCCAGGGCGCCCGGGGCGGCCCCGGCGGCCGCGTAAGCCCTTCGTCGTTCCCTCGCCTTCGCGGCCGTCCTCCGCCGATCACTCATGTCTTGAGACCCCGGAGGGCTCGCTTCACCATGTCCGTTCTCGCCGTTCTCGATCCGGCCGTCGCCGTCGCGCACGCCGTCGTCTCCTCCCTCGCCCACGTGCTGCCGACGGCGCTGGCGATCGTCCTGTTCACCGTCGCCGTACGGCTCGCGCTGCACCCGCTGGCGCGGGCGGCGGCGCGCGGGGAGAAGGCGCGGGCCGTGCTCGCGCCGAAGGTCGCCGCGCTGAGGAAGAAGCACGAGAAGCGCCCGGAGAAGTTGCAGGAGGCGCTGGCCGAGATGTACCGGGAGGAGCAGGTGTCGCCGTTCGCGGGGTGCCTGCCGCTGCTGGTGCAGATCCCGTTCTTCTCGGTGATGTACCGGCTGTTCACGACCCCGAACGACCTGCTCGACCACACCCTGTTCGGCGTGCCGCTGGGCCTGCACGTCGGCGGTGCGCACGGCGCCGGGCAGCTGGCGGTGTTCGGGGTGCTGTACGCGGGACTGGCGGCGGTCGGGTACGTCAACTACCGCCGGGCCCGGCGCGCGGCGGCGGCGCAGCCCGCCCCGCAGCCGGGGGCGGGACTGCTGCCGTACCTGTCGTTCGGGTCGGTGCTGTTCGCGCTGCTGGTGCCGGTGGCCGCCGCGCTCTACCTGCTGACGACGAGCGCCTGGTCGGCCGCCGAGCGCGCCTGGCTGTACCGGGACGGGGCCCCGCAGACCCCGGCGAGCGTCCTCGCCGTGTAGTCCCGGCACCGGGCGGTCCGGGCGCCGGGCGGCCGCGCACCGGCCTGGCTCAGAAGTGGCGCAGCAGTTCGGGGAAGGCCCCGAACTGCAGCGTCGCCGCGTCCGGGCCGAGGTCCTCGTGCTCCAGCGCCCAGGTGTGCTCGTGCGGGATGTAGACGGTGCGCAGGCCGGCCCGGCGTGCGGGGGCGATGTCGGCCGTGGGCGAGGTGCCGATCATCCAGGTCCGCTCAGGGGCGAGGCCGAGGTCGGCGGTCAGCTCCCGGTAGGTGTCGACGGACTTCTCGGCCACGATGTGCACGCACGAGCCGGGTGGCGTGACCGGGCGACAGGTGCCGTGAGCGGGTCGGCCCGTAGGTGCCGGACCGGCCGCTCGGGGCGTTTCCCGCAGGCCGTAGCCTGTGCTGATCGTTACGGGACAGGTGGAGGGATGTCGTCATGGTGGCTGCTCCGGCGCTCGCCGAGCTGCGCGAGGTGTGCCAGCCGCAGGCCAAGCTGCAGAGCCGCAACGGTGAGCACTGGGCGGGCCGGCTGTACATGCGGGCGCTCTCGCTGCGCACCACCCGGCAGTTGGTGCGGACCTCGGTCTCGCCGAACACCCTCACCTGGGTGATGGTGGTGTGCGGGGTCGGCGGCGGCGCGGCCCTGCTGATCCCCGGCCTGACCGGCGCGGTGCTCGCGGTGGTGCTGTTCCAGCTGTTCCTGCTGTTCGACTGCGTGGACGGCGAAGTGGCGCGCTGGAAGCGCCAGTTCAGCATGGCCGGGGTGTACGTGGACCGGCTCGGCGCCTACCTCGCGGACGCGGCGCTGATGATCGGGGCGGGCGTCCGGGCGGCGCGCGGCGGTTCGGAGCTGTGGGTGTCGGCGGGCCTGGCGGCCGCGCTGGGCGTGGTGCTGCTGAAGGCCTCGACGGACCTGGTGGACGTGGCCCGCGCGCGCAGCGGGCAGCCGCCGGCGGACGAGGAGTCGACCCAGCCGCGTTCGCAGGGCATCGCGACGGCCCGCAGGTTCGCCTCCGTCTTCAAGATCCACCGGGTGACGAACGGCATCGAGGCCTCGCTGGTGCTGCTGGTGGCGGCCGCGGTGGACGCCGGGCTCGGCACCCTGGACGCGACGCGGGTGACGCTCGCGGGGATCACGGTGATCACCTGGGGCATGGTGGTCGCGCACCTGGCGTCGATCCTGTCGTCCTCGCGCCTGCGCTGAGTCCGACCGGGCGCCGACCCTTGCCGGACCGGCCCGCTCGACCCGGGCGACCCGGGGGCCGCGGCGCTCACGGCTTCACCGGGCGCCGTCACGCTCTCGTGCCACCGCCCCCGCCGGGCGGCGGCCCCCACCCGGCCTGAGATCCGACCCGGCGCACACCGGACCTAGGCGGGCTCGGCCGCCCCAAGCGTCGGCACCGGCGCCGGTGGCGGGGCCGGTGCCGACTGGGGCTCGGCCTCAAGCGTCGGCGCGGGCACGGTCCGGCCGTAGGCGGCGAGGACGGTGTCGAGGAGCCCGGGGAAGCGCCGCTCCAGGTCGACCGTGCGAAGCGCGGAGAAGCGGCGGTTGGCCTCCTCGCGCTGGCTGATCAGGCCGGATTCGCGCAGCACCTTGAAGTGGTGGCTGAGGGTGGAGGGCGCGACGTCCACCGGGAAGGTGCCGCAGGCCCGTTCGGGCTCGGCGCGCAGGACGCGGACGATGGTCATCCGGGTGGGGTCGGAGAGCGCGTGCAGCACGTCGAGGAGGTCGATCTCCTCGGCGGCGGGGTGCGCGAGCGCCGGTCGGCGGCGGGTGCTGCGGGGCACGTTCAGACCTCCCTGATCTGCGATGTTCGACATCCATGGAAACGGCGTGGTACCACTGCCACGGATCAATTTCGCCGTTCGTCGAACATCGTAGTCGAGGGGGATCGACATGCGCGCACTGGTGATGACCGCACCCGGTGGGGCCGAGAACTCGGAGATCCGGGAGATCGAGGAGCCGCACCCCGGGCCCGGCCAGGTGACGGTCGACGTCGCCTACGCCGGACTGAACTTCGTCGACGTGATGACCCGCCGCGGCGACGCCGCGTACAGCGCCGAGTGGCCGTACCGGCCCGGCAAGGAGGTGGCCGGAACGGTCCGGGAGGTGGGCGCGGGCGTCGTCGGCCTGGCCCCGGGCGACCGGGTGGTGGCCGCACCGGTCGGCGCGGGGCTCGCGGAGGTGGCGGTGGCGGACGCCGCGCTCACCGTGCCACTCCCGGACGGGGTGGCGCTGCGCGAGGCCGCCGCCGTGCCGCTGGGCCTGGCCACCGCGATGCTGCTGCTGACCGACGCCGGGCGCTTCACCGCCGGGGACACCGTCCTGGTGCACTCCGCGGGCGGCGGGATCGGCCACGCCGTGGCCGAGCTCGTCCCGCTGCTCGGGGGCGGGCGGCTGATCGGCACCGTCGGCCGCCCCGAGAAGGCCGCCGCCGTGCTCGCGTCCGGCTACGACCACGCCTTCGCCCGCGCCGGGTCGGACCCGGCGTCGGCCGAGGCGGTCCGGGCCGCCACTGAAGGCCGGGGCGTCGACCTCGTCCTCGACCCGCTGGGCACCGAGGCCCTGGAGCTCGACCTCGCCGTGGCGGCACCCGGCGCCCGGATCGTCCTGTTCGGCAACGCCGGCGGCGGCACCCTCGCCGACCTGCCCCCGCTCGGCCGCCTGATGGCCGGCAACCTGACCGTCACCGGCTTCAGTCACCGCTTCCTGGCCGCCACCGCCCCCGACCGCCTGGCCCGCGCCATCCGGCGGGTCCTCGGCCTCCTCGCCGACGGCGCTCTGAAGCTCCCGGTCACCGAACTCCCCGGCCTGGAGGCCGTCCCGGCCGCCCACGACGCCATGGAGGACCGCCGCGCCACGGGCAAGTTCGTGGTGCGCGTGGGCGGTTGAGCCCACACGGAGGAGCTTCCCGCCCGGGGCGCGCACCCAGGACCCGCCCCGGGACGGTCCCTGGGCGGGCCCCCGGGCGCCCGCCCAGGGGCGCGACCAGAGCCGCGCCGCCGGCCCTCAGACGGTGAAGCCCGCACCCGGCTCCGCGTACGCGACCGGGCCCGCGAAGTGCGCCGAGGCGCGGCGCACGGCGTCGGCCGGCGTCATGGCGCGGCCGACGTGGGTGACGAGCAGGCGGGCGGCGCTGGCCGCCGTGGCGGTGGCGCCGGCCTGCTCGGCGGTGTGGTGCACCCGGTCGGCGGGGTCGCTCACCGGCCCCGGGTCCTCCGCCTCGCAGAGCAACAGGTCGCAGTCCGCGGCGAGTTCCACCAGGGCGGGGCACGGGGCCGTGTCGCCGGAGTAGACCAGCGACCGGCGGCCGGCCTCCACCCGGAGGGCGAAGGCCGGCATCCCGTGCTCCACCGCCCGGCTGGTCAGGGTGAGCGGACCGACCCGCACCCGGTGGCCGTCGGTCAACTCACGGACCGCGAAGGCGGATTCGATGGGACTGCGGCGCGCCCCGTTGGTCAGGAAGTCGGCCAGCCGGTCGGCGGTGCCGGGCGGGGCGAGCAGCGGGATCGGCGCGCCGAGCCGGATGTCCGCGTACAGGGCCCCGTAGTAGGCGGTGAGCAGGTCCGCGCAATGGTCGGCGTGCAGGTGCGAGATCCAGATCGCGTCCAGCTCGTCCAGCCGCGCGTGGCGCTGCAGCGCGCCCAGGGTGCCGGTGCCGGCGTCCACCCACACCCGCGCGCCCCCGCCGGAGACCAGGTAGCCGGAGCACGGGTTGTCGGCGCTCGGGTACGGCGTCGCGCTTCCCAGGACGGTGAGGCTCAGGCGTTCGTGAGGCATCCGGCGAGGGTAGCGCCCGGGGGCCGGCTGCTGGGGTCGGTTCCCGCAGCCCGCCGCGGCCGGGCGGCGGCCCTACAGCCGTACGGCGCGGAGCGGGATGTCAGCGGCGGACGGCCGACCGGGGTCAGTAGCGAACGGCCTTGACCACGACCGGAAGGAGCGTCTGGTCGGCCGGCTGCCGGCTGAAGGCCACCGGCTGGGCCGTGCCGTTCGCCGGGACGTTCTCGGCGCCGACGACGGAGCTGTCCACCGTGTGGCCGCTGGTGTCGGTGAAGTCGACTTGGACCGCGTAGGACGCCGCGCCGGGCCCCGGGTTCTGGATGGTGACCACCACGGCGTGCAGACCGCCGGTGTTCTGCCGCGCGATGCCGGTGATGGTGACGTCGCCCTGCGCGTTGCCGCCGTCCGCCACTCCGTCGAGCACCGCGGCGGCCTTCTCCCGGACCATCGCCTGCTGGGCGGAGACGGATGCCTGGAAGGCGGACGCCGCCGCCGAGTGGGAGGCCTCGGCCGCCGCGGAGGCCGCCGAGGCCGAGGCGACCGCCGCCGACGCCGAGGCCAGTAGTGACTCGGCGGCCGAGGCGATCGCCGAGGGCGGCTCCCCGGAGAAGGTGCCGAGGTCGGGCGCGGTGGGCGACGGCGAGCCGGCCGCCGTGCCCGAGGAGCCGCTGCTGCCGCAGGCCGCGAGCACCGCGAGGCCCGCGGCCGCCGCGATCAGCCCGACCGCGCGCTGCGGCCTCCGGCCGTGCCGGGGAGGATTGTGGAGTTCGCGCACCAAGGATCCCTCTCCTGATCGGTGTTCGACATCCGGCCGGCGATCGGCCGGACGGCGATCGGCGACCGGGCGCCCGTACCTCCCCATGCTTCGCAACACCCCGCCCCGCGGCGAGAACTCCTGACCCGTCCGAGTGAGCTGGTCCGGCCCCGCGGGGGCTGCTCCGAGCCCGTACGGGCGGGCCTCAGGCTGCGATGGTCAGCACCGCCTTGCCGTGCAGCCGCCGGGCGAGCAGGGCCTCGACCGCCCCCGCCGCGTCGCCCCAGCCGCCGCGCCAGGTGATGCCGGGATCCAGCTCGCCCGCGGCCACGCGGTGGGCGAGCCACCCGAGGTCGCGGCCCAGGCCGGTGCAGGAGAGCAGGAAGAAGGTGACCACCGAGCGGTCGTGCCGGGACTGGTCGCCGAACAGCGCGCCGAAGGGGAAGTCCTCACCCTGTCCGGCGCTGTGTCCGGCGGCGACCAGCGTGCCGCCCTCCCCCAGGGCCGCGTAGGCCTCGACGAGTTGGGGCCCGCCGACGAGGTCGACCACGCCGTCCACCGGGCCGACGACCTCCTTCGGGGTGGCGATCACCTGGTGGGCGCCGAGGCGGCGCAGCAGGTCGCCGTTCTCCGCAGGCGAGCCGGTGGACGCCACCACGTGTGCGCCGGCCGCGCGGGCGAGTTGGACGGCGTAGCGGCCGACGCCTCCGGTGGCGCCGGTGACCAGGACGGTCCGGCCGAGCAGCGGGCCGAGGCGGTGCAGGGCCCGCAGGGCGCTGCTGCCCGCGACCGGGACGGTGGCGAGCACGCCGGGGTCGGCCCCGACGGGCGCCGTGCCGATCGACTCGGTGTCCACGGCGCGCAGTTCGGCCCAGGCGCCGGCGGGCATCAAGCACACCATCCCGGAACCGGAGGACCGGCGGGCCACCCGCCGGCGCCACGGCAATGGCACGCTCACCGCGGCCTCGGTCCGCCTCCGGACCAGGCGTGATCAGATGGACCGTCTCAGCCGGCTTCCAGTTCGTCGGCTCGTCGCCTGAGGTCTTCCGCGATGGCGTCCCATTCCGGTCCGAACAGCTCAAGACTCAGGGCGGCCTCCCGCATCAGCGCCGGCTCGTCCGGTCGCTGAAGGAGCACCAACCGGTACGCCAGGTTGCGCACCCAGACCGGTAGGTAGCCGCTGACGGGGGGCGGGCACAGCTCGTGCAGCATCGCCAGGATCGAGTCCGCAGGGGCGAAAGTCAGTTCCTCGACGAAGTGGTGCTCGCGGTGAGTCTGCCGGCAGTCCGGCGTGGGTCGGTACTCGTCGCCGAACAGGCATCGGGCGTGCTCCGTCAGAGTGCTGTGCATGCCCTCGAGCCTAGGACGGGCGTTCGCGCCGCGGAGTTCGGCGAGCCGGGCCCCGTACAGCCGGGGCCACCCACCGGCCACCGGTCCACTCGGCCAGGGACACTCCCCCGCCGCTCGACGGGTGAGGCCTCTCGCCCGCCGACCGCTCGACGACCGTGGCCCGCGCCGGTCGGCGAGGGCCCTTGGCCACCGGACGGCGAGATCAGCGGTTCGCCTCCGGGGCCTCCGGGGCCTCCGGGGCCTCCAGCGAGTCGAGCCAGCGGAGCAGCCGGGCGCCTTCGCGGGTCATCACCTCCGGGTCGCGCAGCGCGTTGGCCAGCAGCGACATGCCCTGGTAGCCGGCGACGAGGGTGAGCGCCAGACCGTCCGGGTCGGGCAGGCCGAGCTCGCGGAACTGCTCCGCGGCCCAGTCCAGCAGGCGTCGGATCACCGCGCCGGCCTCGGCGTCCAGGTCGCCGTCGGCCCGCTTGTCGAGTTCGGCGGCCAGGGTGCCGGTCGGGCAGCCGTAGCGGGCGGCGGTCTCGCGCTGTCCGACCCAGGCCTCGACCAGCGCTTTGAGGCGATCGCGCGGATCGGTCAACCTGCCGAGCCCGTCGGCGAGTTCGTCCAACTGCGCACTGTGTTCGGACAGCGCGGCGCGGACCAGCTCGTCCTTGGTCTTGAAGTAGTAGTAGACGTTCCCGACCGGGACGTCCGCCTCACGCGCGATGTCGGCGAGGGTCGTGCGTTCGACCCCCTGCTCGTGGAGGACGCGGGCCGCGGCCGCCGAGAGCCGCTGGCGCTTCTGCGATGCCCGGACCCGCCGATTCACTGAGTCAGTCACCCGACTGACTATAGACAGCCGCCGGTGGTCGCATGCTACGTTCTTCTAAGTCAGCCAACTAACTCACAACCTCTTGGGGGACGCAATGATCACCGTGACGGGTGCCACCGGGAACATCGGACGGACGCTGGTGGAGCTGCTGGCAGGGGCGGGCGAGCAGGTGGTCGCCGTGTCGCGGCAGCCGCAGTCCGCCACCGGCGCGGCGGGAGTGCGCTGGGTGCAGGGCGACCTCGGCGACGCCAGGAGCCTGCGACCCGCCCTCGAAGGAGCCCGGGCACTGTTCGTCCTGCTGGGCGGCGAGCTCAACAGCCGGGGCGAGAGCCCGAAGGTCCTGCTGGAGACGGTCGCGGACGCCGGGGTCGAGCGGGTCGTCCTGGTCTCCTCGCAGGTCAGCGCCACCCGGCCGGACGCGCCCTCACACGCCCGCCTGCGGGAGTACGAGGCCGCGATCCGCGCCTCCGGGCGGGAGTTCACCGTGCTGCGGCCCGGCGGCTTCGCGTCCAACGCCTTCGCCTGGGCCGAGACCGTCCGCACGAAGCGCACCGTCCTCGCCCCCTTCGCCGACGTGGCGCTGCCCGTCGTCGACCCGGCGGACATCGCGGCGGTGGCGGCGACCGTGCTGCGCGAGGACGGACACGCGGGTCGCACCTACGAGTTGACCGGCCCGGCGCCGATCAGCCCGCGCGAGCAGGCGGCAGTCCTCGCCGAGGCCCTGGGCGAGGACGTGACCTTCGTCGAACTGTCCCGCGAGGAGGCCCACGCGCACCTGGCGCAGTTCATGCCGGAGGACGTCGCCACCGGCACCCTGGACGTCCTCGGCGTCCCGCTCCCGGCGGAGCTGGCCGTCAGCCCGGACGTGGCGGAGCTCCTGGGACGGCCGGCCGCACCGTTCCGCGCCTGGGTCGAGCGCAACCTGCCGGCGTTCCGCTAGGCGGATCAGGCGACGTGGGCGTCCCGGCCGCGCCGGAACGCGCGCAGGAGTGCGAGGAGGTTGACGCGAGGAGGTTGACGAGGGTGCCGGCCGGGCGATGCCACGGAGTCACTGGGGTTGAACTCGTGTTGCCGCCGGGGGGCTCAGGTGGGGCTGGTGGTCGGGCCGGTCTCGGCGAGACGGCCGTCTACGACCAGCCCGCCGGCCGCCGCTGACTACCTGGTTCGCTCAGCGCGGTCGTCGTACTCCTCGCGGGCGGCGATGACTTCTTCGATGTGCAGCACGGACCACTCCGTGAGCGCCTTCAGCGGTTCCCGCAGCGTCTGGCCCAGCGCGGTCAGCTCGTACTCCACGTGCGGCGGCACCTCTGGATAGACGGTCCGGCTGACCAGCCCGTCGCGTTCGAGGGTGCGCAGCGTCTGGGTGAGCATCTTCTCGCTCACGCCTCCCAGCGTCTGCCGGAGCCGGCCGAACCGGGAGGTCCCGTTCCGGCCGAGTTCGCCGAGCACGAGGACCGCCCACTTGCTGCCGATCTGGTCGAGCAGGTCCCGCGACGGGCAGCCGCGCTCGTACGGATCGAATGACGGCATGGGCCCGGTCACATCCTCGACAGCGGTCATTCGGCTCACCTCAATGCTTTCGCTGCGGTAAGTACCGTACCAATAAGTGGCTACTCCCCAGCAGAGAGTGTCCAGGTCATTCTGTGTTCCATCCCGCGGCGGACGGACCGCGGCAGGCGTGCGAGGCACGCGCGGAAGGAAGGAATGACCATCATGTCGATCGTCGTCACCGGAGCCACCGGCCAGCTGGGCAGGCTCACCGTCGAGGCACTGCTGCGGCGTGGGATCCCGGCCGCGGACATCGTCGCGACCGGCCGGGACATCACCGGGATCAAGGATTTGGCCGACCGCGGCATCACGGTGCGCCGCGCCGACTTCGCGGACACCGACGGCCTGGCCGAGGCATTCGCGGGGGCGGAAAGGCTGCTGCTGATCTCGGCCTCGGTCCCCGTGGGCGAGCGGGTCGCCAACCACCGCCGCGTGATCGACGCCGCGGCGTCCGCAGGCGTGTCGCTGGTGGCGTACACGAGCACGACGCAAGCGGACACGGCCACCACCGTCATCGGTGCCACGCACGGCGAGACCGAGGCGTATCTGCGGGAGCGCGGAATCCCCAGCGTGCTGCTGCGCAACGGCTGGTACCTGGAGAACTACACCGGCCAACTGCCGCAGATCCTGCGGAACGGCGCGGTCGTCGGTGCCGCAGGCGAGGGGCGGATCAGCGCCGCGTCCCGCGCCGACTACGCCGAGGCCGCAGCGGTCGTCCTCACCACCGAAGGCCACACCGGCGCCGTGTACGAACTCGGCGGCGACGAATCCTTCACCCTGACCGAGCTCGCCGCCGCGATCTCCGCTGCGGCCGGAAAGCAGGTCACCTACGCCGACCTCCCGGTGGCCGACTTCGCCCGGGTCCTGGCCTCCGCGGGCCTACCCGCCGAGCTGGCGGAGGTCCTCGCTGACGCTGACCGCGGTATGAACCGCGGCGAGATGTACACCGACTCCGGCGACTTGCGCCGCCTGATCGGCCGCCCGCCCGTGACCGTGGCCGAGGCACTCGCGGCCGCCCTGCATGACCGAGGCTGAACTCGTGAGGTGGGCGCGCTGCTCAGCCGGGTCCGACCGTCAGGCAGGTCTCGGCGCCGCAGCCGTCCATGAGTTCACTGCGGTCCTGGGCGTGCGTGCCGTGGGCCGCGCCGGATGCGCTGGAGGAGGTGTCCGGGTGTGCCGAAGGCGGCGTGGGAGCGCCGGCCGCGCCGCAGCGGCGACCAGATCCCTTCGACGAGATTGAGGTCGGGCGCGCAGGGCGGCAGGTAGTGGACGGTGAGCCACTTCCGGGCTGCGCCCCCTTGGAATCGCTCCGCTGGAAGCGCCCCGACAGCCTGCCGCGATGGCGCAAGCTGTCCGGAGGTAGCCGTCACCACCAACGCCGTCTGCCTCCGCGGCAGCCTCCTGCCCGACGCGGTCGCCCAACTCACCCCGGCCGAGGGGCGCGACCTGGTCTCCGCCATCCGCGCCCGCGAGTTCGACGCCTGACCTCGTCGGCCGGCCCGACCGTTTTGGATCATGGGCGCTGAGCTGCTAATGTTCATCTCGTCGCGAGGGAGAGAATTCCTCGTCAGGCGTCAGCGGTACTACCAGAGTACGTCCTACTTTCAGTAGGAAGAGTCCGTGCAACCCGGGCCTGGCGCTCCACGGTCGAACGGGCCCGGCACCTCTCACAGGTGCCGGGCCCGTTCGCGTGAGGCCCGGGGGGGTCAGGGCGTACGCCGAGCCCGCCGGTTGCCGCCCGGCAGGGTCCGATGCTCGTCGTCGAGGTGCCCGGCGGCCCCGGTCGCGGGAATGTCGTACCGGAACGGCACAATCAGCCCATGCCCACACCCTTCACCGATCTGGGGACCGTCACCGCGCCGTCCGGCCTGCTCGTCCTCGGAATGGCCGGCTGGATCGACTACTGGCCGGAGACCGACTCGCCCCTCGGTGAGCGCGCCCGCGCGGCCGCCGCCGCGGGCGGAGCCCACCTGCGGGACGGGGACTGCGAAGCCGTCGCCGTCCCGGCGGCTGCCGACCGGCCGCTTCGAGTGCGGGCCACCACCTCACCATCGCCCTTCGACGAGGAACCGGCCATCGCGACCCTGGAGATCGAACTGGGCCTCCCCTGGCCCGCCGCCGCCGACCCGGCCGTGCCCGTCCTGCTCGGCGACCTGCCCGTCGACCGCTGCGGCATGGTGATCGGCGACGCCCTCGGGCTGGAGGCGTGGACCGGACTGAACGGCGACTCCACCGACGGACTGGCCGACGTCACCTACTGGGGCCGCCACGCGGACGACGCCCACGCCCGGTTCGGCGGCGAACGGATCTCCTGGTACGGCGTCGACGGACCGCACGGGTGGCTCGACCTCCCCCTCCCCGAAGCCACCGCACGCGCCGCCGAGCTCACCGCCTGGCGTGGCGGCCTGCCCGGAACCGGTGTCGCCGTCGCCCTCGACCCGCACACCGACCACTACCTCGCTCAACGGGCGGGCTGGGACCACCCGCTGCGCGTCGGCGCGATCGAGGTCGGCGGCTGCCCGGTGCTCGGCATCGAATGGGACCAGGGCGACCACTCCGTCCGGCACCACGGCGAACGCGGCTGGGGCCAGGTCTACCCGGTCACCCTCGAAGCCGACCCGGCCGGTGGCACGGTGCTGCGCTGGACCATCCCGCCGTACGAGGACGAGGACGGCAACTGACGTAGCACCACCTGCCGCCGGCTCCGGACGGCGGCAGCACCGCTCACCCCGTCCCGGCCGCTGCGGTCCACGTCGCTGCCGCCCTCGTCGCTGCCGAGGTCGGCCGGCCGAGGTCGACGCACCCGGTACGGTCAACCGTCGTGCGCAGGAGCGGGATTGCGGTCACCGGCGCGGACGGGTAGCCGGCGCGGGCCCCGAAGGCGAGCGTCCAGCGGCTGACCGCCGGGGACAACCTCCCGGAAGGGGCTTTCCGCTCTCGACGGCCCGGATGGGGTGGAGAAGTCCGCACTCCGGCGATCTCCCAAGCCCGGGCGGGAGCATTCGGCACGCCCCCGCGTCGCCGGGGCGGCCTCCCCCGGGCCGGGCGAACGCCCCCTACCGGGGCGTGACCTTCGGCTCGCTCGGCCGGCCGTCCTGCTTCACCGTGTACTCCCTGACCTCGTGGGTCGTGACCACCGCGATCAGGTTCGCGCCGGACCATTCGGCCCGCAGGAAGCCTTCGCCGTCCTCCCAGGTGCCCAGGTACCAGTGGCGGGCCGTCCAACCGCTGCCGGTCAGCAGCTCCACGCGGTAGATCGGGTCGACGGACCTGGTGAGGTCGGTGATGGTCAGGACGTGCTCGGGGTTGCCGGGTTCGGGTGTGCGCTCCATCAACCGGCCCTCGCTGCCGAGGAAGTAGGTCACGGCCCCGATCGCCACCGCGACCACGATGAGCGGCGACAGGACGGCGGCGCAGCCCAACTGCGCCCACCGCTCCCGGAACTCGAACCGGACCAGCATCGAGACCATGAGCATCACGGCCGCGGCTCCGAGCAGCAGCACCGGGTGGTTCAGCCGGCGTTCGACCTCGACCAGGCCGCCGGAGCGGGAGGCCTGACGGCCCAGCAGGTACGACAGGAAGGCGAGGAGGGCGGCACCCCTGAACCACCATTCGATCCGTCTGTGCCACGCAGCCGCCGCCATGTGCTCCCCCGGGGTGATCCTTTGCCCGGACTTTACACGGGCGGCACACCACCCGGTCTGCCGTGAACGGCCGCTACGGCCCGGGCGACGGTGGTTCCGTCACCCGGGCCGCCGCCCACCGGCCGTACCCCCGTCACCGCCGGTGGAAGACGCTCCTCGACCAGAGGTAGCCGAGCAGCGTCAGCCCGGTGCACCAGGCGAGGGCGCTCCACCCGCTGCTGCCGATCCCGGTGCCCATCAGCAGGCCGCGCAGGGTCTCGATGATGGGGGTGAACGGCTGGTACTCGGCGAACCAGCGCAGCACGGTCGGCATGGAGTCCGGGGGGACGATCGCGCTGCCGATGAAGGGCAGGAAGGTCAGCGGCAGCGGCGTGTTGCTGGCGCTCTCCGGCGTCTTGGACACCAGCCCGATCCCGGCCGATATCCAGGTGAGGGCCAGCGTCACGAAGAGCAGCAGACCCGCGGCGGCCAGCCATTCCAGCGGCCCGGCCGTCGTCCGGAAGCCCATGGCGAAGGCCGCGGCCGTCACCAGCACCAGCGCGACCACCGTCTGGATGACGCTGCCGATCACGTGCCCTGCGAGGAAGGCCGAGCGTGAGATCGCCATCGTGCGGAACCGGTTGACGATCCCCTCCGTCATGTCGACGCAGACGCCCACCGCCGTGGCGACCGACCCCGCCGTCGCCGTCATCAGGACGATGCCCGGCGTCACGTAGTCGATGTAGCTGCCGCCGCCGATGCCGGCTCCCAACGCGCCGCCGAAGGCGTAGTTGAAGAGCAGCAGCATCATGACCGGCATCAGCACGACCGAGAAGGTCATCGCCGGGTAGCGCTGCGCGCGCTTGAGGTTCCGCCGCAGCATGGTCAGCGAGTCGCTGAGCACGTAGCCCGTCGTCGTACCCGTCGTCGTGCCCGTCGTCGCGCTCATCGCGCTCATCGCGCACCCTCCCCGGTCAGTGTGAGGAACACGTCGTCCAGATCGGCCGTCTCCACGACCAGCGATTCCGCCTGCACCCCCGCGTTGTCGAGGGTGTCCAGGACGGCCTTGACCGTGAGGACGGAGTTGTCCCCCGGGATGTCCAGCCGCAGCGCCTCCTGGTCGGCGGCGGCGTAGTCGAACAGTTCGGCGGCAAGGCCCAGTCGGCGGGCGTCGGCGAACTGGAGCCGGATCCGCCCGCCGGGGACGATCCGCTTGAGCTCTTCGGCCGTGCCCTCGGCCACGATCCGGCCGCCGTCCAGGACGGCTATCCGGTCGGCGAGTTGGTCGGCCTCCTCCAGATACTGCGTGGTGAGGAAGATCGTCACGCCGTGATCGGCGACCAGTCCCCGGATGATCTCCCACATCGTGCGCCGGCTGCGCGGGTCCAGTCCGGTCGTCGGCTCGTCGAGGAAGATCACCTCGGGGTCGCCGACCAGCGTCATCGCCAGGTCGAGCTTGCGCCGCATGCCGCCGGAGAAGGTGGCGACGGGCTTGCGGGCGGCGTCGGTGAGTTCGAAGCGCCGCAGCAGGTGCTCGGCCCGCCTCCGCCCCTCCCGACGGCGGAGGTGGTGGAGGTCGGCCATCAGCATCAGGTTCTCCTCGGCGGTGAGCAGGTTGTCCACCGCCGAGAACTGGCCGGTCACCCCGATCGCCTTCCGCACCGCGTCGGCCTGCCCGGCCACGTCGTGCCCGGCCACCCGGGCCACCCCGCCGTCGGCCGGGATCAGGGTGGAGAGGATCTGCACGGTGGTCGTCTTGCCGGCCCCGTTCGGCCCGAGCAGCGCGAACACGCTCCCTGCGGGGATCTCCAGGTCGATGCCCCGGAGCACGGGCTTGTCCCCGTAGGACTTGGTCAGTCCGCTCGCCGAGATCGCGGCCATCAGGCCCTCCGGATGATGATGTTGCCGACCTGGGTCCGGCCGAGGACCTCGACGGTCTCCCGGGCGCCGCCGGGGCCCTGCGCCTCGCCGAGGGAGTTGCGGACGCCGCCGAACTTGCTGTGCACGTCGAGCCAGGCCGCCGTGCCCTCCGCGATGCCGACCTCGACGTCGCCCACAGCGGTCTGCAGGTCGACCTTGCCCCGGACCACCTTGCCGACCCGGAGGTGGCCGTTGGCCGACTTGGCCTGCACGCCCGCTCCGGCGGCGCCCACGTGGATCCGGCCGTTGGAGGCGTGGGCGGAGAGGTCGCCGCGCACCTCGTCGATCTCGGTGTCGCCGTTGCTGTTCTTGACCGTCAGCTCGCCGCCGACGGTGCCGATCTCGATCCGGCCCGAGCCGGACAGCTCGGCGTCCCCGGCGACGGCGCCGAGCCGGATGTCGCCCATGTCGGTCTTGAGCCGCGCGCTCTGCGCCCGGTCGACCTGGATCCGGCCCATGGAGGTCTTCAGCCGGCAGTCGCCGAGCGGTCCCTGGACCACGAAGTCCGCCATCGGCGACTCGGCGTGCACCTGGGAGCCCGCCGGCAGCTCGACCAGGATCTCGATCGAGCCCTTCTTGCTGGAGAACACCGTGCGCTGCTTGGGGCCCTTGAGGGTGAGCCGGCCGCCGGAGAAGTCGACCTGCGTCAGCTCGGCGGCTTTGACGTCCGCCTCCCTGGCCGCGTTGGCGGGTCGGACCTCGACCACGGCGTCGGCGCGCTTGCCGGCGGTGATCCACATGGCGCCGATCTCGAACTCGAAGGAGGCGGAGATCGGTCCGTCGGTCTCGTACGTAGGCATGGCTGTCCCGTCCTCGTGACTCGTGTGGGTGTTCCCGCTGGTCGGAGCGGGAGTGACGTCGAAGGTGCAGAAGGTTCTGGCGTAGGTGCAGGAGGTTCAGGTGGTGCGGAGGCGTCAGTGGACCCAGCCGGTGAAGCCCTGGCCGCCGACGCCGCGCGGGGCCGACCGGAGGCCGAGCTCGGCGGCCGGACGGACGGTCGGCTGACCGCCCTCCAGGGCGCCGGCGACGGCCCGGACCAACCAGGCGTTGAGGGAGAGGCCCTCCTGCCCGGCGGCCTCCTCCGCCCGGGCCTTCAGGTGGGCGGGCAGGCGCAGGTTGATCCGGGCGGTGCCGCTCTCGTCCGACTCCGCCGGTCCGGACGGCAGCACGGGCGGCACCACAGGCGGCGCCACCGCTGGCGTCACGGGCGGCACCACCGGTGGCACCACCACCGGCGCGTCACCGTGGAAGCTGTCGGCACCGGGCGGCGCCGTCACCACGAACTCCGGGTCGAGCCCGCGCAGGCGCACGTCCACCGAACCCGGGGCGAGGTCGCGGGTGACCTCGCCCATGGCGGCCGAGAGGGCGTTGAGCAGGGTGAGCCGGACGGCCGACTCCAACGGGAGGGTCAGCCGGTCGGCCAGGGCGCGGGCCTCCTCCCCGCCCGCGGCGGCGGCCACGGCGAGTTCGTTCCGGAGGTTTTCGACGTACGGCGTGAGGTCCATGGCTAGAGCATGGCACATCGATGGCGCCATGTCGAGCCATTTGTGGCACCACTGTGGTGCCATCACTCGGACGGCGGACGGCGCCGAACGCCGAACCGCCCCGCCGGCAGTAGCCGACGGGGCGGTTCACCTGGGGAGACGTCAGGTACTAGGCCTGCTGCCACGCCGCCAGGTGGGTGTCGATCTCGGCGATCAGCCGCTTCTTGCCCGCCTGGTCCAGGAAGGAGGCCTCGACCGCGTTCCGGGCCAGCGCCGAGACCCCGGCCTCGTCCAGCCCGAGCAGCCGCGCCGCCACCGCGTACTCGGTGTTGAGGTCGGTGCCGAACATCGGCGGGTCGTCGCTGTTGACGGTCACCAGCAGGCCCGCGTCCACCATCCGCTTGATCGGGTGGTCCTCGATCCGCTCCACGGCCCGGGTGGCGATGTTGGAGGTGGGGCAGACCTCCAGCGGGATCCGGTGCTCGCCCAGGTGGTCGACCAGCGCCGGGTCCTTGACGGCCTGGGTGCCGTGCCCGATGCGCTCGGCGCCGAGCACCCGGATCGCGTCCCAGACCGTCTCCGGCCCGGTGGTCTCGCCCGCGTGCGGGACGCTGCGCAGGCCGACCGCCCGGGCCCGGTCGAAGTACGGCTTGAACTGCGGGCGCGGCACGCCGATCTCCGGGCCGCCCAAGCCGAAGCTGACCAGGCCCTCGGGGGCCAGCTCGGTGGCCAGCCGGGCGGTCACCTCGGCCGCCTCCAGACCGGCCTCGCCCGGGATGTCGAAGCACCAGCGCAGCACCACGCCGAGTTCCTTCTCGGCGCGCAGCCGGGCGTCCTCGATCGCCTCCATGAAGGCGACCTCGGGGATGCCGCGGCGGACCGAGGAGTACGGGGTGATGGTCAGCTCGGCGTAGCGGATGTTCTGGCGCGCCATGTCCTCGGCCACGCCGTAGGTGAGCGCCCGGACGTCCTCGGCGTCCCGGACCAGGTCCACGACGCTCAGGTAGACCTCGATGAAGTGCGCGAAGTCGGTGAAGGTGAAGTACTCGGCGAGCGCGGCCGGGTCGGTCGGCACCTTGGACTGCCCGGCGTGGCGGGCGGCCAGTTCGGCGACGACGCGCGGCGAGGCCGAGCCGACGTGGTGGACGTGCAGCTCCGCCTTGGGCATCCCGGCGATGAACGCCTCGATGCCGCTCTTGCCACCGGCGCCGAAGGCGCTGGTGACGGGGTTTCCGATCCGACTTCCGTCCGGCTGGACCACGGCGGTGCCCTTCTTCCTTCTCCGCGCGTCTACGCGCGTTCCGACAGTCCGGCAAGCATAGGCCGCGGCGCGGCTCAGCCGCCGAGCGCGACCGCCACGGTGTGGATCAGCAGTCCGGCCAGGGCGCCGACCACGGTGCCGTTGATCCGGATGAACTGCAGGTCGCGACCCACGTTGGCCTCGATCTTCCGGGAGGCCTCGTCGGCGTCCCAGCCGGCCACCGTGTCGGAGATCAGCGAGGTGATCTCGGCCCGGTAGGTGTCGACCAGGTACTGCGCGGCGTCCTGCAGCCAGCCGTCCACCTTGGCCTGCAGCTTGGCGTCGGTGGCCAGGCGCTCGCCGAAGCGGTGCACGCCCTCGCGGATGCGCCGGCGCAGTTCGCTGTCCTCGTCCTCGGCCGCGCCCATCACCAGCGTGCGCACGGCCGTCCAGGTGGAGTCGATCAGGTCCTGCACCTCGGGACGGGCCAGTATCTCCCCCTTGGCCCGCTCGACCCGGGCGATGGTCTCCGGGTCGGTCTGCAGCTCGGTCGCGAAGTCGGCGAGGAAGTTGTCGATCGCGCCGCGGGCCGGGTGGTCCGGGTCGTCCCGGATGTCGGTGACGAAGCGCAGCAGCTCCTTGTAGACCCGCTCGCCGACCTGGTGGTCGAGGAACTTGGGCGTCCAGCCCGGGGTCTTCTGGGTCACCTTCCGCACCACGTCCTCGTGGTTGGCGGTCAGCCAGCCGTGCGCCCGGACGGCGACCAGGTCCACCACGCCGTGGTGCCCGCCGTCGGCCACCACCCTGCCCAGCATCCGGCCCATCGGCTCGGCCACCGAGGTGGCGGCGGCCCGCCGGGTCACCGCCTCGGCGACCACCGCCCGCACGTCGTCGTCGCGCAGCACCGCGAGCAGGCCGCGCAACGCCGCCGAGGCCTCCTTGGTGACCCGCTCGGCGCTGCCCGGCGCCGCCAGCCACTCCCCCAGCCGGCGGCCGATGCCGAGCGCCGCGAGGCGCCCGCGCACGACGTGGCCGGAGAGGAAGTTCTCGCCGACGAACTCGCCGAGCGAGCGCCCGAAGGCGTCCTTCTTGGTCGGGATGATCGCGGTGTGCGGGATCGGCAGGCCGAAGGGGCGGCGGAACAGCGCGGTCACCGCGAACCAGTCGGCGAGCGCACCGACCATGCCCGCCTCGGCCGCGGCCGCCAGGTACCCGGCCCAGGCGCCGGCCCCCTCCGCCTTGGCCCAGGTGGCGAGGGCGAAGACCAGGCTCGCGAAGGCCAGCAGGCCGGTCGCGATGGTCTTCATCCGGCGGACGCCGCGTCTCTTCTGCTCGTCGGCCGCGGTGAACCGGACCCCTGGGCCGGTCCCGCTGAAGGCTTCGTCACTCACCCCGCCAGTCTGCCCGGTGCCCGGCGCGGACGGGGGCGTGCCTCGCGATCACACGCCCCGCATCCACGACGAGCCCTTCTCGATACCTCCTCACGCCTCCTCACACCTCCTGGCGCGCGCCCCTCGACCACGCCGCTGCCGACGACCACGCCACCGGCCGGCGACCACGCCACCGCCCCATCGGCCACGGCACGGCCCCATCGTCCACGGCACCGGGCGGCGACCGCGCTGCCGGCCGCCGCACGCCGCACGGCGGCCGGGAGGAGGGTCCTCCGGGAGGCAGCCGGCGTCAGCCGATCGCGACCTGCGCGTACATCCGCGCGATCACGTCCTCGATGGCCGGCTCGCGCACCGACAGGTCCACCAGCGGGTACCGTTCCGCGACCGCCGCCACGATCGGCGCGGCGCTCTCCTGCGCGGGGAACGCCAGCCACTGGCGCGGCCCCTCGACCTTGACCACCCGGGCCCCGGCCACCTCCATCGGGGGCCGGGGCCCGGCGAGGTCCACCACCAGGGTGCGTTCGCTGCGCCCGGTGGCGTGCAGGCCCTCCAGATCGCCGTCGTACACCACGCGGCCGTGGTCGATCACCATGACCCGGTCGCAGAGCTGCTCGATGTCGGTCAGGTCGTGCGTGGTGAGCAGCACCGTGGTGCCCCGGTCGCGGTTGACCTCGCGCAGGAACTCGCGCACCTTGGCCTTGCTGACCACGTCCAGCCCGATGGTCGGTTCGTCCAGGTAGAGCACCCGGGGGTCGTGCAGCAGTGCGGCCGCGAGGTCGCCGCGCATCCGCTGGCCGAGCGAGAGCTGACGGACCGGGGTGTCCAACAGGTCGGCCAGGTCGAGCAGTTCGACGCAGCGGTCGAGGTTCTCGCGGTACCGCCCGTCCGGGATGCGGTAGATCCGGCGGGCGAGGTCGAAGGAGTCGCGCAGCGGCAGGTCCCACCAGAGGGTGGTGCGCTGGCCGAAGACGACGCCGATCCGGCGGGCCAGCGCGACGCGTTCGCGGGCCGGGTCGACCCCGGCGACCCGCAGCCGTCCGGAGCTGGGGACGAGGATGCCGGTGAGCATTTTGATGGTGGTGGACTTGCCGGCGCCGTTGGGCCCGATGTAGCCGACGCACTCGCCGGCCTCGACGTCGAAGCTGAGCCCGTCCACCGCGCGCACCTCGCGCTTGGTACGGCTGAACCGGCCGGCGCGGGCCCGTACGGTGAAGTTGCGCCGGACGTCCTGGAGTTCGATCAGTGCCATGGAGCCTGGAACCTCCTTGAGAGCGGTGGGAGTTCAGCTGCCGGTGCCGCGGTAGGCGCGCAGACCGGCGCGCCAGGCCAGCCCGGCGGCGGCGACGCAGAGGCCGGCGGCGAGCGGGGAGGCGTACTGGAAGGCAGTGGGCAGGCCGAGCGGGTCGGGCCGCCCGAGGACGTGCAGGGCGGGCAGCCAGTTGACGAAGGCCAGCGGGACGCCGAAGACCACGCTGAGCACGAGTTCCTTGGCGAAGACCGTCGGCGGGTACTGCAGCATCAGGCCGCCGCCGTAGGTGAAGGAGTTCTGCAGCTCCCCGGCCTCGCCCCACCAGAACTGCAGGCAGGCGAAGGCCACCCAGATCGCGCAGAAGATGGCCGTGCCGCAGAGCAGCAGGACGGGCACCAGCAGGACCCTGTCCCAGGTCCAGGGCACGTCCAGGGCGGCGAGCGACCAGGCGAGCACCGCCGCGGACTGGACCGGCCGGCCGATCCGCCGCAGCGAGAAGCGTTCGGCGCAGAGCTGGGCCAGGGCCGGGGCGGGCCGGATGAGCATCACGTCCAGTGTCCCGGTCCTGATCCGGTCGCCGAGCGCGTCGATGCTGCCGACCAGCAGGTTGGCCATGCCGAGCGCGAAGCCGGAGGTGCCGTAGAGGAAGCCGAGTTCGGGCAGCGTCCAGCCGCCGAGCGTGGCGGTGTGCCGGAACATCAGGATGATCACGGCGAAGTCGAGGAAGGCGATCACCAGGTTCGCCGCGAGCATCATCGTGAAGGAGGCCCGGTAGGACATCACCGAGCGGGTCCACATGGCGGCGCACAACCACCAGGAGCGCACGGCCCAGCGGACGCGGGCCGGACCGGACGGGGCGAGGTCGGAGCGGGTGCGGCCGGAGCGGGCGAGGCCGGAGCGGATCGGACCGGGGTCAGCCACCCTGGACCACCACCTTGCGGGTCGCGAGCGCCTGGACCCCGCGCCCGGCGGCGATCAGCACCGCCGCCCAGCCGAGCTGGAAGCCGAGGGGCCCGAGCACGGCCGCGCCGGTCGTGCGCTCCAGGAACAGGTCGGCGGGCACCTGGGCCAGCGCTGCCCACGGCAGCACCCGGGCGAGGTCGCCGAGCCACCCGGGGAAGAGCGTCAGCGGCAGCAGCATCCCGGAGAGGAACATCGTCACCACCAGGGTCACCGAGCGCACTCCGTCGGAGTCGTGCAGCCAGAAGCCGGTGAGCGCGACCAGGAAGCGCAGTCCGAAGCTGGCGGTCTCGGCGAGCAGCACGGAGAGCAGGAAGACCAGCCAGGTCAGCGGCTGTTCGGGCAGTCGGAAGTGGAAGACCAGTGATCCGGCCAGCAGCGGCACCCCGCCGCGGACCACCAGGTGGAAGCCGGCCCGGCCGAGGTCGCCGGCGAGCCACCAGCCCTGGAAGTCGACGGGCCGGTAGAGGTCGACGGCGATGTCGCCGCTGCGGAACCGCGTCTGGAGGTCGTTCTCGAAGCCGCCGCCGAAGATCGCCGTGGTGGGCATCAGGGCCTGGCAGATCCAGATGAAGGTGACGGCCTGGGCCAGGTCGTAGCCGCCGAGACCGGGCCGGGCCTGCCAGAGGGCGACGAAGGTGTAGGCGAGGATGCAGCCGAAGACGGTGTTGGTGAAGATGCCGGCCAGCGTGGCGGCCCGGTAGGTGGAGTAGCGGCGGAAGGTGCCGCGGGCGACGGCCGCGTACAGCCCGAGGGAGGCGGTCAGAGCCGCCCGGGGATCGGGAGGCCTCGCCCCGGCGGGGGCAGCGTTCAGCATATTGTCTCCTTGTCGACAAATGCGGGCACACGGGTGCCCGCACGCGTCCGCACACGCCCCAGTGGCTCCGACCGGCCGTACCCGGGGGTGCCGGGCCTGGCGGGCGGAGCTGCGGAAGTGGGTGCGCTATGAAGTTCGCATCTTTCACCGTACCTCCGACCCCCACCGCCCGCACCTGTTTTTCCAGCAGTCGTCGGTAGGCACACGCCCCGGCGCGAACAGCGGCGCTCGCGGCGCACAACAGCGCACGTCAGACCCCGACACACCGTTGACCGGACGTCAAATAGCACATAATCGCGGCATGACCTTCAGCAGCAGACGCGAGGCCAAACGGGCCGCCCGCCGCGAGGCCCGCCGCGCCCTCCCGCTCCGGCGCCGGCTGCTGCCCACCTGGAGGGTCGTCCTCGGCACCCTCACCACGCTGTTCCTGCTCGCCGTCGGCGGCTTCGCCGTGCTCTACGTCATCGTCCCGGTGCCCGACGCCAACGCCCACGCCGTCGCCCAGAACAACATCTACCTCTACGCCGACGGCACCACCGAGATCGCCCGCACCGGCGCCGTCAACCGCACCGACGTCACCATCGACCAGATCCCGCTGCAGACCCAACAGGCCGTCGTCTCCGCCGAGGACCGCACCTTCTACCAGAACCGCGGCATCGACCTGAAGGGCATGGCACGGGCCGGCTGGAACACCCTGCTCGGCAAGGGCATGCAGGGCGGCTCCACCATCACCCAGCAGTACGTCAAGAACTACTACCTGACCCAGGACAAGACCATCGAGCGCAAGGGCCGCGAACTCCTCATCGCCCTCAAGGTCGACCAGCAGCGCGACAAGCGCGACATCCTGGCCGGCTACCTCAACAGCAGCTACTTCGGCCGCGGCGCCTACGGCATCCAGAGCGCCGCCCACGCCTACTACGGCGTCGACGTCTCCGGGCTCACCCTCGGCCAGGGCGCCTACCTCGCCTCACTGCTCCAGGCCCCCAGCCTCTACGACGTCAAGACCGCCACCCCCGCCAACCGCGAGAAGGCCGTCGCCCGCTGGAACTACACCCTCGACGGCATGGTCCAGCTCGGCTTCCTCACCCCCGCCGACCGCGCCGCCACCGCCTTCCCCGAACCGATCGACCCCCAGCCCGCCACCGGCCTCGCCGGCCAGGCCGGCTACCTGGTCGGCGTCGCCGACGACTACCTGATCTCCTCCGGCACCATCGACGCCGCCACCCTCAAGGCCGGCGGCTGGCGCATCACCACCACCTTCGACAAGCCCCGGCAGGACGCCTTCGTCAAAGCCGTCCAGGACGAACTCGACGCGGACCTCGACCCCACCACCCGCCCCACCACCGACACCGACGTCCGGGTCGCCGGCGCCTCCGTCGAACCCGCCACCGGCCGCGTCGTCGCCGTCTACGGCGGCCCCGACTACGCCAGACAGCCCTACAACGACGCCCTGCGCCAGGACAACCAGATCGGCTCCACCTTCAAACCGATCGACCTCGCCGCCGGCCTGATCGCCCAGCACACCCTCGACGGCCGCCCGATCACCACCGAGTCCCGCTACGACGGCACCAGCGAACGCCCCGTCACCGGCGGCCCCACCCCGTACGCCCCGCCCAACGAGGACGGCACCGACTACGGCAGCATCACCCTGCGCTACGCCATGGTGAAGTCCGTCAACTCGGTGTACGCGCAGGTGGGCGTCGACGCCGGCCTCGCCCGCGTCCGGGAGACCGCCGTCAAACTCGGCATCCCCGACAGCGTCCGCGGCATGGACCCGGCCAACACCTCGATGACCCTCGGCACCGCCACGCCCAGCGCCCTCGACCTGGCCGGCGCCTACGCCACCCTCGCCAACCACGGCCAGGCACACGCCCCGTGGTCCGTGCTCAAGCTCGAACGGGTCAACCCCGGCGGCGCCGTCGACGTCCCCAAGACACCCGACCACCACCCCACCGACGCCGTCGGCCGCGCCATCGCCGACTCCGTCACCGACGTCCTGCGCGACGTCGTGAGCCCGCGCGGCACCGGCGCCGCCGCCCTCGACCTCGGCCGCCCCGCCGCCGGCAAGACCGGCACCACCGACGCCAACCTCTCCGCCTGGTTCGCCGGATACACCCCCGAACTGGCCACCACCGTCGGCCTGTTCCGGGAGAACCCGAAGACCCACGCCAAGGAACCGCTGGCCGGCACCGCCGGACTCACCCGGGTCAACGGCGGCGCCCTCCCCACCAAGATCTGGACCGCCTACACGGCCGCCGCCCTCGACGGCACCCCCACCCAGCAGTTCGACCTGCAGACCGGACACGACGACCCCGGCACCGGCACCTGGCCCTTCCCCACCGGCGGCACCTCCCCGGGCGCCACGCCCCCCACCGCCGTGGCGCCCAGCGCCACCATCCCCGGGCTCATCACGACCGTCCCCACCCGCGCCCCCAGCGCACCCCCCGCCGCCACCGGGGCGCCCGTCCCCGGTGGCGGCCCCGGACCCGGCCCCGATCCGACCCCGCCCAGCCCGCAGGCCCCCCAGCCCACGACCAGCCACGACCAGCCCAGCCCCACCGCCCGGCCCACCCCGACCCGGCCGCCCCGCCCCACCGACCCGCCCACCGCCACCGGCGGACCCGCCACCCACCCCGTGGCGACACCCACCCCCTGAACGGCGGGCACCCTGAACAGCGGGCACCCTGAGCGGCGCCCCCCGAGCGGCACCCCCGGAGCGGCGGGCACCGGCAGCCCCACCGGCCCTCCCGCTACGCCACCAGCTCCCGCTCCAACGGCGTCCGGAACCGCGGCGTCACCCGCACCTGCCCCAGCCAGCCCGCCAACCGCTCCGCCTCCGCCGCGACCGCCCGCCCCGCCTCCGCCCCGACATCCCGGAACAGCCGCCACACCAACTCGCCGTCGGCCCGCTGCGCCCAGCCGCCGACCACCTCACCGCACCACCACACCGTCGGCCCGGCATTGCCCGCCCGGTCGAACAGCGCCGGCACGTCCTCCGACCGCAGGTACCAGTCCCGCCCGCGCCAGCCCATCACCGCCGGGTCCAGCGCCGGCAGCAGCGCCGCCCACGGCTCCGGCTCCGCCACCGGCCCCTCGTCCCCCGGCAGGACCAGCCCCGCCGCCCCGCCCGCCAGCTCCACCGCCGAGGCGCCGACGTCCGCCAGCGCCGTACGGACGTCGCCCAGCGTCCAGCCCGTCCACCACTTCACGTCCTCGACCGTCGCCGGACCGTACCCGGCCAGCCAACGGCGCACCACCTCCGCCTTCGCCTCCCGCACCGGCACGTCCGGCCACTGCGGCACCAGCGCCCACGGATAGCTGCTGCTCAACCACGAGCCGCGCGGCCGACAGCGGCGCACGTGCCCGTCCGAGGCCAGCAGCCGCAACAGCCGGCTGCCCACGCTCTGCTTCGCCTCGTACGCCTTGCCCGCCGACATCAGCATCGTCTCGCGCAACTGCGGGACGTCGTCGCCCAGTTCCTTCGTCGTCGCCTCCCCGCGCCGCGCCAGCGCGGCCAGCACCGCGCGCTCCGTCTCGGCCAGCCGCCGCTCGTCCCAGCCCTCGGCGTGGTCCCGCAGGTGCTTCAGCAGCGTCGCCCGCTCCCTGGCCGCGATCGCCCGGGCCGCGGCGGAACTCACGTACGGGGCGAGGTCCTCCGTCACGGCGAAGATCGTCCGCCGCATCGACAGCAGCTTCACCAGGGAGACGTCCTCGTACAGCGCCCGGTCCACCTCCGCCGCCGAGGGCTCGGCCAGCCGCGCGCACGCCGACAGGTACACCGTGGCCGCGTCCGTGGCGTGCAACCCGACCACCGCGTCGGCCACGTCCTCCACCCGCGCCGCCCGCGCCGAAGGCGCCAACAACTGCCGCCGGCCCAGCCTGGCCCGCCGCTCCCCGTCACCGATCACCGGCACGCGCCTCGTCATGCCGGGACCCTAGCGCCCGCCACCGACAATTCCGGGCCGACACCCTCCCCCGCACCACCGGCGGCCAGCTCCGCCGCCAACTCCGCGAACTCCGCGAGCAACGGCGACGTCCGCCCCGCCGCCCACGCCAGACAGACCCGGTTGGGCGCGATGTCCGAGACCGGCACGTGCACCACGTCCGAGCGCGTGTAGAACGCCGCCACCGACAGCGGCAGCACCACCATGCCCTCGTCCGCCGCCACGTACTCCAGCTTCTCCTCTACGGTGTCCGCGCTCGGCCGGGCCCGCTCCGGCCGCCGCCCACCCGGCACCGGCAGGTCCCGCCACTCCGGCACCGCGTCCGGATCCTGCAGCAGCCGCTCCCCGCCCAGCTCCGCCATCGCCACCGACGACCGCCCCGCCAAACGGTGCCCCGCCGGCAGCACCACCACCCGCGGCTCCGCGAACAGCGGCCGCAGGGCCAGACCCCGCTGATCCACCGGCAGCCGCACGAAGGACACGTCCACCCGCCCGTCCAGCACCACCTGCGCCTGGTCCCGCCAGGACGTCCGGACCACCTCCACCGCCAGCCCCGGATGCCGCCCGCACATCGCCCGCGCCACGGCCGTCACCGTGATCCCCGGCATGAACCCCACCACGAACCGCTCCCGGTCGTCCGCCGACCGCCCCACCCGACGCCGCAACGCCTCCGCCGCCGCCAGCAGCGGCGGCGCGTCCTCCAGCAACTGCCGCCCCGCACACGTCAGTTCCGTGGAGCGTCGGTCCCGCCGGAACAACTGCGCGCCGAACTCCGCCTCCAACGCCCGGATCTGCCGGGACAACACCGGCTGCGCGATGTGCAACTCCGCCGCCGCCCGCCCGAAGTGCAGCTGCCGCGCCACCGCCACGAAGTACCGCAGCTTCCGCAGATCGACGTCCACCGCACCCCTCCACCGCACCCACCTCGACTGATACCCCGAGGGTATGACAGCGGACGGAACAGGTCTTGGACGACACCCGCCCGCGCGACGCACGATCGACACACCCCCCGAACCGCTCCCCCAGCCCGAAAGGCACCACCATGCCCCTCACCGACCAGCGCGTCGTCGTCCTCGGCGGCACCTCCGGCATCGGCCTCGCCACCGCCGACCTCGCCGCCCGCCGCGGCGCCCGGGTCACCGTCGCCTCCAGCCGCGCCGACAGCACCCGACGCGCCCTCGCCGCCCTGCCCGCCGGCACCACCGCCGACGTCGCCGACCTCACCGACAGCAACCAGGTCGCCGCCCTCTTCGACCGCCTCGGCCCCCTCGACCACCTGGTCTTCACCGCCGGCGAACCGCTCGCCCTGACGCCGCTCGACGACCTGGACCTCGACGCCGCCCGCCACTTCTTCACCCTGCGCTACTTCGGCGCCCTCGACGCCGTCCGCGCCGCCGCGCCCCGGCTGCGCCCCGGCGGCTCGATCACCCTCACCTCCGGCACCGCCGGCCGGCGGCCCGGCCCGGGCTGGAGCGTCGCCGCGAGCATCTGCGGCGCGATCGAGTCCCTGGTCCGGGCCCTGGCCGTGGAACTCGCCCCGATCCGGGTCAACGCCGTCCGGGCCGGCATGATCCGCACCCCGCTCTGGTCCGGCCTCCCCGACACCGACCGCGAACAGCTCTACGCCACGACCGCCGCCGGCCTCCCGCTCGGCCGGATCGGCACTCCGGAGGAGGCCGCCGAAGCGTACGCCTACCTGATGGAGCAGCGCTTCGCCACCGGCACGGTCGTCACCGTGGACGGCGGCGCACTGCTCGCCTGACACGGCCGCGTCGCCCGTCCGCGCGGGGCCGAGCTCCCGGCGCACCGCGCCCCGGGCAGCCGGGGCAGCCCGGGCTGCCCGAGCCCGGGCGACGAACCGATCCGCCCCGTCCCACGACCGACGCGACGGGCCGCCCGAGCCGCCCCGTCGATCACCGACCGGAACCACGCGGACAGTTCCACCGGCTCGCCCGCCGGCACGGCACGGATCGGCACGGCACCGCACGGCACCGCACGGCACGGCACGGATCGGCAGCCGGTCCGGCCCGGCAGCCGTACGGGCTCCCCGCCTCATCCGGCCACAGCGCCGTGCCGACGACCCCCGCCTCGAACACCTACCGCGGGCGCCCCCCGGTCAGAGGTACAGGCCGGTCGAGCCCTCGGTGTCCCCGAAACGGGCCGCGGCCACGGCGTGCAGGTCGCGCTCGCGCAGCAGCACGTACGTGGCGCCGCGGACCTCGACCTCCAGCTTGTCCTCCGGGTCGTACAGCACCCGGTCGCCCGGCTCCACCGAGCGCACGCTCTGGCCCACCGCGACGGCCTCGGCCCAGGTGCAGCGCTTGGACAGCTCAGCGGTCGCCGGAATCAGGATGCCGCCGGTCGAGCGGCGCTCGCCCTCGGCCCCCTCGGTGCGCACCAGCACGCGGTCGTGCAGCATCCGGATCGGCAGCTTCTCACCCAGCCGGTCGTGCCGGGCGGGATCGTGCGGGTGGTCGGAGTGGGTCTCCTCGTTCGTACTCACGGTCCCGAAGGTACCGCTCCCGGGCGCGGAGCGTGACGCTGGCCCGGCATGCGGAAGGCCGGACGCGCACCGCGTCCGGCCCTCACCCACCGCCCGGGTCAGCCTCTCCGGCCGGGTCAGTCCTTGCGGCGCTTGCGGGACGAGGCGACCAGCAGCACCAGGCCCACGCCGACCAGCGCGGCCGGGACGATCCGCTCCCGGCGCGGCTGCCCCTTCTCGTCCACGAACTGCGCCTTCACCTTGTCCACCATGCCGCTGGCCGCCACGTACGCCCGGCCGGCCTTCTCCTCGACGGAGGCCACCGCCTTCGCCTTGACCTGGGCGGAGATGGTGCTCGGGTGGACACGGACGGCCAGCTCGTCCAGGGTCGCCGCCAGCCGGTCGCGCGCGCTCGCGATGTCCGCCTCGATCTGGGCGGTCGTCCGCGCCGACTTGTCCTGCGTGCTCGCCTCGCCCACTCGGGCCACCCCATTCACTTGCCGATGTTGTTCCGTGCGACTGCCCCAGTGTGTCAGCTGCCGCGCACGGCCGCGCGGCCCCACCCACCATCGGAGGTAAGTTTGCCGTGGTACGACCGCCCGTCCCAGCAGCACGCACCAGGAGAGTCCACCCATGACTGAGCGTCTCCAGCCCGGCGACACCGCGCCCGCCTTCAGCCTGCCCGACGCCGACGGCAACCAGGTCTCCCTCGCCGACCACGCGGGCCGCAAGGTCATCGTCTACTTCTACCCCAAGGCGCTCACCCCGGGGTGCACCAAGCAGGCCTGCGACTTCACCGACAACCTGCAGGTCTTCGAGGGCGCCGGCTACGACGTCATCGGCATCTCGCCGGACCGGCCGGAGAAGCTCGGCACGTTCCGCGAGACCGAGAACCTCAAGGTCACCCTGCTCTCCGACCCGGACAACAAGGTCCTGGAGGCCTACGGCGCCTACGGCGAGAAGCAGAACTACGGCCGTACCTACCAGGGCGTGATCCGCTCCACGATCATCGTCGACGAGCAGGGCAAGGTCGAGCGCGCCCTCTACAACGTCAAGGCCACCGGCCACGTCGCCAAGCTGCTGCGCGACCTCAAGATCGAGGCCTGACCCCCCTCACCTGGCACGACGGAGCGGTGGCGGCACACCCCCCGACCGGGTGCGCCGCCACCGCCGTTCCTCACCCCGGCTGCCGGATCAGCAGGCCCCGAGGTCGCTCCAGACGCCCCATGCGCCACTGGCCGTGGGGTCGTCGCCCTTGGTCCACCACTTGTTCTGGTAGTAGTGGCCCTTCCACGAGACCTTGGTGGTGGTCGCGTAGGTGGTGCCCGCGTCCCAGCTCGGCGCTCCCGCACAGCCGGCCGGCGTGGTCGGCGGGGTCGTGGGGGGCGTGGTCGGCGGAGTGGTGGGCGGGGTCGTCGGAGGCGTGGTCGGCGGGGTCGTCGGCGGAGTGGTGGGCGGCGTCGTGGGAGGGGTCGTCGGAGGCGTGGTCGGCGGCGTCGTACCGCCGTCCGTCGCGCCGCGGGTCAGGTCGCCCTTGATCCCGTACAGCGTGCCGCCCACGTTGACCGTCCAGTTCGACGGCGTGGACACCGGCAGGTAGTAGACGAAGTCGATGTCGACCGAGGCGCCCGGCGCCAGCGACTGCCAGCCCGGCAGCTTGACCGACACCCGGTTGTAGGTGCCCTTCAGACCGCCCACGTTGCCCGGTCCCGGGTTGTCCTGCCGGATCACCTGCAGGCCGAAGCCGGACTGGTCCTTGGCGTTGCCCGGCGCCGAGTTGCCGTAGTCGAACTGGAACTCGGTGCCACCCGGCAGGGTCAGCGCCGAGTTGTTGACGATGTGCAGCTTCGGGTTGATCGGGTAGTTCGAGTCGCCCAGCGCGAAGTTGGTGAACGACACGTCGACCGCCAGGGTCTGCTGCGGGAGCGCGACCGTCGAACGCGTCGCGCCGTACGGGCTCGCCGACTTGAACTTGTCGTACATCAGCGAGGTCAGCGTCGAGCCGGGGACGTACTCCCCCTTGCCGCCGTTCGCGGCGGCGTCCCACTTGTAGTCGCCCGCGAGCTCCCAGACCATCGCGCCGCCGGCACCCTGGTTGACGATGTAGTCGGCCTTGGCGCCCACCGACTGCTCGTCCTCGGTGGAGAGGAACACCTTCTTCGTGTCGTTCCACAGCCACGGCGCCACCAGGGAGGAGCTGTAGTTGCGGGCGTAGGTGCCCTGCAGCGCCGTGTCCGTCACGCCGTACTTGGCGAGGTAGTCGGGCAGGATGCCCTTCTCCAGGTTCTTCGCGTGCCACATCGGGTTCGACCCGGCCGGCGACTCCTTGCCCGCGTCGTCCTTGTCGTTCCAGATGTTGTCGATGCCGACCGCGCCGTCACCGCAGGAGGTCAGACCGGAGCCGGCCGGGCAGGTGGTCGCGGACGCGGTGCCCCAGAGGCCGTTGGCGCCGCCCTGGACGTTCTTGAAACCACGGGTGTAGTACGGCAGGCCGACGTTGATCCGCCCGCCCGGCATCGCACCGCGGAAGTAGTGGTACGACCAGTCGGCGTTGAGGTAGCCGATGCCGCCGTACTGCGCGGTGCCGTAGACGTTGGCCGCCGCCAGCTCGCCGTCCTTGCCGTCGTCGTACAACGAGGCGTTCGGGCCGACGTACTTGTTCCAGGCGCCGTGCAGGTCGTACGACATGACGTTGACGTAGTCCAGGTACTGCGCCACCTGGAAGGTCTCCATGCCGCGCAGCAGGTAGCCGGAGGACGGCGCCGCGACCGACAGCAGGTAGTGCTTGCCGTCGGCGGCACCGGCCTTGTCCAGGCTCTCCCGCAGCGTCTTCATCAGCGCCGCGTAGCCCTTGGCCAGCGAGCCGCGCTTGGAGTTGGCGAGCTGCCAGTCCAGCGGGTTGCCGGCGTCCTTCATCGAGGTCGGGTACTCGTAGTCGATGTCGACGCCGTTGAAGCCGTACTTGCGGAGGAAGTCGACCGACGAGGCCGCGAAGGTGTCGATCCCGGCCTGGTTGACGCTGCCGTCCGGATTGACGGTCATCGCGTAGAAGCCGCCGGAGTTCACCCGCTTGCCGTCGTCCCCGAAGTAGCCGCCCGTCTCGGTCCAACCGCCGACCGAGATCAGGGTCTTGACGTTCGGGTACTGCTTCTTGAACTTCGTCAGCAGGTTGAAGTGGCCCTTGTACGGCAGCGTCGGGTCCAGCTCGGCGCCGGGCACGCCGGGGAAGGAGATCCCGGTGGCCTCGTTGGTCGGGCCGTCCGTGCCGACGGACAGCTTGTTGTCGCCGCCGACGTGCCCGAACGCGTAGTTGAGGTGGGTGACCTTGTCCCAGGGGATGTCGCTCACCAGGTACGGCTGGTCGCCGTTCTTGCCGGTGCGCCAGCCGGTGAAGTACCCGATGATGCGGCGCTGGTGGTCCGCGCCCATCTTCTCGCGCCCGCCGGTGTCGTAGACGGAGCAGTACGGGACGTCCACCCCGGGGGTCTGGTACAGCCCGTCGGGACGACAGCTCGCGTTGTCGACCGCCGCCGACGCCTGCGAGGGCGCCGCACCCAGCGTCGCCATCAGCAGCCCGGCCAACGACGCGGCGGCCATCGAGGCCGCACCCGCCCGGGCGCCCTTACGGCGGCTGGCGGCGGTGGGACGCCGCTGCGCCGCGCTTCGGATCAACACTCGGTCCTCCAGGAGAGAGTGTCGGCACGTGCCTGTGGGGGAGCACGCACGTGGGGGATTGCAATTGGCGCAGAAGCTATGTGGTCTGAACCACATAGGTCAATAGGTCTGTACCAATTGGTAATCAACAGCCAAACACACCGGAGGCCGTAACCCCTCCGCAGCCCGATCGTTCACCCATCGGGGAAGGGGGTCCACCAGCCCACAGGGGGACCCATGCCGGTCACGTACACCCGCGAACTGCTCGCCCGGTCGACCACGTCAACGGCGACTGACTGGACAGCCGCCCGGACAAACTCCGGCTCCTCTGCCCGGACTGCCACTCCGTCACCGACACCTATTGCGGCCGGAACAAGAACCGGCGAACGTCGCCGCGCTGAATCACAGTGTCCCCACCGGTAGTGAAGCCCTAGACTGAAGGCCATGCGGCCTTGGCGTAACAGGCAGCCGCGCGGGTTTTAGGTACCCGTGGGAGAAATCCCGTGAGGGTTCGAGTCCCTCAGGCCGCACAAACCTTGGAATCGAAGGCCCGCCCCGAGAGCGATCTCGGGGCGGGCCTTCGACGTTCAGCGGACGTCCTGTCAGCCCAGCAGCTCCTTGACGACCGGCACCAGGCCGCGGAAGGCCTGGCCGCGGTGGCTGATGGCGTTCTTCTCGTCGGCGGTGAGCTCCGCGCAGGTGCGGGTCTCGCCGAGGGGCTGGAGGATCGGGTCGTAGCCGAAGCCGCCGGTGCCGGCCGGGGTGGTGCGCAGGGTGCCGAGGAGGCGGCCCTCGACGACGCGCTCGGTGCCGTCCGGCAGGGCGAGGGCGGCGGCGCAGAAGAAGTGGGCGCCGCGGTGCGGCTCGGCGATGTCGGAGAGCTGGGCGAGCAGCAGGTCGAGGTTGGCGCGGTCGTCGCCGTGCTTGCCGGCCCAGCGGGCGGAGAAGATGCCGGGCGCGCCGTTGAGCACGTCGACGCAGAGCCCGGAGTCGTCGGCGACGGCGGGCAGGCCGGTGGCGCGGGCCAGGGCGTGGGCCTTGAGCAGGGCGTTCTCGGCGAAGGTGACGCCGGTCTCGGGGACGTCCGGGATCTCGGGGTAGGCGTCGGCGCCGACGAGTTCGACGTCCAGGCCGGCGTCGGTGAGGATGGCGCGCAGTTCGGCGACCTTGTGCCGGTTGCGGGTGGCGAGGATCAGACGGGTGGACATATCGCCCACCCTATCCAGCGGCCGGCGGGGGTCAGCCGGTGCACACCTTGGTGAGGGCGCCGGCCGCGTCGCCGAGGGGCTTGAGGTCGGGGACCTCGTTCTTGTCGGCGGCCCGTTGCACGTTGTCGGCCTGCTTCTGCAGGTCCGTCACGGCCTTGGCGACGTCGGTGTCCTTGGAGTTCTTGCCGACCTGATCGAGGTCGTTCTTGAGCTTCTGCAGGGCCTTCCCCGCGGCGGCGGAGTCGTTGCTCGCGTTGTCGTAGGCCTGGGTGACGTCGGCGATGTCGCCGGTGATCTTCACGGCGGTGTTGCCGCAGTCGATGGCCTTCTGCGCGGCGGAGCAACTCACCATGCTCAGCGGGAGGATGGCGATCAGTCCGGCCACGGCGAGGGCGGTGGGGCGGGCGATGCTGGACGGCATCCGGTCCTCCTGTGCGGCGCGGGTTCCGTGGTGGGGGACGCGCGCCCGGAGGTGCGCGGTTCCCGCAGCGGGGGTGCTGCGGGAACCGTACGGTCTCCGGGCCCGGCCTGTACAGCAGGCCCGGCGGCGGGGCGTCCGTCCTGGGCCACGGCTGCGGGGCCCGCGCCGGTTCAGCCTTCGAGGGCCTTGCGCTGGATCTCGTCGAGTTCGGCGCAGCCCAGGCTGCCGAGGTCGAGCAGCCGGTTGAGCAGGTCGCGGTCGAAGGGGGCGCCCTCGGCGGTGCCCTGGACCTCGACGAAGCGGCCGTCGGAGGTGCAGACGATGTTCATGTCGGTTTCGGCGCGCACGTCCTCCTCGTAGCGGAGGTCGAGCATCGGGGTGCCGTCGATGATGCCGACGCTGACGGCGCTGACGCCGCCGGTGATGGGCTGGCCCTTGGCGCGCAGGAGCTTCTTGTCGCGGGCCCAGGAGACGGCGTCGACGAGGGCGACGTAGGCGCCGGTGATGGCGGCGGTGCGGGTGCCGCCGTCGGCCTGGAGGACGTCGCAGTCGAGGACGATGGTGTTCTCGGCGAGGGCGCGGTGGTCGACGACGGCGCGCAGCGAGCGGCCGATGAGTCGGCTGATCTCGTGGGTGCGGCCGCCGATGCGGCCCTTGACGGCTTCGCGGTCGCCGCGGGTGTTGGTGGCGCGCGGGAGCATGGAGTACTCGGCGGTGACCCAGCCTTCGCCGCTGCCCTTGCGCCAGCGGGGGACGCCCTCGGTGACGCTGGCGGTGCACAGCACTTTGGTGTCGCCGTAGGAGATGAGGACGGAGCCTTCGGCGTGCTTGCTCCAGCCCCGCTCGATGGTGATGGGGCGGAGCTGTTCGGGGGTGCGGCCGTCGATGCGTGACATAGGCACCGAGCGTAGTCGGTCCGGGGCGGCGGGTCGGTCCGGGTGGGCGCGTCGGTCGGGGCGGTGTGGGCGCGTCGGTCGGGGCGGGGCGGTGTGGGCGGGGCGGGTGTGCCGCGGCCCGCCGTCCCCCGGGTGGGTGGTGGCGGGCCGGGCGGGTGAGCCGGGTGGCTCAGCTCACATCATGTCCTCGATGTCGGCGGCGATCGGGTCGGCGTCGGTGCCGATGACGACCTGGATCGCGGTGCCCATCTTGACGACGCCGTGGGCGCCGGCGGCCTTGAGGGCGGCCTCGTCGACCAGGGAGGCGTCCTTGACCTCGGTGCGCAGGCGGGTGATGCAGCCCTCGACCTCTTCGATGTTGTCGATGCCGCCCAGACCGGCGACGATCTTCTCAGCCTTGCTGGCCATCTGATTTCTCCCTCTGTCTCGGCTCGCCGGCCGCTCTGCCGGGTGCCGTCCTGCGCTGTGCTGTGGGGGTCGTCCCTCGGCCGTGGAGCGGCGAGGTCCGTGCCGGTGGCTGACGCGGGTTCAGCTGCGGTCGTGCTGCTGGGCAGCGCGACCAGCATCACCCGTGCGGGACCGGTTTGCCAGGTTAGTCCACTTATGGCCCATTCCCGCAGGCAGGCTCCCGACCGCCGCCCGAGGATGACGATCAGCGGGGCTACGTCCCGGAGTGCGGCCTGCGTCCCCAAGTGGTCTACACCAATATATGTGTACTCCGATGAACGCAGAAACGACCCCGGGGGTTCCAGGGCCCCGCCCGAGGGTCCCGCAGGGGGCCACCGGTCGGCAACCGGTCCCGGAGGGCTAAGGATGAGTTCGGCAGGAGCCACGGCCCCGCAGACGCAGTGGTGGCACTCCTTCTACGGCGGCCTGCAGAAGATGGGCCGTTCGCTGCAGCTGCCCGTGGCGGTGCTCCCGGCGGCGGGCATCCTCAACCGGCTCGGCCAGCCGGACGTGTTCGGCAAGGACGGCCTGGGCTGGAACAACGTCGCCAAGGTCTTCGCCGCGGCCGGCGGCGCGCTGCTCGACTCCGCGCTCGGATTGCCGATGCTGTTCTGCATCGGTGTGGCGATCGGCATGGCCAAGAAGGCGGACGGTTCGACGGCGCTGGCGGCCGTGGTCGGCTTCCTCGTCTACTACCGGGTGCTGCACGCCTTCCCGGAGAGCTGCAAGCCGCCGACGGTCCTGGTGAGCGACCAGTGCGTGGACTACGGCTCGGCGAAGGCGGCCGCCGCGACGTACCAGAACCCGGGGGTGCTGGGCGGCATCCTGCTCGGCCTGATGTCGGCCTGGCTGTGGGTGCGGTTCCACCGCACCAAGCTGGTCGACTGGCTGGGCTTCTTCAACGGCCGCCGACTGGTGCCGATGATCACCGCCCTGGTCGGAATGCTGACGGCCGTCGTCGCGCTCTGGGTCTGGCCGCCGATCGGGCGCGGCCTCAACGACTTCTCGCAGCACCTGGCGGATCTGGGGGCGGGTGGCTCCGGCATCTTCGGCCTGGTCAACCGGGCGCTGCTGCTGATCGGCATGCACCAGCTGCTGAACACCTTCGTCTGGTTCCAGTTCGGGGAGTTCACCAAGGCCGACGGCACGATCGTGCACGGCGACATTCCGCGTTTCCTGGCGGGCGATCCGACGGCCGGCCAGTTCCAGTCCGGATTCTTCCCGATCATGATGTTCGCGCTGCCGGCCGCCGCACTCGCGATCGCGCACTCCGCCAAGCCGCACCGCCGCAAGGAGATCTACGGGCTGATGCTCTCGCTCGGCCTGACCTCCTTCGTCACCGGTGTGACCGAGCCGATCGAGTACTCCTTCGCCTACATCGCCCCGGCCCTGTACGCCGTGCACGCCCTGCTGACCGGCGCGTCGATGGCGGTCACCTGGGGGCTCGGGGTGCACGACGGGTTCAGCTTCTCGGCCGGCCTGATCGACTACGTGATCAACTGGGGGCTGGCCACCAAGCCGTGGCTGATCATCGTCATCGGCCTCTGCTTCGCGGTGGTGTACTACGCGCTCTTCCGGTTCATCATCGTGAAATTCGATCTGAAAACACCGGGGCGGGAGGACGACAGCGAGGTCGAGGACGTCACCAAAGCCTGAAACGGATCGGCGCCGGGCAGCTCGCGCCATGGCCTTCGGACCTGCCGGTCCGGGGGCCTTCGGCATTTCGGGAAAGGACTCAATTCCCTGCCCGGCGGCCGTTCGAAAGGTAATTCGGCGGCGATCCGGCCGCCGACGACGGCCTTCGCACCACCGTCCGACGGCGACCCGGGCGCGCCCGGCGCGGCCCCGACCAGGCGGTTCCGCGACGCTGCGGTCACTCTGAGCATCCACCCGGCCCCGACCGGGGCCCGCCCGCCCGTCCCCAAGCGCCGCCCGCCCCGCCGTACGGCGGCCGGGGCCTTTTTGTTGCGCAAATAGCCAAAATCCCCATCGCACACGTAATCAAGATCGTCGTTCCGCACCCAGGTTTCGATTTCATAGCGCTTTCCGGTGACGGCGCTTTCCAGGGTTCCCCGCCTTCTCCGCCCGTGCTACAAAACTGGTCTACACCACCCGTGGTGTAGACCAGTTCGCGGTTCGGCCCCCTGTGCCCTCCCCGACCGACCGCCATGCCGTTAGGAACCCACCCCCATGAGTCAGTCTGCGCAGGCACCGGCGCCCGCCACGGCTCCGGCCACGCCAAGCCCCGCCAAGAAGTTCGGCCAGAACCTCCTCCAGGGTCTGCAGAAGATCGGCCGCAGCCTCCAGCTGCCGGTCGCCGTCCTGCCCGCCGCCGGCATCCTGCTCCGGCTCGGCCAGCCCGACGTCTTCGGCAAGGACGGGCTCGGCTGGGGGAAGGTCGCCGAGGTCTTCGCGACCGCCGGTGACGCGGTGTTCAGCAATCTGGCGCTCCTGTTCTGCGTCGGTGTCGCGATCGGCTTCGCGAAGAAGGCCGACGGCTCGACCGCGCTGGCGGCCCTGGTCGGCTACCTGGTCTTCAAGGAGGTGCTCACCGTCTTCCCGATGGACGGCACCATCACCGCGGCGCTGCCGAAGGGCAAGCCCCAGGACCCGGGTGTCTTCGGCGGCATCGTCGTCGGTCTGCTCAGCGCCGTGATCTGGCAGAAGTACCACCGCAAGAAGCTGGTCGACTGGCTCGGCTTCTTCAACGGCCGCCGCCTCGTCCCGATCATCATGGCCTTCGTGGGCACCCTGCTCGGTGTGGTCATGGGCCTGGCCTGGGGCCCGATCGGCACCGGCCTGACCCACGCCAGCGACTGGCTGACCGGTCTGGGCGCCGGCGGCTCCGCCATCTACGGTGTCGCCAACCGCGGCCTGATCCCGGTCGGCATGCACCAGTTCCTGAACACGTTCTTCCAGCAGCAGCTCGGCAGCTTCACCGACCCGTCGGGCGCCACCTGGACCGGCGAGATCCCGCGCTTCTTCCACCACGACCCGACCGCGGGCCAGTTCATGTCGGGCTTCTTCCCGATCATGATGTTCGGCCTCCCGGCCGCCGCCCTGGCCATCGCCCACGCCGCGCGCCCCGAGCGCCGCAAGGCCGTGCTCGGCATGATGATCTCGGTCGCGCTGACCAGCTTCGTGACCGGTGTCACCGAGCCGATCGAGTTCTCGTTCATGTTCATCGCGCCGGTGCTCTACCTTATCCACGCGGTGCTCACCGGCCTCTCGATGGCCGTCACCTGGGGTCTGGGCGTGCACGACGGCTTCGGCTTCTCGGCCGGCCTGATCGACTACCTGCTGAACTGGAACCTGGCCACCAAGCCGTGGCTGATCATCCCGATCGGCCTGGTCTTCGGCGCGCTGTACTACTTCCTGTTCCGCTTCGCGATCGCCAAGTTCGACATCAAGACCCCCGGTCGCGAGGACGACGACGAGATCGAGGACGTCACCCGCGCCTGACGCCCGCGCCACGTCCCCAACGAGGGCCCCGTCCCGCCGCTGCTCCCCCAGCGGCGGGACGGGGCCCTCGGCGTGTCCGGACGGTCCGCGGCGCGGGAAGCACGGTTGACGAACCGACGCGGGCCCTGGTCAACTGAGGCGGTGAACGCCTCGTGCCCGCTGGTCACCCGCAGCCACATCGACTTCGGTCGCGTGTGGTCCGCGGCGTGTCGCGGCTGAGCTGACCGTTCCCCCGCCGCCGTCCGGCTGACGTCCCGCCGGCGCCGGCTCCTCCCGCCCGGACGGGCTCCCGCCCACGGGCCGTCACCGCGCATCCGCGTGTTCCGCGAACAGCCCCGCACCACCGCCGCTCCCGTACCGGCCGGTGCGCGCACCCGTCCGCGCCCACGTCCGCGCACGCGTCCGCACGAGGAAAGTCAGGCTCGCCATGCCCCGCCAGCTCCACCTGTCCGCCGCCCTCGACAGCCCCGGCCGCTTCGACGCCGGGCACTACGCCGCCCTCGCCGGCCTCGCCGAACGGGCCACCCTGGACTTCGTCACCCTCGACGACTCCTTCACCGCCGAACCGCGCCGCCCGGACGCGCTCGCCGCCCTCGCCCGGATCGCCCCGCTCACCGGCCGGGTCGGGCTGGTGCCGACCGTCACCACCACCCACACCGAGCCCTTCCACACCTCGATCGCGGTCAACACCCTGGACTGGGTGAGCCACGGCCGGGCCGGCTGGCTGGTCGGCGTCTCCGCGACCGAGGCCGAGGCGAGGGCCTTCGGCCGCCGCCCGGTCGCCCCCGCCGACGAGCTGTGGGCCGAGGCGGCCGACGCCGTCGAGGTCGCCGCCCGGCTCTGGGACAGCTGGGAGGACGACGCGGAGATCCGCGACGCCGCCACCGGGCGGTTCATCGACCGCGGCAAGCTGCACTACGTCGACTTCGAGGGCCGGCACTTCTCCGTCCGGGGACCGTCCATCACCCCGCGTCCGCCCCAGGGCCGCCCGGTCGTCGTGGTGCCGGTGGCGGCGGCCGACCTCGCGCCGGACGCCCCGGCCGACGGGCGCGCCCGGGTCGCCGCCGCGATCCGGCACGCCGACGTCGTCCTGCTCGACGCCCCCGACCGGGCCGCCCGGCTGACCGCCGCCACCGAACTGCGGCTGCGCGCCGGCGAGCACCTGCGGATCCTCGCCCGGCTCGGCGCCGCCCTGTCCGCCCTTCCCGACCGGGCCGCCGAGGAACGCCTGCTCGCCGAACTCACCGCCGCCGGCACCGGCGTCGACGGCTTCCACCTCGTCCCCGCCGACCCGGCGCGCGACCTGGCCGCCCTGGCCGACCGGATCGCCCCGGCCCTGCGCGCCGCCGGCCTGCTGCGCGCCGGGTACCCCGGCCGCACCCTGCGCGACCACCTCGGCCTGGCCCGGCCGACCAGCCGCTACGCCTCCGCCTCCGCCGTCCCCACCGCCTCCCCCGCGCTCGCCGAGGTGACCCGATGACGGACCGACCGCTCAAGCAGATCCACCTCGCCGCGCACTTCCCCGGCGTCAACAACACGACGGTGTGGAGCGACCCGGCCTCCGGCAGCCACATCGAGTTCGACTCCTTCCGCCACCTCGCGCGGACCGCCGAGCGCGGGAAGTTCGACTTCTTCTTCCTCGCCGAGGGCCTGCGGCTGCGCGAGCACAAGGGCCGCGTCCACGACCTGGACGTGGTCGGCCGGCCCGAGTCGATCACCCTGCTGAACGCACTGGCCGCCGTCACCGAGCGGCTCGGGCTGGCCGCCACCGTCAACGCGACCTTCAACGAACCGTACGAACTGGCCCGTCGCTTCGCCTCCCTGGACCACCTCTCCGGGGGCCGCGCGGCCTGGAACGTGGTCACCTCCTCGGACGCCTTCACCGGGGAGAACTTCCGCCGCGGCGGCTACCTGGACCGCGCCGACCGCTACACCCGCGCCGCCGAATTCGTCCAGCTGGCCCGGGAGTTCTGGGACGCCGGGGAGGACGGCGTCCGGCACCGCGGCCCGCAGTTCGAGGTCGAGGGCCGGCTCTCGCTGCCGCGCCCGCCGCAGGGCCACCCGGTGGTGATCCAGGCCGGGGACTCCGACGAGGGCCGGGAGTTCGCCGCCGCCACGGCCGACGTGGTCTTCAGCAGGCACTCCGCCCTCGCGGCCGGCCAGGCCTTCCACGCGGACGTCAAGCGCCGGCTCGCCGCGTACGGGCGCAAGCCGGACGAGCTGAAGATCATGCCCGGTGCCACCTTCGTCCTCGGCGACACCGATGCCGAGGCGCAGGAGCGCGCCGTCGAGATCCGCCGGGCCCAGGTCGGACCGCGGACCGCGATCGCCTTCCTGGAGCAGGTCTGGGGCGTGGACCTGTCCGACCACGACCCGGACGGTCCCCTGCCGGACATCGACCCCGACCCGGACGGCGCCCTGGCGCGGGGCCGGGTCGGCCTCGGCGACCCGCTGGCCGTCGCCGCGCGGTGGCGGGCGGTCGCCGCGGAGAAGGGGCTGACCAGCCGCGAACTGGTGATCGAGGTGACCGGCCGGCAGTCCTTCGTCGGCTCCCCCGCCACCGTCGCCGCGCGGATCGACGAGTTCGTGCAGCAGGACGCCGCCGACGGCTTCATCCTCGTCCCGCACCTCACCCCGGGCGGCCTGGACGAGTTCGTCGACCGGGTCGTCCCGCTGCTCCAGGAACGCGGGGTGTTCCGCACCGACTACAGCGGCCCGACCCTGCGGGACCACCTCGGGCTGCCCGTCCCCGGGCGGCGCTGAGCCGCTCCCGCCGCCACCCCCACCGAGCCGGACCCGGCCTCCGAGAGCCCCGGCACGACGAGTTGACGGACCGTCATTTCCCGCTCCTCCGGACCGCTCCGCCGGCCCGGTCCGGGCTCGGGGCTCAGGACCCCGGGCCCCGGGCTCAGAGCTCAGAGCTCAGAGCTCAGAGCTCGTAGACCGCGCCCGCGCGGGCGACCTCGACCGGGCCCGCGTAGGCCGCGGCCGCGTCGCGGCGGTTGTGCTCGGCGTCCGTCCACGGCGGGATGTGGGTGAGGACGAGTCTGCGGGCGCCGGCGGCGGTGGCGTGCTCGCCGGCCTCGCGGCCGTTGAGGTGGACGGCCTGGTAGGTGTCACGGCCGTCGATGTACGCGGCCTCGCAGAGGAAGAGGTCGGTGTCGCGGGCCAGTTCGACGAGTTCGGTGCTCTCGCCGGTGTCGCCGCTGTAGACGAGCGAGCGGCCGGCGTGTTCGAGGCGGAACGCGAAGGCGTCGACGGGGTGGTTGACCCGGGCGACCTCGATCCGGAAGGGGCCGAGGTCGAAGCGGCCGGGGTGCAGGGTGCGGAACTCGAAGACCTCCTTCATTCCCGGGTTCTCGGGCATGTCGTAGGCGCGGGCGAGTCGCTCGGCGGTGCCGGCCGGGCCGTACACGGGCAGCAGTTCCGGGCAGCCCTCGGCGCGGTAGTTGCGGGCCACCCAGTAGGCGCACAGGTCGACGCAGTGGTCGGCGTGCAGGTGGCTGAGCAGGACGGCGTCGACGTCGTACAGGCCGGTGTACTTCTGCAGGGCTCCGAGGGCTCCGTTGCCGAGGTCGAGGACGACGCGGTAGCCCTCGGCCTCGACCAGGTAGCTGGAGCAGGGCGAGTCGGCGGATGGGAAGCTCCCCGAGCACCCCACCACGGTCAGTTTCATCCGAGCCCCTCCGCCCCGACACGTCCTGGCTGCTGCTGGAAAACGGCATGGAAAACGGCAGGCCGGGCCGGTGGACCGGCCGGTAGCACTGCGTTGGTGTGTCGAGGGTAAGGGTGGAGCGGCACTTTGCCCCCGTCCCCGTGCCGGGCTGTGGCTGGAATCACCAGAACGCCGGGGGACGGGAGCGGGGGCGCGGGCGCGGGCGGGGATCAGCGGTGCCGGGGGCGGTTGCGGGCCCAGGCGCGGATGGTGTCGGGGTACCAGCGCGGGTGGCCGGTGTCGTCGGTCAGGTCCGGGTCGGGCAGCAGGCCGTGCCGCCGGTAGTTGCGGACGGTCTCGGGCTGGACGTTGATGTGGCGGGCGATCTCGGCGTAGGACCACAGCTCGGCGCTACGAACCACGGGGCACCTCCGGAACGGGGGCGGACGTTCGTGACGCAGCCTGTCCGGACGCGGGCGGGGTGTCCGTGGCAGCACGGGCACGGTGGCGGTTCCGTGACGAACCGGGAGCAACGCGCGGACAAATACTCAACTGTCACAGCCGTCACGCTGGTGGCGTTCGCCCCGGGCCCGGTACGGTTCGCCGCATGAACGGCATGACTGGTACCTGGGTCGTCCTGGCACTGGCCGGCATCGCAGTGGTGGCGGCCGTCACGGCGGTGCTGGTGCGGCGCACCCGTCCGGCGCCGCGACCGGCGGGGCCGACCGGCCCGCGGCCGCGCCCGGGCACCAAGGCGGGGCCGGAGCCGCAGGAGATCTGGTGGGCACAGGTGCCGTTCGAGGACGGCCCCGGGTCCAAGGACCGCCCGTGCCTGGTGCTGCGGGTGCGCGGCCGGACCGCGACCGTCGCGAAGATCACCAGCAAGCACCACGCCGAACGCCCCGGCGTGCTGCCGCTGCCGCCCGGCTCGGTGGGCGACCGGCAGGGCCGGGCCAGCTGGCTGGAGACCGACGAGCTGCGCGAGGTGCCGCTGTCGGCCTTCCGCCGCCGGGCCGGCACGGTGGACCGGCAGGTCTGGGCCCGGGCGCAGCAGGTGCTGAACTAGCAGCGGGTGCCGGACCGGGCCCGGTCCGAGTGCCGGACCTCAGGCCCAGAGCTGGCCCTGCAGCGCCTCGACCGCCGCCTCGGTGGTCTCGGCGGTGTAGATGCCGGTGGACAGGTACTTCCAGCCGCCGTCGGCGACCACGAAGACGATGTCCGCGCGCTCCCCGGCGGCCGCGGCCTTGCGGCCGACGCCGATCGCCGCGTGCAGGATGGCGCCGGTGGAGACGCCCGCGAAGACGCCCTCCTGCTGCAGGAGTTCGCGGGTGCGGCGGACGGCGTCGGCGGAGCCGACCGAGAAGCGGGTGGTGAGCACCTCGGCGTCGTAGAGCTCGGGGACGAAGCCCTCGTCCAGGTTGCGCAGCCCGTAGACCAGGTCGTCGTAGCGCGGTTCGGCGGCGACGATCTTCACGCCGGGGACCTTCTCGCGCAGGTAGCGGCCGACGCCCATGAGGGTGCCGGTGGTGCCGAGGCCGGCCACGAAGTGGGTGACGGTCGGCAGGTCGGCGAGGATCTCGGGGCCGGTGCCGGTGTAGTGGGCGCCCGCGTTGTCGGGGTTGCCGTACTGGTAGAGCATCACCCAGTCGGGGTGCTCCGCGGCGATCTCCTTGGCGATCCGGACGGCGGTGTTGGAGCCGCCGGCCGCCGCGGAGGGGATGATCTCGGCGCCCCACATGCGGAGCAGCTCGCGCCGCTCCTCGCTGGTGTTCTCGGGCATCACGCAGACCATCCGGTAGCCCTTGAGCTTGGCGGCCATGGCGAGCGAGATGCCGGTGTTGCCGCTGGTGGGCTCCAGGATCGTGCAGCCCGGGGTGAGCCGGCCCTCGGCCTCGGCGCGCTCGATCATGTGCAGCGCCGGACGGTCCTTGATCGAGCCGGTCGGATTGCGGTCCTCCAGCTTGGCCCAGAGGCTGACCAGGCCGTCGGCGTTTCCGGGGACGGCGGCGGACAGCCGCGGCAGGCGGACCAGCGGGGTGTTGCCGACGGCTTCGAGCGGACTGTCGTAACGCAAGGGAGGCCTCCGGCCACGGCGGTGAGGGTCACACCTCGGTGAGGGTCACGAGGGGTGGTTCCCCCGCCGGTGACGGGGGAACCGGGCGGTCAGCGGGCGCCGCCGGCCACGGCGGGCAGGATGGTGACGCTGTCGCCGTCGGCGACGGCGGTGGAGATGCCCTCCAGGAACCGGACGTCCTCGTCGTTCAGGTAGACGTTGACGAAGCGGCGCAGCTCGCCGCCCTCGACCAGGCGGGCGGCGATGCCGGGGTGGCGGGCGTCGAGGTCGGTGAAGAGTTCCCCGAGGTTGCTGCCGTTGCCCTCGACGGCCTTGGCGCCGTCGGTGTAGGTGCGGAGGATGGTCGGGATGCGGACCTCGATGGCCATGGGTGCGCTCCTGTGCGAGTCGTGGAGTGGGTGGGCCGCGAGGGGCGCGGCAGGGCGGAGGGTGCCCGGGGCTCGACGCCGCCGGAGGGTGGCGGGCCCGGGTGGGGTGGGGCGGCTCTCAGCGCGAGCGCGCGGGCGTGCCGGGACAGATCGCACCGGCGTGCCGGCACAGGTCGATGTGCAGGCGCGCCACGAGGCGGGTGCCCGGGGCCTGGTTGCTCACATCGACGGAACGCATGGGCTCATCGTATAGATTCCCGAGCCCGCTCCGACATGCCCGTCTCGGGATCCGGATGTTCTCGTTCCCAGGACTGAGACGACGGCGGCCCGCCGACCCGTTCCCGGAGGTCGGCGGGCCGTGTCCGGGCGGGCACCGGTCAGGGCTGGTAGGCCTCGACGACCTGGACGTCTTCCTCTGTGATCTCGCCGTCCACGATGCGGAACGAGCGGAACTGGTAGGGGTCGTCCTCGCCGTTGCCGTCGGCGGTCGAGACCAGGACGTAGTGGGCGAACGGCTCGGAGGCGTAGCTCACGTCGGTGCGCGAGGGGTAGGCCTCGGTCGCGGTGTGCGAGTGGTAGACGATCACCGGCTCCTCGTCGAGGTCGTCCATCTCGCGGTAGAGCTTGAGCAGGTCGCCCGAGTCGAACTCGTAGAAGGTGGGCGAGCGGGCGGCGTTCAGCATGGGGATGAACCGCTCGGGCCGTCCGCTGCCGGCCGGTCCGGCGACCACGCCGCAGGCCTCGTCCGGGTGGTCGGCGCGGGCGTGGGCCACGATCCGGTCGCGGATTTCTCGGGTGATGGTCAGCATGCGGTCAGGATAGCCACGCCCCGGCAGGTGTCTGCCGGGGCGTCCGAGGCGCGGTCGGCGGGTGTCCCGAGGCGCGGTCGGCGGGTGTCCGCGGGCGGGCCCGGGGTCCGTGCGGGCCGGGGTCAGCCGCCCTCGGGCGCGTACTGGCGGTCCTCGACGGGGCCGTCGACGGCCTGCGGGTTGCGGCTCTTGAGGAGGCGGTAGCCGACCACCAGCAGCACGGCCCAGGCCGGGAAGACGTACAGCGAGATCCGGCTGTCCTCGTCCAGGCCGATCAGCACCACGACCAGGGCGAGGAAGGCGAGCGCGGCCCAGCTGACCCAGGCGCCGCCGGGGGCCTTGAAGGAGGGGGCCGGCAGGTCGCCGCGCTTCCAGGCCTTCCGGTAGCGGATCTGGGAGATCAGGATCATCGCCCAGGTCCACAGGCCGCAGACCGTGGCGACCGAGGTGATGTACTCGAACGCCCGCGCCGGGACGAGGTAGTTGAGCACCACGCCGACGCCCATCAGCAGGCTGGACACGGTGATCGCGAAGGCCGGGGTGCGCCGGGAGTTGAGCTTGGTGAGCTGCCCGGGGGCCTGGCCGCGCAGGGCGAGGTCGCGCAGCATGCGGCCGGTGGAGTACATCCCGGAGTTGCAGGAGGAGAGCGCGGCGGTGAGCACCACGAAGTTGATGATGCCGGCCGCGGCCGGGATGCCGATCTTGCCGAAGGCGGCGACGAACGGGCTGACGCCGGGCTGGAACTCGGTCCACGGCACGAGCGAGAGGATGACGACCAGGGCGCCGATGTAGAACAGCGCGATCCGCCAGGGCAGGGTGTTGATGGCGCGCGGCAGGGTCTTCTCGGGGTTCTCGCTCTCGCCCGCGGTGACGCCGACGAGTTCGACGCCGAGATAGGCGAACATGACGATCTGAAGGGTCATCACGGTGGCGCCTATGCCCTTGGGGAAGAAGCCGCCGCCCTCCCACAGGTGGGTGATCGAGGCGGTGTCGCCGGCCTTGCTGAAGCCGAGGGTGAGCACGCCGACGCCGATCAGGATCATGCCGATGATGGCGGTGACCTTGACCATGGAGAACCAGAACTCGATCTCGCCGAACAGCTTCACCGAGATCAGGTTGGCCGCGTAGAGGACGACCAGGAAGGTCAGCGCGCTGAGCCACTGCGGGATGCCGGGCGCCCAGAACTTCACGTACACGGCGGCGGCGGTGGTCTCCGCCATGCCGGTGACGACCCAGAACAGCCAGTACGTCCAGCCGGTCACGTAGCCGGCGAAGGGGCCGAGGAACTCCCGCGCGTACTCGGCGAAGCTGCCGGAGACCGGGCGGTAGGTGAGGAGTTCGCCGAGGGCGCGCATGATCGCGAAGATCACCACGCCGGCGACGGCGTAGGAGAGGATCAGGCTCGGGCCGGACTTGGAGATGGCGGTGCCGGCGCCGAGGAAGAGGCCGGTGCCGATGGCTCCGCCGATCGCGATCATCTGGATCTGGCGGCTGCCAAGCCCGCGCTCGTAGCCCTCCTCGTCCGGTGTGGTGTCGACCACGGGGTCGTACGGCTTCTCGGCCATGGGTGCACCGTCCTGGTCGGTCTCGGGGGTGGAGAAGTCGTACCACGCACCATCCGAATAGCGGTGTCATCTGAGCGTTATCTGAGCATGACCTGCTCGCATTTGCCCCATTTTGACCGGAAAACCTTGGCCTGATCGTCCACATGCTGGACGAAAGCGCCGGCTCCTGCCCGAAACCGGGCACGATCGCCCCGGAAACGCGAACGGGAGCGGACTCCGCCGCTCCGCGTTCACCCCGGGGTCCGCCGGAATCCACGGCCCGTTCACCCGGCACCCGCCGCCCCGCCCCCGCCGCGCGTCGGCACGGGCCGCGCGCTCCCCCGCACGGCCGCGGCTCAGTCGCCCATCGCCTCCAGCAGCGACTCCTGCATCGCCCCCAGCCACAGGTACGCCATCACCAGCGGCTTGCGCTCGTCGCCGTCCGGCAGCGCGTAGAGGCCCTCCTCGTCCTCCTCGGTGACCTCCAGCCGGACGCCGAGCGCCAGCCGCAGGTCGTTCAGCGCGCCCAGCCAGCGCAGGCACTCGGGGGTGCCCAGCTTGAGCACCCCGTCGCCGCCGAGGCCGTCCAGCGCCCGGACCACGAACAGCGCGTCCTCCCGCTTGCGGGCCCGCAGGTCCGGCTCGGTGAAGCGGCGGAACTCCCCGGACGCGGCCCTGGACTCCTCGTCCTCCGCCTTCCCCGGGTCGCCGTAGGCGTCCGGGAAGAACCGGGCCAGCACCGGGTCGGCGGGCGCCTCGGTGGGCCCCTCGGCGAACAGCGCGGCCAGCGGGTCGCCGCCCTCCCCGCCCGGGCCGGGGCCGATCAGCTCCAGCAACTGCACCTCCAGCGAGCGGAGGATGGAGACCTCCCACTCGTCCAGCGCGATCGCCGCGCCGCCACCGCCGGTGCTCTCGAACAACCCAGCCATCTGTATCGGTCAGCCCGTCTTCGTCGTCTTCGGTCGTACGGCCGGCGGTTCCGGCGTCAGTCGTGCTGCAGCGTCGCCCAGAGGCCGTAGCCGTGCATCGCCTGGACGTCGCGCTCCATCTCCTCGCGGGAACCGCTGGAGACCACCGCCCGCCCCTTGGTGTGGACGTCCATCATCAGCTGCCTGGCCTTGTCCTTCGGGTAGCCGAAGTAGGCCTGGAAGACGTACTGGACGTAGCTCATCAGGTTGACCGGGTCGTTGTGCACGATGGTCACCCAGGGGGTGTCCGGCTCTGCCGCCGGCAGCCCCTCGACCTCGGGGCGCTCGATCTCCGCGGGCGCGACACTCACGCCGGGTCCTCCTCGCTGCACGCTCGTCCGTTGCTCCTCACGCCCCATGCTGCCATCCGGGGGACCCCCGGGCGATTCCGGCCCGGCCCGCCGAACGAGAAATCGTCACTCTGACGCTAAGTGGTAGTAGCATCATCCTCATGGACGCCACTTCAGTGCGCGCGGCCGGCTCGACCGCGCTGCTCACCGACCGCTACGAGCTCACCATGCTGCAGGCCGCCCTGCGCAGCGGGGCCGCGCACCGCCGCTCCGTCTTCGAGGTGTTCACCCGCCGCCTGCCGAGCGGCCGCCGCTACGGCGTCATGGCAGGCACCGGCCGGGTGCTCGACGCCGTCGAGGACTTCCGCTTCACCACCGCCCAGCTGGACTGGCTGGCCGACCAGGGCGTGGTCGACGAGGACACCCTGCGCTTCCTCGCCGACTACCGCTTCCGCGGCGACATCCACGGCTATCCGGAGGGCGAGGTCTACTTCCCCGGCTCCCCGCTGCTCACCGTCGAGGGCAGCTTCGCCGAGGCCGTGATCCTGGAGACGGTGATCCTCTCGATCCTCAACCACGACTCGGCCATCGCGGCCGCCGCCTCCCGGATGACGGCGGCCGCCGGCGGCCGCCCGGTGATCGAGATGGGCGCCCGCCGGGCCCACGAGCAGGCCGCCGTGGCCGCCGCCCGGGCCGCGTACGTGGCCGGGTTCGCCGCCACCTCCGACCTGGAGGCCGGCTTCACCCACGGCATCCCGACCACCGGCACCGCCGCGCACGCCTTCACCCTGGTCCACGACAGCGAGCGGGACGCCTTCACCGCGCAGATCGCCTCGATGGGCAAGGGCACCACGCTGCTGGTCGACACCTACGACCTGCGCGAGGCCGTGCGCACCGCGGTCGAGGTGGCCGGCCCCGAGCTGGGCGCCGTCCGGATCGACTCCGGCGACCTCACCCTGCTGGCCCACCGGGTCCGCCGCCAGCTGGACGAGCTGGGCGCCGAGAAGACCCGGATCATCGTCACCTCCGACCTGGACGAGTACGCGATCGCCGCCCTGGCCGCCGCCCCGGTGGACGGCTACGGCGTCGGCACCAGCCTGGTCACCGGCAGCGGGCACCCGACCTGCGCGATGGTCTACAAGCTGGTCGCCCGCGCCGGGGCCGACGGGGGGCCGCTGGTGCCGGTGGCCAAGCGCGCGGCGGGCGGCAAGACCAGCATCGGCGGCCGCAAGTGGGCGGCGCGCCGGCCCGACGCCGAGGGCGTGGCCGAGGCCGAGGTGGTCGGCACCGGGCCCGTCCCGGCGGAGCTGCGGCCGCACCTGCTGCAGGTGCCGCTGGTCCGGGCCGGTGAGACCGTCGGGCGGGAGCCGCTCACCGCCGCCCGCGACCGCCACGTCCGCGCCCGCGCCGCGCTGCCGCTGTCGGCCACCCAGCTGTCCAAGGGCGACCCGGTGCTGCCGACCGAGCTGCTGCTGCCGTCCGACGTGGTGCTCTGACGCCCGCGCTGACGCGGCATCCCGACGCCCAGCCCTGACGCGGCGCCCCGACACCGCGCCCCGAGACCACGGCCTGACGCGGCGTCCCGGCACCGCGCCCTGACGCGGCGTCCCGGCCCGAACGGGTCCCGCGACCGGGCGGGACCCGCGATCGGGCGGGAGCCCCCGGCCCGGCCACCCGAGCGGTCCCCGGGGCTTCCGCCCCCGCGCGGCACTCCCTAGAGTCAGCCGTAGAGTTCCCCCGGAGCTCCCCGAGAACCCCCCGAGCCCCGCACCGCCGGGCCGAGTACTCCCGAGGGCTCCCCCACCGGGGCGCCGCCGCCGGCGGGCCCCCGACATCCGAGGATGCGAGCCATGCACCGGGCACTGATCGTCGTCGACGTTCAGAACGACTTCTGCGAGGGCGGCAGCCTGGCCGTCGCCGGCGGCGCCGAGGTCGCCGCCGCCATCACCGACCTGATCGCCGAGTCCTCCCCCGGCTACCAGCACATCCTCGCCACCCGCGACCACCACATCGACCCGGGCGCGCACTTCTCCGCCGATCCGGACTACGTCCACAGCTGGCCCGTCCACTGCGTGGCCGGCACCGAGGGGGTGGGCTTCCACCCCAACTTCGCGCCCGCCGTGATCTCCGGCGCGGTCGAGGCGGTCTTCGACAAGGGCGCCCACTCGGCGGCGTACAGCGGCTTCGAGGGACTGGACGAGAACGCCCGCGGCCCGGTGGAGTGGCTGCGCGAGCGCCAGGTCGACGAGGTCGACGTGGTGGGCATCGCCACCGACCACTGCGTCCGGGCGACCGCCCTGGACGCCGCCCGGGCGGGCTTCACCACCCGCGTCCTGCTGGACCTCACCGCCGGGGTGGCGCCGGAGACCACCGCCGCCGCGCTGGAGGAGCTGCGGGCGGCCGGGGTCGAGCTGGTCGGCACCCCGGTGGTCCGTTCCTGACGCCTCCCGGCGCCGGACGCCCCGCGCCGTCGCGACCCCGGCGGCGCCGTCCCCCCGCGGCAGCCCACCGGTGGCGCCGCGGGGATCAGACCACCAGCAGCTCCACCACGTCCGTGCCGCCGAACCGGTACGCCTCGCGCAGCTCGCCGCCGACCGCGTCCGGTTCGGCGGCCAGCCGGGCACTGGAGACGTACACCACGCGGATGCCCAGGTACTCCATCCGGTGCTGCCCGCCGCGCACCCAGGCGGCCTCGCCCTCGCTGACGCAGCGCAGGTCCGAGTCCACCTCCACGGCGACCCCGCGCTCCGGCCAGTAGAGGTCCGGGACGGCGATGTACGTGCCGCCGCGCATCCGCAGCTCGGGGGAGTTCAGCGGGACGGGCAGCAGCCATTCGTCCACCAGCTGGCCGACCCGCTCCAGCACCGAGTCCCGCTCGGCGGCCAGGAGTTCGTCCAGCGCGGCACGCACCCGCGGCTCGCCGGTCAGCCCGGACTCGATCAGCTCGGCCGCCAACTCCCTTACGGTGCAGCCGTTCTCCGGGCGGGATACGGCCTCCCGGAGTACCTCGCGCACCGGCGCCGGAGCCTGCGGGTCCGCCGTCCACTCGCCGAGCGCGTCCGCGACCGCCCGGGCCACCGGCGCGCAGGCCAGTCCGTGCACCGAGCGCGCCACCAACTCCCTTTCGGTGCGCCGGATCCGCACCTCGCCGACGTCCTTCAGCCGGCGCTGGCGGGGGACCAGGACGTCCACCCCGGTCACCGCGGGCAGCCGGGGCACGGCCGCGAAGCCGTACAGCGCCAGCGCCGCCGCGCCGGTGATCACCGCGCCCTCACGGCGGCCCTCCTCGCGGCCGTTCTGCGCGGCGTAGAGCAGCGCGGCCCAGATCCGCTGCTCCGGGGTGGGACCGTCGGACTGCAGCAGGTAGACCCGCGGGAGCATCCGCTGCCAGGGACCGCCCCGGCGGCAGTGCTCGGTGATGACCCGGGCCGGCACGCCCCGGGCGCGCAGCTGGCTCGCGGTGACGACGTTCTGCTGACGCTTCGCCAGCTCCTCCAGCGACGGCGGAGGCGAGGGGATCCGGTAGCTCATGCGGACACCATCCCCAACGACCCGGACCCGCGACCGGGAGCCTGACGCACTGTTACTCAACCGTCGCGAAACCGGGACCAGCCCGCACTAAAGTCCTCATACCCTCACTCATTTGGAGTAATTGACGCTCATACGGTTGTCATATCTGATCGAAACCGATCGCCGACCTGGCCGTCTGACCCAGCGTGACCAAGGGCATACGGCGAGGGACCCTCCAGGCGTCAATCCCGCCCCGGGGATTGCCTAGGCTTGCGTCATGTCACGTGACGAGACCGCCGGCCTCCGCGCGGCCCAGCTCCGCCTCGGCCGCCTGCCCGGATACGTCCGCCGCCCGGACCCCGCCCGCCGCAGCGGCGAGAAGGGCCATACGTACAAGAAGGGCTGGGAGGTCCGCTTCACCGCCCGCAGTGAGGCCGAGATAGCAGAGATCCGCGACCTCGTGGTCGCCGCCGGGTTCGCCCCCGCCAGACCGTTCTTCAAGGGCCACCAGCTGATCCAGCCGGTCTACGGCATGGCGGCGGTGCAGGCCTACCTCGCCGCCAGACAGGCGGCCGAGGAACACGCCGCCCGGGCCGCGGTCGGCCGCCGCCGGACAGCCTCGGGCCGGGCCACGGGCCACACCGGCGGGCCGCACGCCGCGGTTCCGCATGCGGGCGGCCCGCACGCCGCGACTCCGCATACGGGCGGGCCGGCGCTCCGGTGCGAGCACGAGGAGGCCGCCGCCGGAGCGGTCGCGGCTGCGACGGTCACGGCTGCGGCGGCCGCGCAGGCGGCCCGGCGGCGGGCCGTCGAATCCTTCCCCACCCAGCTCGACCGGGACACCGCGGCCGACCACGCCCCTCCGCCGGAGGCCCGGACGACCTCCTGACCAGACCCCGACGGGCGACCGTACGGCCCGTCCCCTCCGCCCCGGCCGCCGAGGCCACGTTCAGGCCGCCGGGGCACGGCCCACCCGCCCGGACGCCCACCGGATCCCCGGGCCCCACCAGCCACCCGGATCCCGGATCCCCGGGCCCCACCAGCCACCCGGATCCCGGATCCCCGGGCCCCACCAGCCACCCGGATCCCGGATCCCCGGCCGACCGAGGACCGCCGTCCCGGATACCGCCATGCGTGTGGTCCTGATCCCGCCCACGCCGCCGCCCGTACCCACAGCCGGGCTCGCGGCCACACCGCCGCCACCCCGGCCGTGAGCGCGGTTGCGCGAGCGGTTGTGCGGGAGCGCCTTCGCGCCGTGGGCGTGGACGTCAGCCTCCCCAGGCCCTACGGTGGCACATCAACTGCCCTGCAGCCATAGTCGTCCTACACCCTCTGACCAGCTGCGACGCGCTCGCAACTACGCCTCCCCGCCACTGCGCAGCACCACCCCGCCGGCCCCGCGCCGGCTCCCGTCGACTCCTGCCAGGCCGCTCGGCCGCCCCGTCGCACCCGGTCGCCACCGGAACCGGACGGACGGCGGCGGGTTCCGGGCATTCCATCGGATTGGTCACCCAGCGCACCGAGGGCCTACCGTAGAGTGAGCACAGATGATCGACCGTCAGAAATCCATCTCCCTTGCCGAGAAGACGAGATGACCAACCGTCACGCGACGCCCGCCGAGCCACCCCCGGGGCTCGGCGAGCCGGAGGACGTACCCCTGGAGTTCACCGCGTTCTGCGAACTCCACCGCCCCCGGTACCTCAGCTACGCCCGGGTGTGGCTGACCGAGCACGGCGACGCGGCCGGCGCCGTCCAGCAGGCCTTTGCCGAAATCGCGGTGCACTGGCGCGAGTTGATGGGCAGCTCCAACCCCACCGCGCACGCCTGGGAGATCCTGCGCGGCACCGTGGCCGAGCACACCCGGCGCGAGACGCCCGACCCGGGCCGGCACCCCGCCGACGACGACCTGGCCATCCTGCACTACGTCGTCGGCCTCGCCGCCCCCGAGATCGCCGACGTCATCGGCACCGACGCCGCCAGCGTCGCCGGCCGACTGCGCCGCACCATGCTGCGCGAGGCCTCCGGCTGGTGACCTCGCGCCGCACGCGCCCCCCGAACGCCTCGCGCGCCTCCCCGCCCCGGACCCTCCTCAGACCCGCTCGCCCGTCACGTCGAACAGATGGTGCACCGGGTCGTGGATCAGGTACCGGGAGAACGACTCGACCGTGAACCGCGCCCCGTCGCCACGCGTCCCGGTCCGCCCCCACTGCTCGCCCGCCACCCGCTCGAACGCCGCGGCCAGCCGCTCCGCGGCCTCCGCCAGCTCCCCGGCCACCACCCCCGGCAGCTGCTCCCCGTAACGCTCGGCGACCGCCGTCTCGTCCTGGTCCCAGTTCGCGAACAACGGGTCCTCCTGTTCCAGCATGAGCCCCAGCCGCACGTCGAACAGCCGGAAGACGTCCCGGACGTGACACGCGTACTCCAGGACCGACCAGACGCCCGGCTCCGGCCGCCGACGCAGCGCCTCCTCGTCCCCCGCCAGCAACGCCACCCAGGCCCCCGCGTTCGCCCGCACCATCCCCGCGACGTCCTCGCGCACCACCTTCGCCGTGTCCAACCCGCAGTCGGCGCAGGGGCGTCCGAGCACCCAGGTCCAGTCCTTGGTGTCCGGGACGATCTCCCCGGCACCGGCGGTGCGCGAGGTCCTGGTGGTACTGGCGGTACGGGCAGCAGTGGTCGCGTCGGTCGCGTTCTCAGAAGCACTCATGCGCCCAGCATGGCCGCCACCCCGACCGCCCCACCAGCGGCAATACCGCCACCCCCCACCGAATTGCTGCCACCCCCACCAGCCCCGGCCGACCCCCTACCCCCTCCGCCGCCGAGCCTGCACCACCGCGACGGCCGACAACCCGAGCACCACCGCACCCGCCGCCACCGCCCCGATCACGAGCCCGGTGTCGTCACCACCCCCGCCCCCACTGGCCTCCGGCACCGGCGGCTCCACGGTGGGCTCATCCGTCGCGTCATCCGCCGGCGGAGCACCCCGCGACTCCGGCCGCTTCACGAGCGGGTTCTCCAGAGGCCCGCTGTCCACGGCAGGATTCGCCTCCAGGGCCTTCGCGGGCGCGAGGATCCCGTAGCCGTAGTGGTTGTTGGGCACCACCGTCCCGTTGGCGGGAGGAGTGGCCGACTTGATCATCCGATTGATCACCTGCCCGGCCGACAGGTTCGGGTACTTGGAACGGATGAGCGCGGCAGTGGCGGATACGTAGGCGGTGGAATCCGAAGTACCGTCCCCAGCCGCATAGCTGGTCGGAGTCTTGGCCGATGCGTGATAGATGTCCACACCGGGAGCAATGAGGGTCGTTTCAGGGCCTGGTGTGGAACTGTCCCAGACGATCCCTTTGGAATCCACAGCCCCCACGGCCACCACCCCGGGGAAGGCCGCAGGATAGTTGACGCCTAGGTCCGAGCCGCTATTGCCCGCGCTGGCAACAAGTACAACGTCCTTCGACACCGCGTACGCCACGGCCTTGCGCGTCTGCGTATCGAACCGGAGAAGTCCTCCGATGGACATGTTGACGACGGTCGCGCCGTGATCAACAGCAAAACGGATTGCCTCCGCAAGGTCGTTCACTTGCGGTTCCGGGCCCCCGTCCGTGGTCTTCACCTTCACCGGAAGGATTTTCGCCTTTGGTGCCAGACCCATCACCCCAGCCTGCGGGCCATGGCCGTGCCCTGCGATAAGGCTCGCCATGGCAGTGCCGTGACCGTCGGTGTCGATACGACCGTCCGATTGGGTACCGGAGAAGTCGGCGCCGGGCAGAACCTGACCGGTGAGGTCCTGATGCTCCGAGTTCACGCCGCTGTCGATCACCGCAACAACGACACCCTCGCCCTGGCTGATCGGCCAGACCTTCGTCTCCGCCTCAAAGGTCTTCAAGGCCCACTGCTGGTCTCTGATCTGATCCGCTGATGCCGCCGGTGCGACGACGCTCCAGACCAATACCCCAGCACCAAGGGCCGCCGCACTGCGCGCCACCCGACGGCTCGCCAAACCCGGTCACCTCACTCAAGGACGCATCCCGCAGATCACCTACCTGCGGGATGCGATCAGATCACCTACCCGTCTACGGGCCGACCTCATTCCACCACGTTCGGGTTGGCCGGCTTGTTCGACGCCCAGGTCTCCTCGTCCTCGACGAGATAGTCCGGTCGCTTGCCGCCCTTCTCCCGATCCTTCTTCGGCCCTGGTGCCCCGCTCAGTGGGACACACGGCGACGTGCCGGCTGCGCCCGTACCTCCCGGCTCACCCCTGAGCCGGCCTCGCGCCCCCAGCCCTGATCCGCCTTCCGTGAACGCCTGCTTGCCACGTGTCCCGGCATCGGACGGAGCCGGTTGCCGACTAGATCCGATGGGGCCTGTCGTCCCACTGCCCAGCGTGGCTCCGGACGTTGCACGGCCCCCAGGGGCGAAACCCGATGGGATCTCACCACGACCACCGGTGCTGACAGACTTGCCCCCGCGTGGAGGCGCACCCTCCAACGGCGTGTCGCCGGTGGAGAACCCCTTGCCCCCGAAGCCGGTGGTGCTCTGACTGGGGGCAGGCATGATCGAGGGGTTCTGCGTGGTCGGTCCCCCTGGGCTGGCGATCGTCTGTCCGCCTCCGCCCGAACCCGGGCCCGGGCCTACGGTCGGTACGCTGTTCAACCCTGAGGCCTGAGTCCCGGAGGTCGGCGGACTTGGCACGCTACCTGTTGGGCGAGACACCGGAGTGCCGGAGATGCCGGTATCGGAACTGCGGCTCCCAGTGTTCGACTGCTTTGGCGGGGCCTGCGCCGCACCTCCCTTGATCCCGGATTCGGTCGGGAGCACCGCCGCCCTGGACGTGGAGCCGGCTGTCATCGGCGGTTGGGAGGGCTTCGATCTCTGCGGCGACAGGGCAGCTGTCGTCCTTGACGAGGTTCCTCCGACACCGAGGGGTGTTCCGGACATCACCGCTGCAGCTGTCATCGCTGCTGCGACGCCCGGGTCACCTTGGGTAGTGACCTCGTGGGTGTCTTCCTTTCCGCTGGGGTGGTAGGGCGGCGGAGCCTTCAGGGCCGGGGTCGCGATGCGGTAGTGCATGGCGAGGGTCTGCATGACGGTGGCGGCTTCGGCCTTCTTGCGGTCGGCGATGGGGATGTGTTCGTCGTCGCCGTCGCCGAAGAGGGCGGAGACGCCGTCGCTGACGTTGTCCTTGACCTTGTCCCAGGTGCCGGGTTCCTCGGGCATCTCGCGTTTGGCCTTGGCCATGGCTTCGGAGACGCTGTGGAGGATGTTGGCCGCGTCGTTGGCGTAGGCGGCGGCGTTGTTGATGCTGGCGGCGAGGGTGAGCATGCGGGTGTGGAAGGCGTCGCTGGTGGTGCCTTCCCAGGTGGTCGCGGCTTCGGTGCTGGCTTTGGTGAGGGTGAGGCGGATCTGCTTGAGGGTGTCGGCGGCGGTGCGCCAGGGGTCGCCGGCGGCCATGACCGCGCCGGGGTCGAGGGCCTGGGCCATGGCGCGGAGTTGGGCGTGGCTGTACTTGGCGAAGTCGGTGTAGACCACGGGCGGGGTCGGCCTCCGTTCTGGTCCGGGGCGGGCGGCGGTCAGAGGGTGGCGTTGCCGCGGTGGGACGGGGTGAGGTTCTTCTCGCGGGCGGCCTGGCTGGTCGTGGAGGGGTGCTCGACGGACCAGCCGTCGCCGCTGAGCTTGAGCTTCTGCGCGGTGTGCTGGTCGTGTTCCTCGTAGTTGGTGGCGGTGAGGTCGGCCTTCTGCTGGGCTTCGTCCACGGCGTCCTGGAGCTGGTTGAGGACGTCGCGCAGCGCGTCGCGCATGGTGCTGTAGCGGCCGTGGATCTCGGTGGCTTCGGCGAAGGTGCCGAAGGCGTTCTTGCCGATCCCGCTGCGGCCGTGGGTGTCGGTGCCGTCGGCGTGCTTCTGGAAGTCGGCGAGCAGGAGCCGTACTTGGCCGGCGAAGGTGCGGAGCTGTTCGATCTCGACGCGGTAGCCCTGTCCGGCGCCGCCGGTGGATCCGGTCCCCGCGCTCGTACCGGAACCCTTGCCCGTGCTCGTGCCTGATCCCATGTCGGCGCCCCCGTGCGTCCGGTCCCGTCGGTCGGGGCCGGGGCCCCGGTGTCTCATGTCTAACACACGGGGCCCGAATCCCGCCCGGGGCTTGGTCAGTTCGCGGTCGTCCGGCCGTGCAGGGCCTCGGTGAGGGCGCGGCGGCAGAGGGCGTCGGCGTGCCGGGTGGTTTCGGGGAGGCGGTAGCGGCGGGCGAGGTCGAGGGTGGTGCGGACGGCGGTGTCGAGGCCGATCCGGTGGCCGACGGAGACGAAGACGGGTTTGACGCCGGGCCGGGTGCGGACGGCGCGGCCGACCTCTTCGCCGGTGGCGGGGTCGGTGAGGGGGGTCCAGGAGCCGCGTGGGGCGTCGGGTGCGTGGTGCTCGAAGGTGAAGGGGGTTTTGGCGACGCCGAGGGTGCGCAGTCCGGTGAGGACGCCGAGGTGGCTGGCGAGGCCGAGGCGTCGGGGGTGGGCGAGGCCGTAGCCGTCGCAGACGACGGTGTCGGGGGTGCGGGTGAGGGCGGCCAGGGCGTCGAGGACGGCGGGGAGTTCGCGGAAGGCGAGCAGTCCAGGGACGTAGGGGAAGGGGATCCGGCCGGTGGCGGTGGCCTGTTCCACGACGTCCAGGGTGTCCCGGTCGAGCAGGACGGCGGCGGCGACGACGAGGTCGTGGTCGTCGTCGTAGGCGACGTCCACGCCGGCGATCAGCCGGCCGACGGTCTCGCCTCCGTCCCGGGTGCCGCCGTCCCCGGCCTCTCCTTCGCGGGCCTCTCCTTCGCGCACCTCGTCGTCGTGGGCCTGGACGAGCGGGCGGAGCCGCTGCTGTTCGGCGAGTGCCTCGGCCTCGGTGGCGGGCCAGTCGGCGGGAATGGGCACGGTGGGTCCCCCGGTGTGTGGTGCGTGCGTGCGGCGCGTGGTGCGGACAGGTTTCGGTTCACGGTACAGACCGGGGCGGACGACCCCGGGGTGAGCCCGTGCGCCCCCTGTGCCCCCGGACGGGTGGCCTAGCCTGGACTTCCCGAACTCCCGTGCCGGGTAGGACTCCTGGAACCGGCCACACCCCCCGCCCGTTTCCCCCGACGTGCGAAGGATCTCCGCCATGCCGCGTCCCTCCGCTGCCCAGGTCTGCCTCGGCTCGTTCACCGTCGTCGCCTCCACGGTGGCACTGCTGGCCGTCTCGGGCGCCGATGGCGTCCTGGCGGTGGCAGTGCTGGTCGCGTTCGCGCTGGCTCTCGGCACCGTGGTGACGGTGCTCTCGCTGTCCGCGTCCTCCACCGCCGCCGCCCCGGGTTCACCCGCCGCCCCGCTCGCCGCCCCGACGACCACCGGCGCTGACGGAGCCACCGGCGCCACCGGAGCCACCGGAGCCACCGCCGAGTCCGCCGAGTCCGCCGCCGGGGCCGGAGCACCCGCCGAACGCGCGTACGCCCGGCAGCGCTGATCCGCTGCCGGGCGCGGCGCGTTCCGTGCCGCCGCTCAGACTTCCGTGGTGACCACCACGGTCTTCGCGGCCTTGTCGTGGACGCACTGCCGGTACGGCTTGTCGAAGACGCCGAAGAGCCCGTCGATGATCCACCACAGCGCGGCGCAGCAGAGGACGGCCGGGAGGATGAAGACCGCCGCGCGGGTCCAGGCGGCGGACTGGGTCGGGGTGTTCCCGTCGATGAGCATGGCGACGCGGATCTTCATCGCCTTCTTGCCGAGGGTCTGGCCGTCTCGGCTGAGCATCAGGGCGTCGTAGACGAGGTAGAGGGCGCAGCCGAGCCAGAACGCCTCGGTGGAGCCGTTGCGTTCGCTGAGGTCGGCGAAGGGCGCCACCACGACGACGCCGATGATCTGCATGATGAGGTAGTCGATCAGCCGGGCGACGATCCGCTTGGGCCAGGTGCCGATCGGCGGCATGCCGGGCACGGGTCCGACACCGGGAGTCCCGTACGCGCCGGGGCCGTAGCCGGTGCCGTAGCCGGGCGGGGGCTGGTCGTACGGGTTCTGGCCGTAGGGGTTCTGACCGTGGGTCTGGCCGCCGTGGGCGCTCCCGCCGTAGGTGCCCTGGTACGCGCCGGGGCCGTCGGCCGGGGCTTCGGGCGAACTGCCGGACGGGCCACCGGCGGACGGGCCGTCGCCGGGGCCTGCGGACGGGGTCGGGCCCGACGGCTCGCCTTCCGGCGTGCCGCCGCCCTGGTGCGGGGACTGCTTGTCGAAGGAGGGCTTGCCGCCCCCCTCCGGCTGGGGGCCTGAGGGGTCGTGGGTGCTCATTCCCCGAGTAGAACATCACACATTCTCAAGCTTCGGGATATTTTGCCCGTTTTGCCGCCGCTGACCGGAAGGGGCCGCCGACGGCAGAGGTGGAGGTCGCGGGGGCCTTCCTCAGGCCCGGACCACCCTGGTCCGGGCGGCGCGGTCCTGCCAGCCGCGCCGGGCCGGACGGTCGAACACCGGCCAGACCAGACCGAGCAGCAGCACCGTGCCCACCTGTCGGACGGCCCACCGGGTCAGGGACCGGCCGAGGCCCAGACCGGCCCTGGCCGCGGGAGCGCCGGGGGCGGCCGCGTCCACCACCCGGATCCGGGCCAGTCGCTTGCCGAAGGTCTGGCCGGTGCGGGCGGTCGGCAGCACCTCGTAGAGCAGGCTGACGAAGAGCAGGATGCCGATCAGTACAGCGATCTTGCCCACCACCACGTCGTCCACCAGCCAGACCTGGACCTGACGACGGGTGAGGGCGCTGGCCATCCGGGCCTGGTCGAGCTTCTCCTGGATGTGGTCGGAGACGGAGGCGGCGAGGGGGATCCCGGCGGCGACGGCGACCACCAGCAGGACGGCGGTGTCCACCGCCCGGGCCGCGAGCCGGCGCCCCGGCCCCGCCGGAACGGTGGCGCGCGCGGCGGCGGATCGGCGACCGACGGCGGTCTGCCGGGGCGGACGCACGGCGGGCATCGGCGTGGTGCGGACGGTGGTGGCGGCCGCTCCGCGCCCCGCCTCCGAAACCGCCACCGCCGCGCCTTCGGCCCTCGTCTGCTTCGCCCTCGTCTGCTTCGCCCTCGTCTCCGCCACCGCGGCTTCCTCGACCCCCGGCACCGCGCCGGAGGCCTCGACGGCCGGGGCCGGGGCCGGCGAATCCCGCACCGCCAGCGCCATCGCCGGCGCGGCGGCGGCCGGCTCCACGGCAACAGAAGCACGGCCCGCTTCCGCGCGCCCCTCCGCCGCCTCGGGCGCCCCCGGAAGCACCCCCCAGGAGACCCAGCGCGGCGCACCGCCCGTCTCCATCAGGCCGCGCTGCGCCCGGGGATCGGCGTGCCATCGCGACTCCTCCGCCGCTCCGGAAGCCGGTGCGGCCACCGTGCCGACCGCCGGTCCCTCGACGGCCCCGGTCGGCCCCTCCCCGGTCGGCGCAGTCCCGGTCGGCGCGGGAGCTGTCGACGGAGTCCCGATGGGCGCAGTCCCGATCGACACCGCCCCGGCCGGCGCGCCCCCGCCCGCCGGGGCGCCCGCTCCCAGCGGCACGTCCGAGCCCAGCGCCGCCTCCGAGAGCCCGGGAGCCCCGCCGCCCGCCGTGGGCCCGACCGTCCGGAACACCGGCCCGCCGATCACCTCCGCCACCCTCGGCCCGAGCACGAACGACGCCCCGCCCGAGGTCTGGTCGAAGTACACCGGCCCGGTGTCGCCGTCTCCGACGGACGGCTCCGCCTCCGGCCCGGGCACAGACAGCGGCACGGGCTCGGGCAGCGGCGCCGGTCCGGACATCGGCTCGGGCGAGGGCGCCGCGGCCGCCGGAACCGCCGGGGGCGGCACCGCCCGCGCCGGGGGGCCGCCCGGGCCGGGCCGCCGGGTCGCGTACCGGGGCGGCTCCAGCACCTCGCCGTCGGCGGGCGCGGGCCGGCTGGTGCCGGGCACCCAGGCGGAGCCGCCCCAGTACCGGACGAAGCCGGGGATGGAGGGGTCGGGGTAGTACCCCGGCCCGGGTGCGACGGCCGGGTCGCCGGCGTCGGCGAAGGGGCGGTCCGTCATGGGGGTCTTCTTTCCTGGCAGGTCCTGACGAGGGCAAGGAAGGAGCCGGTCGACCGACTGCGACACATCCGCCCGCGCGCGCCACCCGGCGCTCGGCGCGCGTGGGGGCGCGACCGATGGGCGGACAGTCGTCGGGCAGTCACAAAGGGTAGTACCTCGCGGAACCCCCGACGGGAAGTTCGCGAATCCCCGGACAGCGGAGGGCCGCTCACGGTAAGGAACCAGGCGCGCGGCCGGCACTCGCGCGCCGCGCGACCGCCCGTTCACCACCCCCGCCGCAACCCCGTCGAACGTCCCGAAGAAATCCCGGAAACGTGTGTAAGAGCCGGTGCGGACCGCCCTCTCAAAGGTCGCAGGGCCCGGAACCGGGTACGACCCGAAGACAGAGAGGAAGACGATCATGGAGCGCCCCGTCAGCGTCGTCGAGCACGAGTTGGAACTCAACCTGGTGCTCTCGCCGGAGCACAGCGTGCCCGTCCCGGCGCGGCTGTCCTACGGCAGCCACGACCCGTACGCCGTCTACGTCACCTTCCACCTGGACACCGGCTCCCCGGTGACCTGGGTGTTCGCCCGCGAGCTGCTGGTCGAGGGCACCTTCCGCCCGTGCGGCCAGGGCGACGTGCGGATCTGGCCGACCCGCTCCGGCCGGCGCAGCGTGCTCTGCCTGGCGCTGAGCTCGCCCGCCGGGGACGCGCTGCTGGAGGCGCCGCTGCCGGCCGTCGCGGCCTGGCTGGAGCGGGCGCACCGGCTGGTCCCGCCGGGCAGCGAGATGGCCGCGCTGGACCTGGACGGCTCGCTCGCCGAGCTGCTCGCCTAGGCGTGCGCGGCAGCGTGCACCGGCACGCACCCGACCGACACGGCGGTCGGGGGAACGACCTCCAGGGCCGCCGACGAGGCGATCGGCCGAGCGGCCGCCGGAGCGATCCGCGGGTCGACCGCCGGAGCGATCAAAGGAGCGGGAATCGAGCGAGCGGGAATCGAGGGAGCGGGAGCGGCGCCCCCGTCGGCTCAGCGGGCCGCGGGGGCCTGCTGACGACCGCGGGTGGCGTCCCGGCCGCCGCCGTCGGCCCCGCCGTCGCCGTCGCCGTCGCGCTGTCCGGGCAGCCGGACCAGCGGAGCGCCGGCGGAGCGGCGGCGCGCCCTTATCCGGATCGCGGCGGCGAGCAGGAAGCACAATCCGACCCACGGGTAGACCGAGGTCGGCAGCTGGCGCCACGGTGACTGGTGCAGCACGGCCGCGCCGACCGGCTTCGCCGCCCACATCGCGAAGGAGAGGAAGGCCACCAGCGTGGCCCAGAAGACCGCCCGCCAGCGCAGTCGGCGGACGTCGGCCGGGCGGGCGTGCTCGACGGAGGCCTCGGCGGCGAGCAGGACGAGCAGCGGTACGCACCAGACCCAGTGGTGGGTCCAGCTGATCGGGGAGATCAGCACGGCGGTGACGGCGGCGCAGCAGACGCCCCAGGCCTCGGCCCGGGGCAGCCAGCGGCTGCTGCGGGCGGCCCAGGCGGCGACGGCGAGGCCGGCCAGCGCGACCAGGCCAGCCCCGAGGGTGGCGACGGTGCCGGGATCGGCGGAGTGCAGCAGGCGGGCGAAGGCGCCGCGCAGCGACTGGTTGTCGACGATCCAGGTCTTGCCCACCCGGGAGGAGTCGTAGAGGTACTCGGTCCAGAAGCCCCAGGTCGCGTCGGGCAGGACGAGGGCGCCGAGCAGGAAGGTGCCCAGGAAGGTCAGGCCGGCCACGAAGGCGGCGCGGATCCGGCCGGTGATCAGGAGGTAGACGGCGAACAGGCCGGGGGTGAGCTTGATGCCGGCGGCGATGCCGATGGCCACGCCCTTGCTGCGGCGTTCGTCCGAACGGGTGAGGTCCCAGAGGATCAGGCAGGCGAGCGCGAGGTTGATCTGGCCGTAGCGGAGCGTGGTGAAGACGGGCTCCAGCCAGACCCCGAGGCCGGTCACCAGGATCACGCCGACCGGCCGCAGCTCCCGGCGCGGCCAGCCGGCCAGGGTGAAGGACAGGTGGGTCAGCAGGGCGAGCAGCCCGACGTTGCCGAGAGTGATCGCCACCCGGAGGAAGGGCACCGGGAACCAGGTGGTCGGGACGAACAGCATCGCCGCGAACGGGGGGTAGGTCGCGGGCAGGTTCCATTCGGTGACGCGCAGCCCGTAGAGGTCGGTGCCGTGGGCGACGGCGGCGCCCTCGGCCCGGTAGACGATCATGTCCACCATCGAGGTGTGCACGAAGTGGCGCACCACGGCGTAGGTGACCAGGGACAGCAGCGCCAGCGCGGAGGCGGCCAGCAGCGGGCGGCGGGGCGCTTCGCGCAGGGCCCGGGCGGGGGCGCCGAGTGCCCGGAGCAGCCGGTCCGACAGGGGGGCGGGCGCGGGGTCGGGTGCGATCCGCACCGGGCTGCGCTCGTCTTGCACCGCTGTCACTGTCCACTCCGTCCACCGCTCGGCCAACCAGCGACGATACCGGATGCCACTCGAACGGAGCCGGACGCGGGCGACTACGGAACGTGACCACGGCGTCCCGAGCGGTCCGGACCCGGCCGCGACCGGAGCGGGGGACGACCGCTGGCCGCCCCGCCCGGCCGCGAACGGGAGGAGCGACGGAGTGAGCCCCGGCCGCCCGTGCTCGGCTGCGGACTGAGCACGGACGGCCGGGGCCGCGCGGGAACCCGGCGGGCCTCAGCCCGTGTACGCCCCGAAGGCCCGGGTGAAGTCCAGCGGCTGCTGGACGATGCTGCTGCAGGTGGCGTCCGCGGAGGCCTTGGCGCCGCCCTCGCAGGCCTTGTCCCGGGTGCCGGACCACATGGCGAGCCACGCGAGGTGCTTGGTCCTGGCGAAGTCGGCGAGCTGCTTGGCGTCGGCCACGGTGAAGACCTCGGTTGCCACGTCGTTGACGCCGATCATCGGGGTGACCGCGACCCTGCGCCAGGCGGCCGCGTCGTCCAGCCCCAGCACGCTCTTCACCTGGGCCTGGGTGGCGGTGGCCGCGGCGATCGCGTACGCGCCCATCCGGCCCTGCGGGTTGGGGGCGACGCCGTCGCCGAAGTCCATCGCCATGATGTTGACGGCACCGATCGCGACGCCGTTGGCCTTGGCGTCGGCGACCAGGTCGACGCCCTCCTGGGTCAGGCCGGAGGGCAGCGCGGGCAGGGTGTAGGAGACGTCGAGGGCCTTGCCCTTGGCGGCGGCGTTCTTCTGCAGCTGGGCGATCGCCTGGGCGCGCCGGGTGTTGGCGGCGGTGTTCGCTATCGCGCCGCCTTCGACGTCGAAGTCCAGCTTGGTCGCACCGTAGGCGTCCACCACCTTCTGGTACGCGGCCGTGAGGTCGGCGGTGGAGCCGCAGACCAGGGCGAGTTCGCTGCCGTTGGCGCCGCCGAAGGAGATCCGGACGTCGCCGCCGATCGCACGCAGCGCGCCGATCTGCGCGGCCACCGCGTCGGCGGACAGGTCGCTGACCCCGCCCCACTTGGGCACGCAGCCGCCGCCGGACACCACGAAGGCGAGGTTGACGTTCTTCACGCCGCTCGCCTTGGCGGTGGCCACCAGGTCGTACGGCGGGTAGAGCGAGGTGTCCACGTACGGGGCGAAGCCGGCCCCGGCGCCGGCCGGGGGCACCGGCCCACCGGTCGCCGTGGGGGTGGCGGTCGGGGTCGGCGACGGGGTGGTCGGCTTCGCCGTGGCGGTCGGGCTGGGCTTGGCGGTGGCGGTCGGGGTGGTCGTCGGCGAGCCGGTCGGGGTGGCCGTGGGAGAGGCGGTGGCCGTGGCGGTCGGGCGCCCCGAAGGCGTGGGCGGGGTCCCGTCGCCGGCCTTGCAGGAGGAGTTGTTGATCAGGCAGTGGGCCGGCTCGGCCTGGGCCGCGCCCGCGCCCCGGGCGACGAAGCCGACCACCACGCTCTTGCCGGGCTCCAGCCGCTTGCTCCAGGACTCCGGCTTGACCGTGACGTGCTGCCCCTGGGCGGTGAAGGTGGCGTTCCAGAGCGAGTCGATCGCCGCCCCGGCCGACAGGTCGAAGCTGAGCGTCCAGTCCTCGATCGGGCTGCGGTCCGGGTTGGTGACCAGGTACTGGCCGGTGTAGCCGGCGTCCCAGGTGCTGGTCCGGCTGTAGACGGCACCGAGCGAGGCGGCGCTGGCCGAGGAAGCGAGGACGACGGTCCCGCCCGCGACGAGGGCGGCGGCGACCGCGGCGGCCCCGACGATCGCGCCCTTGCGGCTGCGCCTGCGGCGGCCGGAGCGACGGGTGGGCTGGGTGGTCATGGCGCGTTACCTCCGCGGATGCCTTCGGTCGGCCGCCGTCCGGGCACGGGTGCCTGCGGACCTCCGGGCGGCCGGCCCGGCTCGGTCGGGTGACCGGCGCGACCGACGCTAGCGGCGGACCGCGGGCCGGAACGGCGGGCTGAGCGAGGGGTAGAACTCCCTTAGGCCGCCGTTAAGGAAGAGCCTCGGACCATCACGAACCCGCCGCACCGCCGACGCGCGGTCACCACCCGACCCGCCACCGAGGCGCCGTCACCGCCCGCCCCACCGCCGCCGCACCACCGAGGAGCCGTCACCACCCGTCCCTTGGCCGGCGCACCGCCGACACGCCGCCACCCCCGACGAACCCCGCCGCACCACCGACGAGCAGTCACCACCCGTCCCCCGCCGTCGCACCGTCGACGCACGGTCACCATCCGTCCCCCGCCGCCGCACCGCCGACACGCCGCCACCCCCGACGAACCCCGCCGCCTCCCCGCCGCGCCGCCGCCGCGCCGCCGCCGCACCCACCGACCCGCCGTCACCGCGAGAACAGCGCCCCCCGGTTGCGCCGCCGCCTGGACCGCAGCGGCCCCGCCACCTCCGGCCGGGTGCGCAGCCGCAGTCGGGCCTCGGCGCCGCCGAGGACCGCGGAGCGGCCGAGCGCGAGGTCCCCGCCGGTGGATTCGGCGAGCTTGCGGACGATGTCCAGGCCGAGGCCAGTCGAGCCCTCCCCGCCGTGGCCCTCGCCCCGCTTGAGGGCGGCCGCGGGGTCGTCGTACCCCGGTCCGGCGTCGCCGACCAGCACGATCACCGAGCTGTCGGTGGCCAGGACGTCCACCGAGAAGGCGGTGCCGACGGCGGTGTGCCGGAAGACATTGCCGAGCAGCGCGTCGACGGCGGCCGCCAGGTCGCCGCGCTGGACGGGTACGGGTGCCGCGCGCTCGGCGCCGGCCAGCTGCCAGCGGCGCCCTTCGTCCTCCGCCAGCGCGGACCAGAAGCCGACCCGCTCCCGGATCACCTCCGCGGCGTCGCAGCCGACCGCGACGGCGGGCGCGTCCTCGGGGGCGCGCCGGGCCGAGCGGATGATCTGGTCGACCTCGCGTTCGAGCTGGGCGACGGCGTGCCGGGTGGCGTCGGCCGCGTCGCCGTCGCCGAGCGAGGCGGCGTTGAGCCGCAGCACGGTCAGCGGGGTACGCAGCCGGTGGGACAGGTCGGCGGCCAGTTCCCTTTCGGCGGCGAGGAGTTGGACCACCCGGTCGGCCATGGTGTTGAACGCGTGGCCGGCCTCGCGCAGTTCCTCCGGACTGCCCTCGACCTGCTTCCCCGTCACCGGGACCCGGACGGCGAGGTCGCCGGCGCCGAGCGAGCGGGCGGCGCCGGCGAGGCGACGGGCGGAGGCGACGATCCTGGTCCCCATCCGGTCGGCGACCAGCACCGAGATGGCGACCAGGCCGAGCGCCACGGCGGAGAGCACCAGCCAGGCGGTGGAGACGCCCCGGGTGAGGTCGCTCTCGGCCACGTACACCTCGACCACGGCGGTCCGTGCGGTGTCCACCGCGACCGGCTGGAGCAGCGCGTAGCCGCCGGGGACCTGCACGGTGAAGGAGCGGCCCTGCCCGCCGGCCGTGGCCACGTCGCCGGCGGCGGCCCGGCCCTCCCCCAGGGTCGGCCCGACGGGTCCGCCGGTCCCGGGGGCGTCGGGCTGCCCGGCCGCGGGCAGGTGGACCGCCATCCGCCCCTGTCCGCCCGCGTCCGTACTGGCCAGGGCCCGGGTGACGGCGTCCTGGTCGGTGGTGATCGCCAGGGCCGGCCCGAGCGCCGCCGCCTGCCGTTCGGCGGCGGTGAACGCCCGGTCCCGCGCGGTCTGCTGGACCATCAGGCCGAGCGGGATGAGGAAGGCCAGCGCGACCATGGTGGTCCCGGCCACGGCGGCCTTGATCAGGGCCCAGCGCAGTGAGCGCCCGAACCTCCTCATGTCCGGTGCCCCGCCGGGCCTCCGGTGGCTTCCAGCCGGACCCCGACGCCCCGGACGGTGTGCAGGTAGCGGGGGTTGGAGGCGGTCTCGCCGAGCTTGCGGCGCAGCCAGGAGAGGTGGACGTCGATGGTCTGGTCACCGCCGTAGGTCTGCTGCCACACCTCCGCGAGGATCTCCTTGCGCGGCACCACGACGCCGGGCCGGGCGGCCAGGAAGGCCAGCAGGTCGAACTCGCGGCGGGTCAGGTCCAGCAGCCGCCCGTCCAGGGCGGCTTCGCGCCGCTGCAGGTCGATGGCGAGTCCGCCGACCCGCAGGACCTGGGCGACGGGCGCGGCGCCGCTGCCGAACCGGCGGAGCACGGCGGCCATCCGGGCGCTGAGGTGCTCACCGGAGAAAGGTTTCACCAAGTAGTCGTCCGCGCCGTCGTTGAGCAGTCGGACGATCTCGGCCTCGTCGTCCCGGGCGGTGGAGATGATCACCGGCACATTGGTCAGGCCCCGGATCATCTTGAGCGCCTCGCTGCCGTCCAGATCGGGCAGCCCCAGGTCGAGGATCACCAGGTCGCAGCCGACCTGGGCGACCTCCCGCAGTGCCTCCAGGGCGGTGCCCACGCTGCGGACCGCGTGACCGGTGTCGGTCAGGTGGCGGATGAGGGCGGAACGTACGAAGGGGTCGTCCTCGACCACGAGCACTGTTGCCATGGCCCTGCACGGTACGCCATCGGCGGGCAGTGGCCTGTACCTCGGGGGCCGGTCCGGCACCGGGCAACTGCCGTGAGGAATACCGGGGGTGCCGGTTCGGACGGGGCGGAAGTGCGGCAGGATGTGCGGACGATGCGGAACGGACTGGTACAGCTCGGTGCCTGGGCGGCGGCCACCGGGGCGGCGGTGGCGCTGTCCTGGCTCGGCGTGCACGCGGTGCTGACCGGCGCCGCCTTCGAGCAGCCGACGGCCCTGCCGCTGCCCTCCCCGAAGGCCGATGCCGCGCCGCCCCCGCCGACCGCCGCCGCCGAGCAGCCGCGCCCGGCCGACCAGTCCGGGCCCCCGCCCCCGACCCCGCCGGCCTCCCCGGCCGCCGCCACCCCGCACGGACCGGCGCCCGTCGCCCCCGCCCCGTCGCCGACCCGCCGGCCCACGCCGACGGCCACCGCCACGTCCACCGTGAAGAGCTACCCGATCCCGGGCGGCAAGGTCGCGCTGGACCTGGAGCCCGACCGGGCCTCGCTGGTGTCCGCCACCCCGGACCCGGGCTGGCAGATGCAGGTGTGGAACGGCGTCCAGTGGATGCGGATCGACTTCACCAAGGACGCCCAGGCCAACTCGGTCTTCGTCTACTGGAACGGGCACCCGCCCGTGGTGGAGACGGCCGTCCGCTGAGGCGTGTCTGACGGTCCCCGCCGGTCAGAACCCGTCGTACGGCACGAACCCCGGCAGGTACGGCCCCGCGTAGCCGGCCCGGTCGACCAGCGTGTGCCTGGTCCCGCCCGGCACCCCGATGGCGGCCAGCACCACCGAGCCGTACGCGTCCCGGGTCTCGTACGGCTCGGCCAGCGACAGCGCGCCGCGGTCGACCGCGTAGTCGTAGGCGTAGTGGACGTCCGGCACGCTCACCGCGACGTCCAGCACCCCGTCGCCGTACCGCTCCAGGTAGGCGGCCAGTTCCCGCCCGCGCGGGCCGCGCGGGCCGGGCACCCGCACCGGCGAGGTGAGCACGATCCGCGTCCCCGGCGCGGCGAGCACGTACGAGACGGTCTCCGGCTCACCGGTCTCCGGCCCCGCGTACGCCGTACAGCGCAGTCCGAGCAGAGCGCGGTAGCGGCGGGCGGCCAGCTCGGCGTCGCCGACCGCGAAGACCACCGCGTCCGCGTGGCCCGCGGTCGGCGCCCCCGGGCCGGCCGGGCCGAGTGCGGTGCCCGGAGCCGAGCCCGGAGCGGCGCCCGGAAGGAGTCCTGCCCCGAGCGGGGCGGTGTCGGCGGCGGTGTCGGTCATGACGGCCTCCCGGTAGGCGTACGGACCACGCTGGGGCCCCGGCGCCGGGGTGGGGGCCCGGGCACGGGGGTCGTGGCTGGAGGGTGGCGCCGAGACGACCTCCGCGCAACTGTTCCGTTTCCTCCTGGCCAAGCTGCGCCCCGGAGCGGGAGAATCGGCCGCACCGCTGTACAGAATGCCCACCGGAGGACGGTGCCGCGATGCCCCCCGCCCATTCCCCGAGCTCCCCCGGCTCGCCCAACCCCGCTGCCCCGCACGGCACTTCGATCGTGGGCAGCACGAACGACACCATCGACGCGCTGGACGGCCGGCTGATCCGGCTGCTCGCCGAGGAGCCGCGGATCGGGGTGCTGGAGTGCTCGCGCCGGCTGCAGGTCGCCCGCGGCACCGTGCAGGCCCGGCTGGACCGGCTGCAGGCCAAGGGGGTGATCGGCGGCTTCGGCCCCGAGGTGGACCCGGCGGCGATCGGCTACCCGGTGACGGCCTTCGCCACCCTGGAGATCTCCCAGGGCCAGGGCACCGACGTGCGGGCGCACCTCGCGGCCGTGCCGGAGGTGCTGGAGCTGCACACCATCACCGGGATCGGGGACATGATGGTGCGGATCGTGGCCCGCTCCAACGCCGATCTGCAGCGGGTGATCGACCGGGTCGTGGGCTTCGACGGGATCGTCCGCTCGTCCACCGCGATCGTGCTGGAGAACCCGGTGCCGTACCGGATCCTGCCGCTGGTCGACCAGGCCGCCGCCGAGTAGGGCGGGCGGCGACGGGGACCCGCCGGTCAGCAGGCGGGGACACTGCCGCCGCTCTTCAGCGCCTGCAGCGCCGACACCGCCTCGGCGAGCGTGCCGACCGGCACCAGCCGCAGCGACGTCGGCGTGTTGACCTTCGCGTCCGCGCACTCGTCCCTGGGCAGCAGGAACACCGTCGCACCGTCCCGGGCGGCCGCCCGCGTCTTCAGCGGGACGCCGCCCACCGGGCCGACGGTGCCGTCCTTGTCGATGGTCCCGGTGCCCGCGATGTTCAGCCCACCCGTGAGGTCGCCGCCCTTGCCGTCTCCGGCGATCTTGTCGACGATGCCCAGCGCCAGCATCTGGCCGGCGCTCGGGCCGCCGACGTCACCCAGGTCGACCTTGACCTTGACCTGGTCCGGCGACAGGTGGAGGTAGTCCAGCGCGGCCGCGGTGGCGCTGTCCTGCGACTCGGCCATCTGCTGGGCCGTCACCTCCTCCGCCTTCGCCGGGTTGCCCTGCGGGTACACGGTGTCGGTCGGGCGCACCGCCTCCTCGGGGTCGAACCAGGCCTGCATCGAGCGCAGGAAGGTGTTCCGCTGGTCCGGGTTGGTCGCCGAGATGGTGACCATCCGCAGCTGGCCCTCGGTGGTGCGCAGCGGCGCCCCGGTGATGGTGAGCACCGGCTTGTCCTGGTACGTGCCCAGGGTGTCCGCGGTCAGGCCCGGCCAGGTGAGGGTGTACGGCAGCGGGACGAAGGCGGCCACGCCGAAGAGCGCGGCGACCAGCACCCCGCACAGCGCGAGCGCGCGGGTCCGCGGGGCGGTGAGGGCCTTGGAGAGCTTGGTGTCGGACACAAGGGGAATCCAAACACACCCTGCCGGCCGGCCGCTCGCCTCGGCGGCGCTCCGTCACCCACCCGCTCGCCTCGGCGGCGCTCCGTCACCCGCCCGCTCGCCCCCGGGGCGCGCCGTCACCCGCCCCCGGCGCTACCGCAGGGCGTCGGCCACCTCGGTCGCCGCCTCCACGACCCGGGGGCCGACCCGCTCGGGCACCATCCCGTTGAGCATCACCACCCCGACGCTGCCCTCGATGCCGCTCAGTCCGAGCAGCGCGGCGGCGGCCCCGCACGCCCCGGACTGCTCCTCCGCGCGGGTGATGACGAAGCCCTGCTCGGGCCGGCGCTGGCTGGGGAAGGTGCGGGCCTCCAGGATCGCCCGGCCGGCCGCGCTCTCGCCGAGCGGGTGGCGCAGCCCGGTCCGGTAGGCGACGTGGAAGTCGGTCCAGCTCGGCTCGACCACGGCGACGGCCAGCGCCTCGTTGCCGTCCACCAGGGTCAGGTGGGCGGTGGCGCCGAGGTCCTCGGCGAGGCTGCGCAGGGCGGGCAGCGCGGCCTCGCGCAGCAGCGGGTGCACGCGGTGGGCGAGCCGCAGCACGCCGAGGCCCACCCGGGCGCGGCCGCCGATGTCCCGGCGGACCAGACCGTGCTGCTCCAGGGTGGCCAGCAGCCGGTAGACGACGGTGCGGTTGACGGCCAGCCGGGCGGCCAGTTCGGTGACGGTGAGCCCACGCTCGGAGTCGGCGAGGAGCTTGAGGACCCGGACGCCGCGGTCCAGGGTCTGGGAGGTCTCGGCTGTCACGACGGGCAATCCTTTCCGCGGCGCTCGCGGGGCGGGCGGCGCCGGTCCAAGGTCGGTGTCGCGCGCAGGTGGGGGTGGCCGCGCTCGGGCCGTGCGCGGCGTCCTCCTTGACGCCGGTGCGGCCCTGCGGCGCCGTCCCGCGGGGGTGGCCCGGCGGTAGAGCGTGGGGGAAAGGTAGTGAAGTAAATGTCGCGGCGGAAGTGGTTGTCCAAAATTCGGGCGTGATCGACGGCAACGACGCCGAAGAAACCGGACAAACCCTCACGAATTCACCGGCACATCAGCGCACAAGTTCGACCTCGGTCCGAAGTCCGGACACACCGGGGCAGACGGCCCTCCCGGGGCCGCCTGCCGGACCGTTACTTCGCCCACTCCCGGATCTTGGCGATCCGCGCCTTCAGCTGGTTGGCGGTGGCCTGCGCCGTGAGCGGCCCGCCGCACTGGCGGCGCAGCTCGTTGTGGATGGTGCCGTGCGGCTGATTGGTGCGGTGGTGCCAGGCGGCCACCAGCGCGTTCAGCTCCTTGCGCAGCTCCCGCAGCTCCTGGTGGGTGACGACCGGCCGCTCCTCGGCCGGGAGCTCCAGCAGGTCGGCCTCCTCGGCGGGCTTGGCCTTGGAGCGCTGGATCTGCCGGTGCTGGCGCTTCTGCAGCAGCATCTGCACCTGGTCCGGCTCCAGCAGGCCGGGGATGCCGAGGTAGTCCTCCTCCTCCTCGCTCCCCGGGTGGGCCTGCATGCCGAACTCCATGGCGTTGTACAGCACCCGGTCGAAGACCGCGTCGGAGCCCAGCGCCTCGTACGAGAACTCCTCGCCGCCCGCGCCGTCCGGCCCGTCGTTGACCCGCTCGGCCTCGGCGAGCAGCCGGTCCTCCTCGTCGAAGAGACCGTCGCCCTCCTTCTTCGGCCGGTCCAGCACGTGGTCGCGCTGGACCTCCATCTCGTTGGCGAAGCCGAGCAGCATCGGGATGGTCGGCAGGAACACCGAGGCGGTCTCGCCGCGCTTGCGGGCGCGCACGAAGCGGCCGACGGCCTGGGCGAAGAACAGCGGGGTGGAGATCGAGGTCGCGTACACCCCGACGGCCAGCCGGGGGACGTCGACGCCCTCGGACACCATGCGGACCGCGACCATCCAGCGCGAGGTCCCGGCCGCGTAGTCGGAGATCCGCTTGGACGCCTCGGCCTCGTCCGAGAGCACCAGGGTGACCTTCTCGCCGCAGATCTCGCGCAGCATCTTGGCGTACGCGCGGGCCACGGTCTGGTCGGTGGCGATCACCAACCCGCCGGCGTCCGGGATGGCCTTGCGAACCTCGCTCAGCCGCCGGTCGGCGGCCTGCAGCACGGCCGGGATCCACTCGCCCTGCGGGGACAGCGCGGTGCGCCAGGCCTGGGCGATCAGGTCCTTGGTCATCGGCTCGCCGAGCCGGGCCTCCAGCTCGTCGCCGGCCTTGGTGCGCCAGCGCATGTTGCCGCTGTAGCTGAGGAAGATCACCGGGCGGACGACGTGGTCGGCGAGCGCGTTGCCGTAGCCGTAGGTGTAGTCGGCCACCGACTTGCGGATGCCGTCGCTGCCGGCCTCGTACTGGACGAACGGGATCGGGTTGGTGTCCGAGCGGAACGGCGTCCCGGTCAGCGCCAGGCGGCGGGTGGCCGGCTCGAAGGCCTCGAAGCAGGCCTCGCCCCAGGACTTGGAGTCACCGGCGTGGTGGATCTCGTCCATGATCACGAGGGTCTTGCGGGCCTCGGTCCGGTTGCGGTGCAGCATCGGGTTGACCCCGACGCCCGCGTAGGTGATCGCGATGCCGTGGTACTCCCGGGACAGCGGCCCGGAGGAGTACGCCGGGTCCAGCTTGATGCCTATCCGCGCGGCGGCCTCGGCCCACTGCTTCTTCAGGTGCTCGGTCGGCGCGACCACGGTCACCTGCTGCACCAGGTGGTTGTGCAGCAGGTACGAGGCCAGGGTGAGCGCGAAGGTGGTCTTTCCCGCGCCCGGGGTGGCGACCGCGAGGAAGTCGCGCGGCTGCGTCTCGATGTACTTGTCCAGCGCACCCTGCTGCCAGGCCCGGAGCTTGCCCGCGGTGCCCCAGGGGGCACGGCCGGGGAAGGCCGGGGAGAGGTGGTGCGAGCCGGCGGGGGCGGCATGGCCCACGGGCCGGGCGGGCGCCTGCGGCTCCGGGGCGTCGGAGAACAGCGGCATCGAGGAGGCGGCGGCAGTACTCACGGTCTCCGAGGGGGATCATCGCAGGTCAGAGGCGGTTTTTCGGCCCTGTCCCGCGGTCGGGCGGCGATCGGACAACCCGCCCAGCCTACCGGCCCGACACCGCTGGAGCCTCCAGGAGACGCTCCGCGCCGGGACCGTACGGCCGGAAATCGGTGTGACGCGGATCACGCCCCCCTGCTCCCGGAACCCGGTAATCACGGCGGTCGACAGGACTCCCACCAGGTGGGGCCGCGCCGACCCCACCACCGTGAGCGCGGCCCCGCACCGACCCGAAGGGACTCCCGTGCGCACCGTCGAAGAGACCGTCCAGGCCCGCCTGATCCTCTCCCCCCACCGTTCCGCCCGTCTGCGGGTGGTGCTGTCCTACCTGCCGGAGGACCCGCTGGCCGTCCGGATGGCCTTCCCCGCCGAGTTCTCCCTGGACGGGACGGAGGAGGGCCGGGACGCCGAGGACGTCGTCTGGGTCTTCGCGCGCCGACTGCTCTCCGAGGGCGTCGAGCTGCCGACCGGCGTCGGCGACGTCCATGTGCGGCCCTCGCCCGCCCGGAGCACCATGGTCGAGCTCCGGGCCCCGGAGGGCACCGCGCTGCTCAGGTTCGAGACCGGAGACCTCCGTCGCTTCCTGTGGCGCAGCCGACTGCTCGTCCCCGAGGGCGAGGAGCACCTGCACCTGGACGCCGACCGCGCCCTCGCCCAGCTCCTGGGCTGACGGCTGTCCGCCCGCTCGCCGACCCGACGGAGCCCGGGGCGGGGGCCCGCCCGCTCGCCGACCCGAGGGGGCCCGGGGCGCGGGCCGCGGCAGCCCCCGGCCTCCTCAGCCCGACAGCTTGCGCATCAGCCGGACGCCCTGCGCCGCCGTCAGGTGCGGCAGGTACGCCTTGCCGATCGCCCGGGTGATGCCGGGCAGCGCGGCCGGGTCGGGGTAGGCCATGTACATCGGCCGGTACTCCGGCTGGAACTTCGCCTTGAACGCGAGCAGCGAGCGGAAGCCGTACACCGGCTCCAGCACCTTGCCCATCCAGTCCAGCATCCGCTGCAGCCCGGTGGGCTCCTCGTTCTGCCCGGTGCGGGCCAGCGGGGCACCCGACAGGGAGAGGAAGCGCGCGCCCTCCTCCTTGAAGCCGAGCGCGGCCGAGGCGATCAGGAACTCGTTGACGCCGCGGAAGCCGTCGGAGCGCCGGCGCATGAAGTCCAGCGTCCAGCCGACCGGCACGCCGTCCTCGTACACCGGCATCCAGCTGGTCAGGCCGTGCACGACCCCCTGCTCGTCGACCGCGACCAGCACCCGGACGTCGGGGTCGTCCAGCTCCTCGAGGCCGCCGAGCGTGAAGCCCATCTCGGGCAGGCCCTTCTCGGAGACCCATTCCTCGGAGATCGCCCGGATCTGGTCCCGCAGCGTGAGCGGCGCCTCGTGGTACGCCCACCACTCGGCGGTGATGCCCTGCTTGGCGGCCTTGTTGAGCGCGGTGCGGATGTCCTGCCACTTGCGGCCGGTGAAGGCCAGCTCGGGCAGCGCGACCACGGTGTCCTCGGCGACCTGCACCGAGCGCCAGCCGAGCTGCGCGGCGGCCTCCCTGGTCTGCGCGCAGACGCTGTAGAAGCACGGCGTCCAGCCGCGCGCGTCGCAGTACCGGGCGAACCCGGCCACCGCCCCGGCCCGGTCCTCCGGCGCGCCGAACGGGTCGCCGGTGGTCAGCGCGACCGTGCCGACCACCCGGTAGGCGACGGCCGCCCGGCCCTGCTCGTCGAACCAGTAGTGGTTGCCGTCCCAGGTGGTGATGAACGACAGCGTCCCGCCACCGTGCTCGGTCAGCAGGGCCCGGGCCCTGGCCACCGCCTCGGCGTCGGTGTGCAGCACCGGCCGGCGGAAGGCCGACAGCAGTGCGGCCAGCGCCACCAGCCAGAACGCCAGCCCGCAGTAGGTCTCCAGGAAGCGGGCCAGCGGCCCGACCGCGATCGGGTAGTCCGGGGTCAGGTCGTTGTACGCCGGGGGCAGGAACTGGGCGGGCAGCCCGTGCAGCAGCCGGCGGACGGTCGCCCCCGGCTCGAACTGGCCGGCCACCAGCCGGCCGAGCCCCACGTACGCGGCCGAGGTGAGCAGCAGGGCGCCGCCGACCACCACGGCCAGCCGGCGCACCGACCGGCCGGACAGCCGCAGCCGGAACCGCTGGCGGGTGGCCAGCAGCAGGCAGGTGGTCAGGAACGGCAGCAGCATCGCCTCGACGAAGTACTGCACGACGTCCCGGCTGACCGGCCCGGCGTCCAGGTACAGCCAGCCCAGCAGGGCCACCCAGAGCAGCTCGGTGGCGACGGTGACCAGCCAGGCGAACCGCAGGCCCCGGCGCAGCCCCTCGGCGAGCACCAGCAGCAGCGCCGGGAACAGCGCGGCCATCAGCCGGCCGGGGGTGTCGAAGATCCGCACCACGGCGTGCGCGCGGGCGCAGTCGTGCGCCGAGAGCGCGCAGAGGTCGGCGACCTCGTCCGGGCCGAGCCGGTGGGAGAAGTAGAGCTCGGAGAAGGTGTTGAACGGCCCGCTGGCGTTGTCGTACAGCGAGGCGATCAACGGTCCGAAGGCGGCGGCGACGAGGCAGAGCGCGACCAGCACCCGGGTCTCGGAGTGCGAGGAGCGGTGCGAGCGCAGGGACGGCCGGCCGCGGCTGAGCAGCGCGCCCACGCCGAGCCCGGCCACCGCGGCGGCGCAGCGCTGGACGCTCTGCAGGTGGCCGACGTACAGCGTCATCACCAGGGGGACGAGCAGCACCAGCAGGTGCAGCCGCCGGCGCCAGAGCACGGTGAGCCGGTAGCCGAGCACCCCGGCCAGGGCGAACAGGCCGACGCCGGGGCCGACCGAGATCTGGTCGGCCACCGAGGCGGTCCACGGCTCCCCGGCCGAGGAGCCGAAGGCGATCAGCCCGGCGCCCAGCAGGGTGCCGGCGATCTGCCCGCCGACCAGCACCGCGAGGGTGCGCACCCGGCCGAGCCGGTGCTCGGCGGCCGGGCCGACCAGGAGCAGCAGCAGGGTGGTGAACACGTACGAGCCGATGCCGGAGCACCAGAACGAGGAGGTGAACGGCGTCCACCAGTGGCCCTCGCCGAGCGTGGGCAGGCCGACCCCGACCCGCCCCAGCAGGCGCTCGGACGGTCCGTGGCGCAGGCTGCCGGTGGCCGCGCCGAGGATCCAGAGCCCGGCCAGCAGGGCCAGCGTCAGCGGCGCCGCGCGCAGCCGGGTGCCGAGCGCCCGGGCCGCCCGCCGCGCCCGCTGCGGGCGCGGCTCCGGTGTCCGGGTGACGGGCGCGCGGTCCGCGCCCGGCTCGGCGCCGCGCTGGGCGCCGCGCTGGGCGGCGACCCGCTCCGACTTCGGCCGGCTCTCGCCGACGGCGACGGCGGTGCCCGCCCCGGTCACCGGGTCAGCCCGGTCTGCTGGGCGAGCCAGGGGATCTGCTGGACGATGCCGGGGCGGAACACGACCCAGCCGTGACCGCCCGGCATCAGTTCGAACTTCGTCTTCATCCCAGCCCCCTGTGCGGCCCGGTAGACCTTGTCCATCTGCGGCTTGAACTCCTCGTCGGTCTCGCCGACGACGAACGCGACGCTGGTGTCCGGGAACTTCTTGCGGGCCATCACCTGCACCGGGTCGACGGCGTCGAACCTCTTGCCGTCGCCGTTGAACGCGGCCTTGACGGTCTGGTCCCGCGTGCCGAGGGTCGGCTCCTCCTGCCCGGACATGTCCAGGACGGTGCCGTACACGTCGGGCGCGTTGACGCCGAGCTGGAGCGCGCAGGTGCCGCCCATCGAGGCGCCGCCGATCGCCCAGGCCTTGCGGCCGGAGGCGGTCTGCAGGTTCTGGTGGATCCAGAACGGGACGTCGGACGCCAGGTAGGTCTGCACCTTGGCGATCTTCGAGTCCAGGCAGAGCGTGTTGTTCCAGGTGGAGCCGAGCTGGTCGGGCATCACCACGATGGGCGCGAGGCCGCCGTGCTCGGCGGCGAACGCGTCCAGCGCCTCGTTGATCTGCCCGGCGAGCACCCAGTCCCCCGGCGTCCCGGGCTGGCCGGGGAGCATCACGACGACCGGGAGCAGCGGCCGCGGGTTGGCCTGGTATGCGGGCGGGAGGTAGACGTAGGCGTCCCGGGCCTTGAAGCCCGAGCGGAGGCCGGGGATCGGCACCACCGAGACGGTGCCCTTGGCGGGCAGGTCCGCCGGCGGCTGCCAGACCTCGTCCAGCACCTTGTCCGGCGGGGCGGCCACGGTCCGGTCGGCCATCGGGACCAGTCCGTCGGTCTTGGTCAGCCACGGCGCGAGCATCACGCGCCCGCTCGGGAACTGCCCGAAGCCGATGTTGACCTCGGAGGCGGCCATCAGCAGCACCAGCCCGCTCAGGCCGAGCGCGAGGCCGCGCCGCCGCCAGGTGAGCCGGCGGATCCGCCAGCCGACCAGGCAGAACCCGAGCAGGGCTATGGCTATCCACCAGGTGACGTACTCGGGGGTGCCCTCCGGGAAGGGGTGCCACCAGCCGTCGACGACGACCTCCAGGAGGAGGCTGAGCGCGGCGGCGGTGACCAGCGCGGCGGGCAGGCGGAACCGCCACCAGCTGCGGCCGCGGCCGACGGCGAGCGCGAACAGTGCCGCCCATCCGGCCAGCAGGACGGCGTGCGGGATCGGGCCCTCGGTGAGCGGCCAGTCGATCGGGTTCCAGCGGGTGGCGAGGGTGAGCGTGGTCATGCGGCTTTGCCCGGCAGGGTGGTGTCGGCCAGGAACCCGTAGGCGACGACGTTGCCCTCGTAGCCGTGTTCCGCGCTGTAGGCGCCGCCGCAGGTGATCACCCGCAGCTGCGCGTCCGTGGCCTGACGGTAGACCCGATCGTCCGGGAAGTCCTTTCGGTCGTGCACTTCGATGGCGTACAGCTGGTAGACGGCGGTGGCGCCGTCTACCCGGGCGATCTCGATCCGGTCCCCCCGACGGAGCGCTCCCAGATGGTAGAAGACGGCCGGACCGGCCTTGTTGTCGACGTGCCCCGCGAGGATCGCGGTGCCGCGCTGGCCGGGGCTCGCGCCGCCGCGGTACCAGCCCGCCAGGTTGCGGTCCGCCTCGGGCGGGGCCTGCAGGTGGCCCTCGCCGTCCAGCCCCAGCGCGGCGACCGGGGCGTCCAGCCGGACGGCCGGGATGCGGATCCGGGTCGGCGCGGACGGCCCCAGCGGGGGGACGACGGAGACCGGCGCGATGCCGGCCTGGGCCTGGCCGGCGCCGGGCGCCGGCGGCAGCACGGGCGAGCCCCCGTCGTGCAGCAGCCAGGCACCGAGCACCAGCGCGGCACCGGCCGCCAGGGTGCCCGGCCAGGGGCCCCTGCTCTGCTGGACGCCCACGGGCGCTCCCCTCTGCCGACGGAATCCCGATTCCTGGGAGTTTCCTGGGAACAATTCAACCGGATCGGACTGTAAGGCACGTCCATACGATGGTCGTACTGACACCCGCCGATCGGCAGGGCTACCGGCGGTTTCCCTGCACCGGGTGCGCGCCCGGTCGCGGAACGCGACGGCCTCCCCCCGTCGGCGGTCACCGCGGGACCCACGCCCGACACGACCTACCGACGGTTTGACGGACGGGTTCGGTTGCGTCGTTCGGGCGATCACTTACGACCGTTCGCTGTGCCTCTTCGACCGTCTCCGCCCACATGCCATGCTGACGCGGTCACGGGTTCGACCATCCGGATGTCCGACCGGACCCGCTCCCCCGCACGCTGCCGGACGCCGTTGAACGCCTGATGAACGGAGTGACCATGGACGCTCTCTCCCGCCGCACCCTGCTGGCGGCCGGCGCCGCCGCCGCCGCCTCGCTCACGGCCGGCTGCGGCAGCAACCACGCCACCGGCGGGGAGCGCGCGACCGGCTCCGCCGAACCCACCAGCGGCGCGGACGCCGGGCAGAGCGTCACCCCCACCCCCGCCCCGGTCCCCAAGCCGCAGGCCGTCCTGATCGGCGACGGCTCCACCTCGGACACCGGCGCCCAGCCGCACCAGCCCGTCCCCGAGCGGCTGCAGCCCGGCCAGCGCCCGCCGCAGTTCGTGGTCTTCTCCTGGGACGGCGCCGGCGAACTCGACAACGGCCTGTTCGCCCGGTTCCGCCGGCTGGCCCAGGAGCACGACGCGAAGATGACCTTCTTCCTCAGCGGCCTCTACCTGCTGCCCGAGTCCAAGAAGGACCTCTACCGCCCGCCGCAGCACAAGGTCGGCGCCTCCGACATCGGCTACCTGAACGACCAGCACATCCGCGACACCCTGTCCAACCTGCACGCGGCCTGGCTGGAGGGTCACGAGATCGGCACCCACTTCAACGGCCACTTCTGCGGCGCCACCGGCGTCGGCAGGTGGTCCCCGGAGGAGTGGGACAGCGAGATCCAGCAGGCGATCGACTTCGTGACGAACTGGCGCACCAACACCGGCTTCACCGACCTGCCCTCGCTGCCCTTCGACTACCGCAAGGAGCTGATCGGCAGCCGCACCCCCTGCCTGGAGGGCCAGCGCAACCTGCTGCCCACCGCGGTCAAGCGCGGCTGGCGCTACGACAGCAGCGGCAACGGCACCCAGGTGTGGCCGCAGAAGATCCAGGGCGGCGCGCTCTGGGACCTCCCGCTGCAGTCCATCCCCTTCCCCGGGCACACCTTCCAGGTGCTCTCGATGGACTACAACATCATGTACAACCAGTGCGGCCCCAACACCAAGGCCGACCCGGCGCTCTACCCGGGCTTCCAGGCCCAGGCCCGCGACGCGTACCTGATGGGCTTCGACCGCACCTACCACGGCAACCGGGCGCCGTACATCATCGGCAACCACTTCGAGGAGTGGAACGGCGGCATCTACATGAACGCCGTCGAGGACGTCCTCAAGGCCATCGCCGGCAAGCCGGAGGTCCGGCTGGTGTCCTTCCGCCAGCTGGTCGACTGGCTGGACGCCCAGGACCCGGCGGTGCTGCGCAAGCTGCAGACCCTCGCCCCGGGCCAGTCCCCGGCGGGCGGCTGGGAGTCCTTCCTCGGCACCCCGGCGGCGCCGCCCGCCCCCTCCCCCGCCGGGGCCACCGCCGGCTGACCGTCAGGCCCGGCCGCGGACCCGTCCGGACACCAGCGCTCCCAGCAGCGCGACCCCGGCCATCACCACGAGGATCACCGCGAAGGCGCCGGGCGACCCGGCGCCTTCGGCCTGTCCGTGCCCCGCCGCCAGGGCGCCGCCGCCCAGCGCCGCGAACAGCACCCCGGCCAGGCCCGTGAGCAGCACGTTGCCCAGCGCGTCGCTCATCTGCAGCGCGGCCGAGTTCGCCCCGGCGTCCTCCGGCGCGGAGAGCTTCATCATCAGCACGCTGACGCTCGCGATGGCCAGCCCCATTCCGACGCCGCCGATCCCCCAGGCCACCGAGGCCGTCCAGGCCGGCACCCCCGGGACCAGCACCAGCGCGGCGCCCGCGATCGCCAGGGCGGTCAGCAGGAAGCCGCCCCGGATCATCGCCTCGCGGTGGCGCTCGGCCCCCGGCCGGCCCTGCAGCCAGGACCCCAGCGCCCAGGAGAGCCCGCCGCTGGTCAGGGTGAGCCCCGCCAGGGTCGGCGAGAGGCCGCGCTGGGTGGTCATCATCAGCGGGATGAAGGCCTCGGCCGCGAAGAACGCCCCCGCCGCCAGCCCGCGCAGCAGGATCACCGTCGGCAGCCCGCGCCCCGCCCGCAGGGTCCCCTTCGGCAGCAGCCCGAGGACGGCCGGCACCAGCAGCGCCGCGCCGACCGCCCCCGGGAGCAGCCCGACCAGGTCGCGGCGCTGGCCCGCGTACTGCAGCAGTCCGGCACCGAGCGCGGCCATCGCGGCCAGCCGGGTGCGCCGGCGGTCGAAGTCCGCGCCCCTGGCCACCGGGTGCTCCCGCTCGGACCGGGCCAGCGCCGGGCCCATCACCGCCAGCGGCAGCAGGATCAGCACCGGGACGGACAGGAACACCCAGCGCCAGCCGAGGTGCTGGGTGACCGCCCCGGCGACCAGCGGGCCGACGATCGAGGGCAGCACCCAGGCCGAGGAGAACGCCGCGAACACCGCCGGCCGCAGCCGCTCCGGGTAGACCCGGCCGACCACCACGTACAGCGCGACGATCACCAGCCCGCCGCCCAGGCCCTGGACCGCCCGCCCGGCGACGAACACCCACATCCCGGGCGCCGTCCCGGCCACCAGCAGGCCGACGCCGAACACCGCGATCCCGGTGAACAGCGGCTGGAGCGGTCCGCGCCGATCGCACCACTGGCCGGCGACGACCAGCGCGAACAGCGTGGTGGTGAAGTAGCCGGAGAAGGCGAAGGCGTACAGCCCGAGGCCGTCCAGCTGGCGGGCCGCCGTCGGCATCGCGGTGTTGACGGCCGTCGCCTCGAAGGCGATCACCAGGACCACCGAGACGATCCCCAGCGTCAGCGCGCGGTAGCGGCCGCCGAGCACCCCACCGCCGGGGTCGTCGTCGCCGGGTATCGCTACGGAGTCGACCGGGGTGGAGGAGGCAGTGGTCATACCGGCCATCGTAAGGGCCGTCAGCTTCGATGGCCCCTGACCGGAGGCGGTGATCACGCCGGTCCGAGGACCTAGGACCACGGGACCAGGCGACCACGGGCCAGGCCACCAGGCGACGAGGGGACGCGTCGACCAGGACTCAGTGCAGCACCTTGAGGCCCACCACCCCGGAGACGATCAGCAGCAGGCAGGCGATCCGCGCCACGGTCACCGCGTCGCCCAGGACGGCCATGCCGTAGAGCGCGGTGCCGACCGCGCCGATGCCGACCCAGACCGCGTACCCGGTGCCGATCGGAATGGTGCGCATCGCGTACGCCAGTCCGCCCATGCTGAACAGCAGCGCGACGCCGAAGACGAGGGTGGGAACGAGACGGGAGAAGCCCTTGGACGATTCCAGGGCGACCGCCCAGACGGTCTCCAGGAGACCCGAGACGATCAGAACGAGCCAGGCCACGACGACGTACCTCCGCAGTCCACAGCGGCCGGATTGCCGCTGAACTGCGCCGTCTTGTCGTGACCGGGTACGACGCGCTCGTCCGGGGTGGCGAGAATGCCGCCACCGCTCTTCGACCGTAGCACACATTGCCATACAGAATTTACACAACGTCATTGACCCCTCTCCCCGGGATCCGCCACCATGAATTCACTGGCCGTGTGCCCGAGTGGCTGAGGGGACCGTCTGCAAAGCGGTGTACGCGGGTTCAATTCCCGCCACGGCCTCGGCGAAAAGGGAATTGCCGGTCGACTCGGAAGTCGACCGGCAATTCCCTTTCGGTATTTCCCCGCTCAGGCCGTGACGGCGTCCTCCGCCCGGATCGGCAGCCGGCCGACCGGCAGGCCCGTGGCGGCGCGGACGGCCGCGGCGACCGCCGCCGGGGCGACCACCGCGGGTGCGGCGCCGACCGCCTTGGCACCGAACGGCGCGACCACGTCGCGCTCCTCCAGCAGCGCGGCGATCCGCACCTCCGGGGTGTCCAACGCGGTGGGCAGCCGGTAGCCGGTCAGCGAGGGGTTCTGCAGCACGCCGTTCTCGGTGCGCAGGTCCTCCAGCAGCGCCAGGCCGACGCCCTGGGCCACGCCCGCCTCGATCCGGTCCTCGATCTGCCGCGGGTTCAGCGCCCGGCCGACGTCCTGGGCGACGGTCATCTCGACCACCCGCACGGCGCCCAGCTCGATGTCCACGTCCACCACCGCGCGCATCGCGCAGAACGAGATCGAGACGAAGGCGTCACCGTGCCCGGCGTCGTCCAGCGGCTCGGTGGGGTGCGGGCGGCACTGCGCGGTGGCCCACAGCTCCTTGCCCTCCAGCGCCTCGGCGACCGGCATGCCGAGCACCCCGTCGTACGAGGTGATCTTGCCGTCGGCGATCTGCAGCAGCTCCGAGGACATCCCGAAGTTCGCGGCGATCGGCTGCAGCAGCTGGTGGCGGACCATCAGCGCGGCCCGCTCGACGGCGCCGCCGGAGACCCAGGTGTGCCGGCCGCGGGCGGAGGGCCCGGCGATCGACTGGTCGCTGTCGGCCGGCGCGATGTAGACCTCGCTGACGCCCAGCACGGTCTGCACGATCTGCCGGGCCAGCGTGGCGAAGCCCTGTCCGGCGTCGACCGCCGCGCAGATCACCGTGGCGTGGTCACCGCTGACCCGCACGGTCGCGGTGGACACCTCGTCCTCGCCCTCGGCACCGAGCATGTGCACCATGCCGACGGCGTAGCCGATGCCGCGCCGCACCGCCGCCGGGTCGCCCGCGCCGCCGGGGCCGCCGGGCAGCAGCCACTCGGCGTCCGGGTCGTCCACCGGCAGGGCCGGCAGCGGCTCGTCCGCGACGGCGTCCAGCAGCGCCTTCACCGGCGCCGGGCAGGTGACGGCCTGTCCGGTGGGCAGCGGGTCGCCGGTGGACATCGCGTTGCGCCGGCGGATCTCCACCGGATCCACTCCCACCCGGGCGGCCAGCTGGTCCAGCTGCGACTCGTACGCGAAGCAGGCCTGCAGCGCGCCCTCGCCGCGCATCCGCCCGGCGGGCGGGTTGTTGGTGCGCACCGCCCAGGCGTCCACGAAGACGTTCGGGCAGACGTACGGACCGACCGAGAACGCCGTCGCGGCCGCCAGTGCCTCGGCGGAGACGTCCGCGTAGGCGCCGCCGTCCAGCAGGATCTGCGCCTCGACCTTCACCAGGGTGCCCTCGGCGTCGGCGTGGTGGCGGTAGCGCAGCAGCGCGGGGTGGCGCGAGGTGTGGGTCTGGAAGGACTCCTCGCGGGTGAGGGTCATCTTCACCGGCCGGCCGGTGCGCAGCGCCAGCAGCGCCAGGGTGACCTGGAAGGAGAGGTCCTCGCGGTCGGTCGTGGCGCCGGGCACGCCGGTGACCACCAGCCGGACCCGGTCCGGCTCCAGGCCGAGGCAGGCGGCGGTGCGGTCGCGGTCGCCGTGCGGATCGGTGGAGGACAGGTGCAGTTCGACGCCGCCGTCCGGGCGCGGCACGGCCAGCCCGGCCTCGGCGCCGAGCGGTGCCGGGTCCTGCCGGCCGACCTGGTACAGGCCCTCGACGACGATCTCGCCGACCGCGTCCGGGTCCCCGGTGCGCAGCGGCAGGTGGCGGAACAGGTTGCCGTCCGGGTGCAGCGGCGGCGCGGTGAAGGACTGCTCGGGGTCGGTCACGGCCTCCAGGGGCTCGTAGTCGACCGCGATCAGACCGACCGCCAGCCGGGCGGTGTCGGGGTGGTCGGCGGCCACCGCGGCGATCGGCTCGCCGTGGTGGCGCACCACGCCGGCGGCCAGCACCGGCCGGTCGGCGACGACCGGCCCGGCCGGGGCGCCGTCGGGGGTGCCCTCCGGACCGGGCGGCAGGTCGGCGGCGGTGACCACGGCGTGCACGCCGGGCAGCGCGAGCGCGGCCGAGGTGTCGATGCCGCGGATCCGGGCGTGCGGGTGCGGCGAGCGCAGCACCGCGCCCCACAGCAGCCCCTCGGCCCACAGGTCGGCCGCGTACGGGTAGATGCCGAGCGCCTTGGGCAGGGCGTCGCTGCGCAGCGGTGAGCTGCCCAGGCCGAACGGCTCGGCCGCGCCGCCCTCGCCGCCGTCCTGCTGGAGTGCTGCGCCGATGTCGGTAGGCGACGTCATGATGCGTGGTCGTCCTCGGGGAGCCGGATGCCGTGGGCGGGGGTGGCACTGTACGGGACGCCCTCGACCGGGGCGGCGTACGGGGTGCCGTGCGGCGGCGTGCCGTCGTAGCCGGTGCCGTCGAAGGCCGCGCCGGGCAGCGGCGTGCCGTGCGCGGGGGTGGGCTCGTAGACCGGGGCGTCGTACCCGGTGTCGTAGCCGGTCTGCTGCTGGGCGTCCGGGTAGGGCGGGTAGACGCCGTGGGCGGGGGTGCCCTGGTACGGCTGCTCCGGGTAGCCCTGCGGCGGGTAGTAGACCTGGTCGTCGGCGGTCTGGGCGGGGATGGCCCCCTGGACCTGGGCCAGGGCGGTGGTGTCGTACACGCCGGTGTCGTAGCCGCCCGACCCGTCCCCGTACGGCGTTCCCGGCTGCTGCGGAGCGGGCTGGGCTTCGAAGGGCTGGGCTTCGTAGGGCTGGGGCTCGACGGGCTGCTGCGGGACGTGCTCGATCCAGGCCTCGGCGTCGGTGTAGACCGGCGGCTCGACGACCGGCTCGGGCTCGACGGCCACCGGCGCCGCCTCGGCGACCGCCTCGACGGACTGCCCGGCAGCCTGCCCGGCGGACGGTCCGGCGGCCTGCCCGGCGCCCTGTCGGGCGGAAGCGGCGGCCTCGGCGAGCGCCGCGCCCTCGTCCGCCTCCTCGGCCTCCAGCGCCCGGGCGTCCGCGACGGTCTGAACCGCCGCCAGCACGCCCTTGTAGCCGGTGCAGCGGCAGAGGTTGCCGCACAGCGCCTGCCGGGCCTCGACCTCGGTGGGCCGGTGGTTGCGCTGCAGCAGGTCGTGGACGGCCATCGCCATGCCGGGGGTGCAGTAGCCGCACTGCACGGCGCCGGAGGCGGCCAGCGCCTGCTGGACGTCGCTCGCACCGCCGCCCGCCGACAGGCCCTCGACGGTGTTGATCTCGCTGTCCGCGGCGAGTGCGGCGGGCACCAGGCAGCCGGCCACCAGCTGGCCGTCCACCTGCACCGAGCAGGCCCCGCACTCGCCCTGCTCGCAGCCGTCCTTGGCACCGGCCAGGCCGAGCCGCTCGCGCAGCACGTAGAGCAGGCTCTCGCCGATCCAGGCGTCGGTGACGGGCCGTTCGAAACCGTTGACCCGCAGCGTGTAGGAGGCGCACGGGCGCAGCTCACGGCTGACCTGCGGGGAGAGGCCGAGCGGGTCGGCGTCGAGGGTCTCGATGGGGTCTGTGGTCACTTCAGCGCCCTTCCCAGTGCCCGTCGGGCCAGCACCGCTACGGTACGCCGCAGCCGGACGGCCGCCGCGGTCGGCCCCTCGGTCACGGCCTCCCAGGCGCCCTCGGCCCCGTAGTTGTCGGGGACGCAGGCGGTGGCCACGTACTCGCCGAAGGCGGCGTTCGCGGCCGGGTCGATCTCCCGGCTGCCGTCCCAGTCGATGCAGCCGGCCACCCAGGCCTCGGCCTCCAGGGGGCGCAGCGGAACCGGCGCGACGGCGCCGACGGCGCAGCGCACCGAGCGGCGCGCCGGGTCGAGGACGAGGGCGACCGAGGCGGTGGCGCGGGCCGGGCCGCTGCGCCCGGTGGCCTTGAGGAAGACCTGCGGGGCGTGCAGCAGCGGGACGCGCACCCAGGTGAGCAGTTCGCCGGGGCGCAGCGGGTCGAGGCCGGTGAGCAGGTGGCTGACCGGGACCTCGCGGCTGGAGCCGGCCCGGGCCAGGGTGACGGTGGCCTCCAGGGCGGCGAGCACCGGAAGGGTGTCGCCGGCCGGGGCGGCGGAGACGATGTTGCCGCCGAGGGTGCCGACGTTGCGGACCTGCGGCGGGCCGGCGGTGCGGGCGGCGTCGGCGAGCGCGGGGATGAGCGCGGCGAAGTCGGGGCGGTCCATCCGGGCGTGGGTGAGTCCGGCGCCGAGCACGGCCGTGCCGCCGTCCTCGTAGCGCCAGCCGCGCAGTTCGGTGATCCGGCCGAGGCCGACCAGGGCGGCGGGGCGCAGTCGTCCGGCGTTCACGGCTTCCATGAGGTCGGTGGCTCCGGCCACCGGTACCGCGGCCGGGGCGGCGGCCAGCGCGTCGACGGCCTCGTCGAGCGAGGCCGGCAGCATGATCGTCCGGTTCACCTGGGTCCCACCGTGCTCCACTTGCTCATCGATCGCCTGCCGCCCGCGGCCTTCGGCCGTGGTGTCCGCGTCAGCAGTCCGGCCTGGCCCGTAGGGTACGGGCGATCGGGCCGGGTTGGGCAACTCTGGCACACAATGCTCGATGATCACTTCGGGGCCGGTGAACGGGACTGCCCGATTGGGACGGATACCGGGCGGTATCTGCCCCGACCCGTACCGGGCCAGGGCAGATGTTCATCTGTTCTTGACGTCCGACGACCGCTCAGAAGTTCCCCGGCCCCTTCCGCGGACGTGGCCGTCACCGCGCCGGGCGGCGGGCCGTCACCGCGCCGGCGGCGGGCCGTCGATCGGGCGGCCGGCCACCCCGGGCCACCGCTGCCAGGGGTGCGGGCCGTCGGTCGGGCGGTACTCGACGCCGAGCGCGTCGAGGATCCCCAGGTGCGCGGCCAGCCGCCGCTCGAAACCGGCGAAGTCGCGCTCGGCCGGTTCGGCGGGCAGCGCGGACCAGGCGACCTCGGCGAAGGCGACCAGCCGGGGGAAGGCCCGGTAGTCGATGTCCCGGGCGCTGTCCATGAACTCGCTCCACAGGTTGGCCTGGGTGCCGATCACGTGCCGCGCCGCGGCCGCGTCCAGCTGCGCCGGCACCGGCTCGAAGCGGTAGACGTCCTCCAGCGTGCGCACGAAGCCGACCGGGATCGGCTCGTCCGGCCCGTCCGCCTGCCGGTGGTCGAAGTACACGTGCTGCTCGGGGCACATCACCACGTCGTGTCCGGCCCGCGCCGCGGCGATCCCCCCGCCGAACCCGCGCCAGGACGACACCGCGGCACCCGGGGCCAGCCCGCCCTCCAGGATCTCGTCCCAGCCGATCAGCCGGCGGCCCCGGGCGGCCAGCCAGCGGTCGAAGTGCCGGATGACGTGGCTCTGCAGCTCGTCCTCGTTGGCCAGGCCCAGCTCGCGGATCCGGGCCTGGGCGGCGGCGCTGTCCTTCCACTGCTCCTTGGGGCACTCGTCGCCGCCGAGGTGGATGAACTCGGACGGGAAGATCTCCAGGACCTCCTCCAGCACCCCCTCGAAGAAGCGCAGGGTCTCCTCGGAGGCGTTGAGCACGTGGTGGCTCACCCCCCAGTCCGTCCAGACGCCGAGCGCGGCGGTGTCCACCACGTCGGTGTTGCCCAGCTCCGGGTACGCCGCGACGGCGGCCTGGGTGTGGCCCGGCAGGTCGATCTCCGGGACGACGGTGACCCCGCGCGCGGCCGCGTAGGCGACGATCTCCCGCAGGTCGTCCTGGGTGTAGTAACCGCCGTGCGGGCGGTCGTCGCGGCGCTGCCCGGAGCGGTAGCCGACCATCGAGCGGTCGCGCCAGGCACCGCGCCCGGTCAGCCTCGGGTAGCGCTTGATCTCCACCCGCCAGCCCTGGTCGTCGGTCAGGTGCAGGTGCAGCACGTTGAGCTTGTGCGCGGCCAGCAGGTCGACGAAGCGCAGCACGTCCGACTTGGGCAGGAAGTGCCGCGCGACGTCGAGCAGCGCGCCGCGCCAGCCGAACCGGGGGGCGTCCTCGATGTCGGCGCCGGGCAGCACCCAGCCCTCGTGGCGCAGCGGCGAGCGGCGGTAGGCGTCCGGCCCGAGCAGCTGCCGCAGGGTCTGCGCTCCCCACAGCGCGCCGGCCGGCCCGCCCGCGGCGAGCAGTGCGTGGCCGGGGCGCACCGCGATCCGGTACGCCTCGGCGGCGAGCGCCCCGTCCTGGACCAGTTCGATGCCGGTGCCCGCCCGGCCCGGGCCGAACGGCAGGCCGGTGGCGGCGGACAGCGTGCCGCGCAGCCAGCGCTCGGCGTCGGCCAGCGCGGTCGGTGCGGTCAGCGTGGTGGCCGCGTCGAGCGGGAAGTCCTCGCCCGGGCGGCGGGCGGCACTCGAAGGTGCGGGGATGAGGTCCATGCCGACATCCTGCCCACGCCCGGAACGATTGGCATAGACCACCTGTGGAACGCGGTGCCATGCAAAACGGCACCGCGCGGCGGCGGACTACTTGTTGTCGCCGTCGCCGCCCTGCGGCTTGCCGATGCCGTCGTAGATCTCCTTGCACATCGGGCAGACCGGGTACTTCTTCGGGTCGCGCCCGGGCACCCACACCTTGCCGCAGAGCGCCACCACGGGAGAGCCGGAGAGCGCGCTCTCCATGATCTTGTCCTTCTGGACGTAGTGCGCGAAGCGCTCGTGGTCGCCGTCCCCGTTGGACACCTGCGGGACGGGCTCGACCAGGGTGCCGGTGCCGAGGCCGCGCTCGGGCTCAAGAGTGCTCATGGGTGCCAAGTCTATGGGGGCCCCGGGAAACCGGGCCAGTGTCGCGCCGCGGGCCCCGCGCTCAGTTCATCGTCGGGTCGTCCGGATAGGTCGCCAGCAGGGCGAGCGGACCGCGCTGGCGGCGCAGCACGGCGCGCCACAGCCGCTCGGGCTCGGGGCTGGAGACGTCCCCGGGCTCGCAGTCCACCAGGTACCAGGCGCCGCTCTCCAGCTCGGCCTCCAGCTGCCCCGGGGACCAGCCGGCGTACCCGGCGAAGATCCGCAGGCTGCCCAGCTCGCCGGCCAGCACCTCGGGCGGCGCCTCCAGGTCCACCAGGCCGATCGCGCCGTGCACCCGCCGCCAGCCCAGCGGCTCGCCGGTGCCCGGCTCCCCCGGTGCCACGGCGAGGCCGAGCGCCGAGTCCAGCGACACCGGCCCGCCCTGGAACACCACGGCCGGCTGCCCGACGAGTCTGCCCCAGCCGTCCAGCACGCTGCCCACCTCGACCGGCGTCGGCCGGTTGAGGACCACGCCGAGCGCCCCCTCGGCGTCGTGGTCGAGGAGGAGCACCACCGCCCGCGCGAAGTTCGGGTCGGTGAGCAGGGGCGTCGCGACGAGCAGACGGCCGGTGTGGGACCGGCCTGCGTGCGAATGGGCCGCCGTCATGCCTCACATGATCCCGCAGAGGAGACCGGTCGGACACCGCAACGCGCGAAACCCCGCCACGCCGGACGAACACCCGTACGGCCGCACCGGCGGGCCCCGGACCCCCGGAGAGAGCACCATCACGGGAGAGGCTCACGGGAACCGACGGCGCGCCCATTACCATCTACGTCTGGTGGACGCCCTTATACGGTGCCGACTCGGTTTCGCCGGGGGCCCGAACGCGCCCGTACGACCGGTCCACCACCGGCTCTCTCCCGGAGCCCCTCCCAAACTCCTCTGGCACCCCGGATTGCGAGAACGATGACCGACGACGTCCTGCTGGTCCATGGCGGAAACCCGCTCGAAGGCGAGATTCGCGTCCGCGGTGCGAAGAACCTGGTCCCCAAGGCCATGGTCGCCGCCCTGCTCGGCCAGGGCCCCAGCAGACTGCGCAACGTCCCGGACATCCGCGACGTCAAGGTGGTCCGCGGCCTGCTGCAGCTGCACGGCGTGACCGTGCGCACCGGTGACGAGGACGGCGAGCTGATCCTCGACCCCTCGCACGTCGAGAGCGCCAACGTGGCGGACATCGACGCGCACGCCGGCTCCTCGCGGATCCCGATCCTGTTCTGCGGCCCGCTGCTGCACCGCCTCGGCCACGCCTTCATCCCCGGCCTGGGCGGCTGCGACATCGGCGGCCGGCCCGTCGACTTCCACTTCGAGGTGCTGCGCCAGTTCGGCGCCACCATCGAGAAGCACCCGCAGGGCACCTACCTGGTCGCCCCGCAGCGCCTGCGCGGCACCAAGATCGAGCTGCCCTACCCGTCGGTCGGCGCGACCGAGCAGGTGCTGCTCACCGCCGTCCTCGCCGAGGGCGTCACCGAGCTGCGCAACGCGGCCATCGAGCCGGAGATCGTCGACCTGATCTGCGTCCTGCAGAAGATGGGCGCGATCATCACGCTGGGCACCGACCGGACCATCCTGATCACCGGTGTGGACGAGCTGAACGGCTACAACCACCGCGCGCTGCCGGACCGCCTGGAGGCCGCCTCCTGGGCCTGCGCGGCGCTCGCCACCAAGGGCGACATCTACGTCCGCGGTGCCCGCCAGCTGGAGATGATGACCTTCCTCAACACGTTCCGGAAGGTCGGCGGCGCCTTCGAGGTGGACGACGAGGGCATCCGCTTCTGGCACCCGGGCGGCGAGCTCAAGGCGATCGCCCTGGAGACCGACGTGCACCCGGGCTTCCAGACCGACTGGCAGCAGCCGCTGGTGGTCGCGCTGACCCAGGCCACCGGCCTGTCCATCGTCCACGAGACGGTGTACGAGTCGCGGCTCGGGTTCACCGGCGCGCTGAACCAGATGGGCGCGCACATCCAGCTCTACCGCGAGTGCCTGGGCGCCACCCCGTGCCGCTTCGGCGCCCGCAACTTCCTGCACTCCGCGGTGGTCTCCGGCCCGTCCAAGCTGATCGGCGCCGAGCTGGTCATCCCGGACCTGCGCGGCGGCTTCTCGTACCTGATCGCGGCGCTGGCGGCCGAGGGCACCTCGACGGTGCACGGCATCGACCTGATCAACCGCGGCTACGAGAACTTCATGGAGAAGCTGCGCGACCTAGGCGCCCACGTCGAGCTGCCCAGCGAGCAGCTGGTCGACGCCTGAGCGACCGGCACCTGACACGGCGAGAGGCCGGGCTCCCCCCGACGGGGAGCCCGGCCTCTCGGGCGTTCAAGGGGTGCCTCAGGCGCCCTTGGCGGCTTCCTTCAGCTTGGAGCCGGCGCTCACCTTGGCGCTGTAGCCGGCCGCGATCTGGATCGGCTCGCCGGTCTGCGGGTTGCGGGCGGTGCGGGCAGCGCGGTGGGTGCGCTCGAAGGTCAGGAAACCGGGGATGGTGACCTTCTCGTCGCCCTTGGCGACGACCTCGCCGACGATCTCGGCGAAGGCGGCCAGAACGGCGTCGGCGTCCTTGCGGGTCACCTCGGCGCGCTCGGACAGCGCGGCCACCAGCTCACTGCGGTTCATGTGTACTCCTGTGGTCTGTTCGCTTGCGAGTGTGCGGGGGCCCATCGGTGCTCCCACCGGGGGGCACCCGGATAGGCCGCAGGTCCGCACACTGTGCTCATGCCGGCAATGCGTGGTCGCAGGCCGGGTCCGTACCCGATGCCGCGCGCCGGAGCCTTCGAAGGCCCGCCCGCCTGCCTGGATACGAATCCTGCCCCGACCGGCCCCGAGAAAGCCAATCGGGCCCCGGCCGAGCCACCCGAACCTCGCCCGCCCGTCGGAGGTGTGACGCTCCGTCGGCTCCGGCGGACCGGGCGCGAGCGGCGGTCGGGACGACTCGCCGGAAGACCAGGGGGACGTTCCGTACTTGTCGGACACGCCTGCCCCGTGCAGGGCTACCGTACGCCCTAGGACTGACAAGCCCAAACACGCCCCTCGCCCTTGTGTCGCAAGGGTTCGGGGCGGACTGGGCGGGTATGACCGCTATTCGCACATTCGAGCGATCCGGCGACACGTCCGCCGGGCGACCGTCAGAGCTTGACGGTGGGGAAGGAGGAGGTGTCCAGGGTGCCGACGATGCCGGGGGTCGGACGGGACGGCGCGGGGGCCTCCTGGGCGCCCGCGAGGGCCGCGTCGCGCACGGCGGCGGCGACGGTCTTGGCGACGTCCTTGTGGAAGACGCTCGGGATGATGTAGTTCGCGTTCAGCTCGTCGTCGGCGACGGTGGTGGCCAGCGCCCGGGCGGCGGCGATCATCATCTCGGTGTTGACCGTACGGCTCTGGGCGTCCAGCAGGCCGCGGAAGACGCCCGGGAAGACCAGCACGTTGTTGATCTGGTTCGGGAAGTCGCTGCGGCCGGTGGCCACCACGGCGGCGGTCTGCCGGGCGACGTTCGGGTCGACCTCCGGGTCCGGGTTGGCCAGCGCGAAGACGATCGCGTCCTCGGCCATGGTGGCCAGGTCGTCGCCGTCCAGCAGGTTCGGGGCCGAGACGCCGATGAACACGTCGGCGCCCGCCACGGCGTCCTTGAGGCTGCCGGTGCGGCCCGAACGGTTGGTGTGGTCGGCGATCCAGCGCAGGTTCTCGTTGAGGTCCCCGCGGCCCTGGTGGACCACGCCGTGGACGTCCGCCACGGTGGCGTGCTCGACGCCGGCCGCCATCAGCAGCTTGAGGATCGCGGTGCCGGCGGCGCCGGCGCCCGACATCACCACGCGGATCTCGCCGATCTCCTTGCCGACCACCTTCAGCGCGTTGGTGAGGGCGGCCAGCACCACGATCGCGGTGCCGTGCTGGTCGTCGTGGAAGACCGGGATGTCCAGGGCCTCGCGCAGCCGGGCCTCGATCTCGAAGCAGCGCGGCGCGGAGATGTCCTCCAGGTTGATCCCGGCGAAGCCCGGGGCGATCGCCTTGACGATGGCGACGATCTCGTCGGTGTCCTGGGTGTCCAGGCAGATCGGCCAGGCGTCGATGCCCGCGAAGCGCTTGAAGAGGGCCGCCTTGCCCTCCATGACCGGCAGCGCGGCCTCCGGGCCGATGTTGCCCAGGCCCAGCACGGCCGAGCCGTCGGTGACCACGGCGACGCTGTTGCGCTTGATGGTCAGGCGGCGGGCGTCCTCGGGGTTCTCGGCGATCGCCATGCAGACCCGGGCGACACCCGGGGTGTAGATCATGCTGAGGTCGTCACGGTTGCGGATCGGCAGCTTGGACGACATCTCGATCTTGCCGCCGAGGTGCATCAGGAAGGTGCGGTCCGAGACCTTGCCGATCGACACGCCGTCGATCGCCCGGAGCTTCTCGACGATCTCCTCGCCGTGTGCGACCGAGGAGGCCGCCACCGTGACGTCGATCCGCAGTGCCTCCAGGCCGGAGGCGGTGACGTCGAGACCGGTCACCGACCCGCCGGAGGACTCCACGGCCGTGGTGATCGCACTGACGGCGTTACCCCGGGCCGGGACCTCCAGCCGTACCGTGATCGAGTTGGAGACACTGGGCACCGTCGCCATCGACGCTTCCTTCTTCCGTCTGTCCCGCAGGCTCAACATTTTGTTGAAGGCATCGCCTGCGCATGCTAGACCTCGATCGTCGCACCTTCCAAGGGCTTGCCAGAAATAACGTTCATTGAGTGTGTGGATCCGACAATCCGGTCGGCCCCGCGCCCACCTCCGGCCGCCGACTCCTTGCCTCAGCGGGCCGATGCGTTACATTGGACAGGCACCGGCCCGATCCAAGCCCCCGGGCCCAACCTTCGTCCCTTCGAGGGACCACTTGCCGCGAGGCGAGCATGGCGGGTCGGTGCACCAAACGTCTGAAGGCCCCTCACCACCCGGTGAGGGGCCTTCTTCCGTCGGTCCCGTAGGGTCCGTCAGCCGTGCAGCAGCGCGGGCACGCCGGCCGCGTCCGGCAGGTCGTCCGGGCCCGACAGCACGGTCAGCCGCTGGGTCGCCCGGGTGAGCGCGACGTACAGCACCCGCAGGCCGGCCTCCGACTCGCCGGCGATGCCGGTCGGATCGGCCACCACGGTCGCGTCGTACTCCAGGCCCTTGGCCTCCAGGCTGCCCAGCACCACCACGCGCTCGCCCAGGCCCTCGGCCCACCCGGCCGCCTCGGCCCGGCGGTCCATCGGCACCACGATCGCCACCGTGCCGTCCACCTCGCCCAGCAGCCGGTCCAGCTCGTCCCGGGCGGCCCGGCCGAAGGCCTCCGGCGAGGGGTCGGTGACGGCCGCGAAGCGCGGCTCCACGCCGACGTGGCGCACCGCGCTCGGCGAGGGCGTGCCCGGCGCCGCCAGGGCCAGCACCTTCGCCGCTACCTCGGCGATCTCGGCCGGGTTGCGGTAGTTCACGGTCAGCGTGAAGCGGCGGCGCGGCTTGCCCGACAGCACCTCGTCCAGCGCGGCCTGGGCCTCCTGCGGGAACGGCCAGGAGGACTGCGCCGGGTCCCCGACGATCGTCCAGGTGGCCATCCGGGAGCGGCGGCCGATCATCCGCCACTGCATCGGGGTGAGGTCCTGCGCCTCGTCCACGATCACGTGGGCGTACTCCTTGCGCTCCACCGGCTGGCGCTCGCGCTGGCGGCTGGAGCGGTCGGCGAAGGTGGTGACCTCCTCCAGGCCGGTCAGCAGGTCCATCGCGTCCACCTCGCGGACCTTCGGCCTGGCCGGCTCGCCCAGGAGCAGCTGCAGCTCGTCGATCAGCGCGACGTCGTGCGCGGACAGCGCGCCCTCCCCGGCGGGCGACAGGTGGCGCCAGGAGGCGGCCAGCAGCCTGGCCTCGTCCGGGGTGACGGCGCGGCGGGCGATCCGGTTGGTGTGGCGGTGCTGCTTGAGCGTGCCGAGCACCTTGCGCGGGGTCAGGGCCGGCCACCAGGCGTCCAGGAAGTCGAGGAACGGCGCCTCGTCCGAGACGTACTCGTCGAAGCTCTCCTTCTCCTCCTGACGCTGCTCGCGGGCGTAGTGGTCGGTGGGCTTCGGCAGGTCCTTGACGACCTCCTGCCACAGGGCGTCCAGCAGCAACCTGCGGGCACGCGGGCGCAGCAGGTTCAGCGGGGTGCCGCCGGAGCCCACCACGTTGCCGCGCACGGCCTTCAGGCGGGCCGCGTCCAGCTTCAGCACCTCGCCGCGGGCGACCACCTTGAGTTCCTGCGGCGCGCCCAGCTCCAGGGCGGCGCGCGCGGCCCGGCGCAGCAGCTGCACCATCCGGGCCGAGCCCTTGACCCGGGCCGCCTCGGGGGTGTCGTAGGTCATGGCCTCGATGCCGTCCACCAGCGAGCCGACGGCCCGGATGGCGACCTGGCCCTCCTCGCCGAGCGCGGGCAGCACGCCCTCGGTGTAGGACACCAGCAGCGGGGTCGGCGAGACCACCAGGATGCCCCCGGCGTAGCGGCGGCGGTCCTGGTAGAGCAGGTACGCGGCGCGGTGCAGCGCGACGGCGGTCTTGCCGGTGCCCGGGCCGCCGGTGACCAGGGTGGCGCCCGCGGCGGGGGCGCGGATCACCTCGTCCTGCTCCTTCTGGATCGAGGAGACGATGTCGCGCATCGAGTGGCTGCGGGCGCGGCCCAGCGAGGCCATCAGCGCGCCGTCGCCGACCACGGCCAGCTCCTCGCCGTCCAGGGTCGGGGTGAGGTCGGGGCGCAGCAGGTCGTCCTCGACGCCGATCACCTTGCGGCCCTTGGAGCGGATCACCCGGCGGCGGATGACCCGGCCCGGCTCGACCGGGGTGGCGCGGTAGAACGGCGCGGCGGCGGGGGCCCGCCAGTCGATCACCAGGGGGCCGTACTCGGCGTCCAGCACGCCCAGCCGTCCGATGTGGAGGGTCTCGGCGACGGCCGGGTCGGCGGGGTCGAGCGGCGTGTTCGAGGGGATGCCGTGCTCCTCCGGGGCGTCCGCCCGCTGGAGGTCGATCCGGCCGAACAGGAAGTCCTCGAACTCGTTGTTGAGGCGCTGGAGGTGCGCGCCGGCCCGGTAGACCTGGGCGTCGCGCTCGGCGAGTGCGCCGGGGGTGCCGACGTGGACCCGCTTGGCGGCGTCCTCCAGGATGTACTCGGCCTCGGCGAGCTTCTCCTCCAACCGGTGGTAGACGGTGTCGAGGTGCTGCTGCTCACCGGCGATCTCGCGCGCGCGGACGGTCTCGTGATCGGCGGTGGGGGTGGTGTCCGTGTTGCTCTGCATGGCCTCGGTGGTTGCGGCGGAATCCGGCTCCGGAAAACGAGCGGACGGATGATCCTACGCCGCGAGCCCCGGGGCGCGCTGCTCCGGAACGTACAAAAATCGAAGGCCGCCCTCCGCGGAGCGGTGGGCGGCCTTCGATGTCAACATGGGGTGGTGGAGATGCCGGGAATCGAACCCGGGTCCAGTGGAGTCAATTCAGGGCTTCTCCGAGCGCAGTCCGCTGTGCTTTTCTCGGCCCTGGCGGTCACGCGGACAAGCCGCCAACAGGCCCAGCTGCTGTTTGATTTCCCATCCGCCCCCGCAGCCCGGGCGGACGGTTGAGTTCCCTAGATTATGCCAGGGTCCGGGTCGGGAACTCCCCGGTCTGACACCCAAGCGCTATCGGTGCTTATTAGGCAGCGAGAGCGAACTGCTGGGAATCGCGCTTAGAGTTGGCGATTATTTTTTTGCGACACGTGGTTTACGAGATCATTGCCGCGTTCCTCGGCTCGCTTCCCCTGTTTCAACATCCCCTGTCGAAACCGATCATCCCCATGTTTTTTTGAGAAACAGCCGGACGGTGACCGTCCGTGTTGCTTGCGCCATAGTACGCGAGGCGACGGGCGAGGGTCCAGCGGATTAACGCTGGCGCCGCCGGGCGGCCGCCACGGCGCGCGCCGCCTCGCGGGTGTCCTGCTTCTCGCGGAGCGTCTGGCGCTTGTCGTACAGCTTCTTGCCGACGGCGAGGGCGAGCTCCAGCTTCACCCGGCCGTCCTTGAAGTACAGCGAGAGCGGGACCAGGGTGTGGCCCGCGTCGCGGACCTTGGTCTCGATCTTGCGGATCTCCAGCTTGTGCAGCAGCAGCTTGCGCTTGCGCCGGGCCGCGTGGTTGGTCCACGTCCCCTGGGTGTACTCGGGGATGAAGACGTTGTCGATCCACGCCTCGTGGTTCTGGATGTAGGCGTAGCCGTCGACCAGGTTGGCCCGCCCCTCGCGCAGTGACTTGACCTCGGTGCCGGTGAGTACGAGGCCGCACTCGTAGGTGTCGAGGATCGTGTACTCGTGCCGCGCCTTCTTGTTCTGCGCGATCAGCTTGTGTCCCGTTTCCTTTGCCATAGCGCGGCCATTCTCGCACCCCGGGGCGCGGTCGGGCAGCTGCTTTAGGCGCGGGTGCCGAGCCCGGCCAGCACCCGCAGGGCGAGCGCGTCGGCGTCCTCGCCGGTGGCCGCCGGGACGTCGGGGGCGAGGCCGGTGCCGTCGAGGGAGCGGCCGGCCGGGGTGAAGTAGCGGCCGACGGTCATCTCCAGCACCGCGCCGTCGGCGAGCCGGCTGGGCTGCTGGACGGTGCCCTTGCCGAAGGTCCGGGTGCCCACCACCACGGCGCGGCTGCGGTCCTGCAGGGCGCCGGCGAGCAGTTCGGCGGCGCTCATCGTGCCGCCGTCCACCAGCACCACCAGCGGGGTGCGCTGGTCACCGCCGCGCGGGGCGGTCAGCTCCCTGGTCTCGCCGCGCTCCTGGTACGAGCCGACCGGGCCGCCGTCCAGGAAGATCCCGGCGGTGCCGGCCGCCTCGTCGACCAACCCGCCGGAGTTGCCGCGCAGATCGAGCACCACACCGGTGTGCGGGGCGCGCAGCGCGGCGCGCACCCGGTCGGCCACGCCGCTGGTGAAGGCGCGCACGGCGATCCGCAGCACGCCCTTGTCCAGGTGCTCCGCGGCGACCTGCTGGCTGTCCAGCAGCGCGCGCCGCAGCCGCAGTTCGCGCACCTCGCCCTCGCCGCGGCGGACTTCCAGGGTGACCTCGGAGCCGGCCTTGCGCCCGTCGCCCTGGCCGCGCAGCCGCGCCACCACCTCGGTCACCGGCAGGCCGTCGGCCTGGTCCGCGTCGACCCGCAACAGCCGGTCGCCGGGGGCGATCCCGGCCGCGGCGGCCGGGCCGCCGGGCGCGACCTGGGAGACCTCGGTGACGCCGTCCTCGCCGCGGCCGACGGAGAGGCCGACGCCCAGGTATCGCCCGTCCAGGCCCTGGCTGAACTCGGCGTACTCCTGCGCGCTGTAGTACGCGCCCCAGCGGTCCCCGTTCGTCCCCAGCAGGTGCTCGGCCTGCTGCTCGGACAGGGCGGTGCCGGACGGGTCCGCCGGGAGCCCGCCGCCCGTGGCCCGGGCGGCGTCGGCGGAGGGACGCGGCGGCAGGTCGCCCGGCTCGCCCCAGGCCCCGGTCGCCGCGCCGGCCAGCAGGACGGCGCCGAACACCAGGCTGAGGACGGCCACCTGACGTGCCCCGCGCGGAGTTTGCAGCATGGACCGGAGTGTAGACACCGCGTCGCGCGCGGCGGGCCCGAACGGGCGAGCGCGGAACGGCGACGGCCCCGGACGGCGCAGTGCCGTCCGGGGCCGCCGAGGCGCCGGGATCAGACCTTGAGGTACTTGCGCAGCGTGAAGAACGCCGCGATGCCGGCCATGCCCATACCGACCACGACCAGCAGCGGTATCACCGCGAGCACCGAGCCGAGGCCGATGAAGTGGATGAACTGCACCCGGTCGGCCAGCCAGTTCTGGACGAAGAAGTGCCCGCCGATCAGCAGTCCGGAGGCCATCGCGGCACCGAGCAGCGCGGCGAACGCGGCCTCGGCGATGAACGGCATCTGGACGTAGAAGTTCGAGGCACCCACCAGGCGCATGATGCCGGTCTCGCGCCGCCTGCTGTACGCCGACACCCGGACGGTGTTGACGATCAGCAGCAGGGCCACGAAGAGCATCAGCACCATGATCACGAAGGCCGCCGTCTGGAGGCCGTTGAGCAGGCCGAAGAGGTTCTCCAGGATCTTCCGCTGGTCCTCGACCGACTTCACGCCGGGCTTGCCGGCGAAGGCGCTCTGGATCACGTCGTACTTGGTCGGGTCGTTGAGCTTGACCCGCCAGGACTGCGGCATGGCGTCCGGGCCCAGGACGGAGATGAGCGGGTTGTCCGGGTTCATCTCCTTCCAGTGCTTGTACGCCTCCGGGGAGCTCTCGTAGGTGGACGACTGGACCACCGAGGTCATCTTGTCCAGCTGGTCCTTGATGTCCTGGACCTGCTGGTCGGTGGCCGCGCCCTTGTCGCACTGGGGCGAGTTGCGGGCGTCCGCCTTGGTGCAGAAGTAGATGCTCACCTCGACCTTGTCGTACCAGTACCCCTTCATGGAGTTCACCTGGTCGCGGACCAGGAGCGAGGAACCGGCGAGGGCGAGGGAGAGCGCGACGCTGACCACGACCGCGATGGTCATGGTCAGGTTGCGTCGGAGACCCACACCGATCTCCGACAGGACGAACTGGGCACGCATGCGGGAAACAACTCCAGGGTCGGTACTGCGGGGTCGGGCGGTTCGGGCCGGCGGCCCCACGGGTCAGCGCTGGTCGGTCAGTGCTGGTACCCGTAGACGCCGCGGGCCTGGTCGCGGACGAGCAGCCCCTTGTCGAGCTCGATGACGCGCTTGCGCATCTGGTCGACGATCGCCTGGTCGTGGGTGGCCATCAGCACCGTGGTGCCGGTGCGGTTGATGCGGTCGAGCAGCTTCATGATGCCCACCGAGTTCTGCGGGTCGAGGTTGCCGGTGGGCTCGTCCGCGATCAGCAGCATCGGGCGGTTCACGAAGGCGCGGGCGATGGCCACGCGCTGCTGCTCACCACCGGACAGCTCACCGGGCATGCGGTCCTCCTTGCCGCCGAGGCCGACCAGCTCCAGCACCTCGGGCACCACCTTGTTGATGGCGCTCTTGGGCTTGCCGATCACCTCGAGGGCGAAGGCCACGTTCTGCGCGACCGTCTTGTTGGGCAGGAGGCGGAAGTCCTGGAAGACGGTGCCCAGCTGGCGGCGCATGTGCGGCACCTTCCAGTTGGACAGCTTGCCCAGGTCCTTGCCCAGGACGTGCACGGCACCCGTGCTGGGACGCTCCTCGCGCAGGCACAGGCGCAGGAAGGTGGACTTCCCCGAGCCGGACGAGCCGACCAGGAAGACGAACTCACCCTTCTCGATCTCCAGCGAGACGTTGTCCAGGGCGGGACGGTTCTGCTTGGGATAGGTCTTGGAGACGTTGTCGAATCTGATCACGGCTGCATCACGGAGGCCATCCTAGGCGGCGCCAGTCCTCGGTCGGTCCGCCCCGGAGGCCCGGTCCGGGGGCGGGCGAAAGGAGCGCAGAGGGCCGCTCCCGGTCTGGGACCATACGCGAATCGGCAACCGGCCCGCAGGGCCGTCCCGGGACCGCCCCCGGAATCCGGTGAGGAATGTCCGGTTATGCCCCGAATATTGCGAGCCATCTCACAGCCCGGGAGCCGGAACCGCCGGAACCTGGCAGAGTGGGAGGTGGCGACCGCTTCCGGCCGCTCCCCCGTACAGGGCAGGAAAGGGAACCAAAGCCCCGTCCGGTGCGTTGGCCAAGCAGCGAGGAGGAGATCGCATGACGTGCGACCATCTGGTGTGCGCCAACTGCAACGGCCGCGTCAGCGAGGGGCGTTGCCCGGTCTGCCGCGCCAACCGGGCCCGGCTGCAGGAGCAGCAGGGGCCATTCGCGGCGCTCTCGCCCGCGATGCTGCTGGCCCTGCTGGCCGGGCTGCTCGCGGTGGCGTTGATCGCCCGGCAGGCGCTGGTCTGAGTCCGCCCGCCCTGGAACGCGCCGAAGACGTCCGTGGACGCCCGACGGCGTCCACGAGAACGCGCGAGGACGTGCGAGAGGGCCCCGACCACTGCGGTCGGGGCCCTCTCGCACGTCCTGTGCCGGTTACTCGGCGCTGGTCTCGCGCTGCTTGCGCCAGCGGATGCCGGCCTCGATGAAGCCGTCGATGTCGCCGTCCAGCACGGCCTGCGGGTTGCCGGCCTCGTACGCGGTGCGCACGTCCTTCACCATCTGGTACGGGTGCAGCACGTAGGAGCGCATCTGGTTGCCCCAGGAGCTGCCGCTGTCCTTGAGCGCGTCCATCGCCGCCTTCTCCTCCTGGCGGCGCCGCTCCAGCAGCTTGGCCTGGAGGACGTTCATCGCGGACGCCTTGTTCTGGATCTGCGAGCGCTCGTTCTGGCAGGAGACCACGATGCCGGTCGGGAGGTGCGTGATGCGCACCGCCGAGTCGGTGGTGTTGACGCCCTGGCCGCCGGGGCCGGAGGCGCGGTAGACGTCCACGCGCAGGTCGCCCTCGTCGATGTCGACGTGGTCGGCCTGCTCGACGACCGGGAGGACCTCGACACCGGCGAAGGAGGTCTGCCGGCGGCCCTGGTTGTCGAACGGCGAGATGCGGACCAGACGGTGGGTGCCCTGCTCGACCGAGAGGGTGCCGTAGGCGTACGGCGCCTTCACGGTGAAGGTCGCGGACTTGATGCCGGCCTCTTCGGCGTACGAGGTGTCGTACACCTCGGTGGGGTACCCGTGCCGCTCGGCCCAGCGCAGGTACATGCGCATCAGCTGCTCGGCGAAGTCGGCGGCGTCCACGCCACCGGCCTCGGCACGGATGTTGATCAGCGCCTCGCGGGCGTCGTACTCGCCGGACAGGAGGGTGCGGACCTCCAGCTCCTCGACGGCCTTCTGGAGGGAGACCAGCTCGGCCTCGGCCTCGGCGCGGGTGTCCGCGTCGTCCTCGGCCTCGGCCAGCTCGAACAGCACGCCCAGGTCGTCGATGCGGCCGCGCAGGCCCTCGACCCGGCGCAGTTCACCCTGGAGGAAGGAGAGCCGGCTGGTCACCTTCTGCGCGTTCGCGACGTCGTCCCACAGGGTGGGGGCGGCTGCCTCCTCCTCCAGGACCGCGATGTCGGCCCGGATCTTGTCCAGGTCGAGGACGGCCTCGATCGACCCCATGGTCGTATCGAGGTTCTTGAGCTCTTCGGAAGGATCGACGGCTGCCACGCCCCCAGGGTAATGGTTCCGGGGGTGGTCATGACGACACCCCCGGATCCCCCGGGGTCACGGCCCGGTCCGCGGCCGCGCTACGGCGCCCGCGGGGCGGTGCCGTGCACGGCCGGGCGGGCCGGGTGGCCGGCGTCCGGGCCGGTGGCCGCGAAGGCCGTCCAGGCCGCGGCGGCGCCCGCCAGCAGCAGCACGGTGGCCAACAGGACGGCCAACACCCGGCGGCGGCGCAGCAGCGCCTGGCGGTCCCTGCGGTGGCCCGGGGCGGCGCGCTGGGCGCGGGACTCGGCGGCGTACGCGGCCAGCTCCTCGGCGGACGGGCGGCGCAGGCTGGTGTGGGTGTCCCGGGTGGAGTCCGGCGCGGCGCCGGGCACCAGCGGGACGGCCGGGCCGCGGCGGCGCTTGTGCAGGCCGGGGCCGGCGTCGACCTCGGCGTAGACGGCCTCGCCGGGGGTCAGCTGCTCCTCGGCCGGGGCGCGGCCCTGGGCGGGCACGACGAGCACCGGCAGGCCGGCCAGTGAGGGCAGCTGCTCGCGCAGCCGGGCGGCCAGCTCGGCGGCGCGCAGCCGGGAGGCGGGGGCCTTGGCCAGGCACTCGGAGATGATCCGCCACAGGCCGTCCGGCAGGCCGGGGATCGGCGGCACCTGCTCGGTGACGTGCCGGCGCAGCACGGCGCCGGTGTGGCCGCCGCCGAAGGGGGTGAAGCCGGCCAGCAGCTCGTACAGGACGGTGGCGAGGGCGTAGATGTCGACGGCGGCGCGCGGCTCCAGGCCCTCGATGATCTCGGGGGCCAGGTAGTCGGGGGTGCCGATGATCCGGGTGGCCCGGGTGCGGCGCGGGGCGTCGACCAGGCGGGCCACGCCGAAGTCGGTGAGCTTGGCGCGCGGGGCGCCGCCGGGGCCGGGGGCGGCGGCGAGGTCGAGCAGGACGTTCTCCGGCTTGACGTCGCGGTGGACGATCCCGGCGGCGTGCGCGGCGGCCAGGCCGTCGGCGACGTCGGCGATGATCGAGGCGGCGGTCTGCGGGGGCAGCGCGCCGTCCCGCTCCAGCCGGGAGCGCAGGTCGGTGCCCTGGACCAGCTCCATCACCAGGGCGAGGTCGCTGCCGTCCACGACCATGTCGCGTACGCCGACCACCCGGGGGTGGTCGAGGCTGGTCAGCGCGGTGCGCTCCTGGACGAAGCGGCCGACCAGCACCTGGTCCGAGGCCAGGTCCTCGCGCAGCAGCTTGACCGCCACCGGGCCGTCGGGCCCCTCACCGAGCCAGACCGTCCCGGCCGAACCCCGGCCGATCACCTGGTGGACGGTGTACCGGCTGCCGATCTTGCGTGCCAATGCTGCTCCGTGGGCGGCGCGGGAGCGCTCCGGGGGTCCGGTTCGCTCGGTGGGGCGGGACAACAGCGACCAACCTACGCGCCCGGAGGCCCTGCGGGGGCCGCCTGAGGGGCCCGGAGCGGGAGTCTCGGGCGGGAAATCTCGTGAATTGTCGACAAAGCGTCAATCTCGCCTCCGGCAGGGGGCGGAGGGCCTGGGGCGGACCGCCCCGGCCCTCGGACCCCGCCCGGACCGCCCGGGCCACGGCGCGGACGGCGCTACCTCCCGACGACGCTGTCCACCCAGTCCCGCGCCGAGTCGAACCAGCCCACGACGTTGTCCCAGTAGTGCGGCAGCGGGGTGAAGTTCCACAGCGCCAGCGCGGCCACCGCCAGCACCAGCAGCACCATCAGGCAGCCCTTCAGGCAGCCGAGCCCCGGGATGTACATCCGGTTGCGGCTGCGCGGGCGCGGCTCGCGGGCCGGCGCGGGCTCGCGGCGGGCCCGCTCGCGCGGCGGCTCCTCGCGGCGCGACGGGGCCTCCCGGTACTGCGGCGCGGGCGGGTCGGCCCGGCGCGGCACCGGGGTGGGCGCGGGCGGCGGCGGGTAGTCGCCCTGCGGCCGGCCGTACCCGGCCGGGGCCTGCCGGTAGCCGCCCGGGGGCTGGGGGCGGCCGCCGGGCCGGCCCCCCTGGCCGCTCTGGCCGCCCTGTCCGGCCTGACCGCCCTGTCCGGCCTGGTAGGGCGGCGGGGCCACCGGCGGGCGCTGGGCGTAGCCGGGCGGCGGGGCCTGCCGGTAGCCGCCCGGCGGCTGCGGCCGGTAGCCGGGCCGTCCGCCCGGCGCGCCCTGGCCGGGCTGCCCGCCCGGTCCGGCCTGGTACGGCGCGGGCGCGACCTGCGGCTCGCCGTACTCCTCGTAGTCCTCGGGGCCGAAGTAGCCGACCTGGGTCTGCTGGTTGCGGTCCCGCGCCGCCCGCAGCTGGGTCTGCCACGGGTGCGGCGCCTCCTCCTGCGGCGCCGGCGGCGCGACGGGCGGGGGCGGCGGCACGGCGGCGGGCGGCATCACCTGGGTGCGGTCCTGGGCGCCGTACGGGGGCGCGGGCGGCGGCTGGGTGCTCATCACCCGGGTCGCCGCGGCGGGGTCGTACTGCTGGCCGCCGGGAGCGCTCGGGGGCAGCACCTGCGTGCGGTCCTCGGTGCCGGCCGGCACCCCGGGGACGGCGGGGGCGGTGCCGGGGACGACGGTGGGTTGCGGGTCCGGCTGCAGCAGGGCGGCGACCGCCAGCGCCTCGTCCACCGCCGCCGGGGAGGCGTGCACGCCGACCCCCGCCGCGACCACCCGCAGGGCGCGGGCCAGCGAGGTGGCACCGGGCCGCTGGGCCGGGTCCTTGCGCAGGCAGCGCTCGATCACCGTCCAGAGCGGCTCGGGCATGGTGCTGGGCCGCTGCGGCTCCTGCGCCAGGTGGGCCTGGAGGACGGCGAGCGCGCTGTCGCCCTGGAACGGCTGACGGCCGGTGACCAGCTCGTACAGCATGATCCCGGCGCCGTACACGTCCACCGCGGAGGTCTGCGGACGGCCCTCGGCGGACTCCGGCGCGACGTAGGCGGGGGTGCCGACGAACTCGTGGGTGCGGGTGACGCCCGGGGAGTCGGCGAGGCGGGCGATCCCGAAGTCGGTCAGCAGCGGGTGCATCTGCTCGACGCCGTCGACCACGGTGGAGGCGAGCAGCACGTTGGCCGGCTTGAGGTCGCGGTGGACGATCCCGTCCGCGTGGCTGGCCGCCAGCGCGTCCGCGACCTGGGCCATCAGCAGGGCGCCCGCGATCGGGCTGAACGGGCCGTTGGCGCGCAGGTAGCGGGCCAGGTCGGGGCCCTCCACCAGGTCCATCACCAGGGCCAGCAACTCGCCCTCGACGACCAGGTCGCGGACCCGGACGATGTTGGGGTGGGTCAGCCGCAGCAGCAGGGAGCGCTCGCGCAGGAAGCGCATCACGACGTCCGGATCGGCGGCCAGCTCCTCGCGCAGCACCTTGATCGCCACCCGCTGGCCCGGCTCGCTGCCCGGCACCCGCACGTCCTCGCGCACCACACCGCGCCAGACGGTGCCGGTCGCACCCCGTCCGAGGGTCTCATCCAGCAGATACTTGCTGCCGACTGGCCGCACCTGTCGCACTCCTCGCCGTGCCGCCCGCGCGGGGCGCTCCTCCGCCGGTGCGGTGAGCCTGCCGGGCCCGTGTCTGCGGCCACTCTAACGGTGTCCGTTCGGGTTTTCGGGGGGAGCGGCGGGCCATCCGAGGAGGGTTGGGGGACTTCCCCTAGGGGAGGACCCGGAGGAGTCGGCGGCCCTGCTCAGGGAGCCGCCGGGACAGTGGTTGACCTGACCCACCGTCGCCTCGACGATGGCGATGATCGCAAGATCGTCAAATCCGGTACCGTGCGCGGACCGTCCGTGACGGATGGCAGGATGGACACTCGCCACTCGTGTGGCCCAATGGGGTCGCCGCGGCCGCCCGGTGCGTCCGCGACGGCGCCGGGGTACCAGGCTTCACACCAGCAGAAGGGACCCGCGGGCGAGATGCAGATCCGGCTGACCGTCCTCCGACCGCGCAGCGGCCCGACCGCCGCCGGCTCCGCCATCCCCTACGTGGACGTGCTGGTCACCGCGCCCGTCGGCACCGCGCTCGGCGCCATCGCGGGCGCCCTCGCCGGCGCCGTGGGCGTGCGCGGGCCGCGGGCCGCCACCCACGTGCACCTGTACGCCGGGGCGCACCGGGTGGACGAGCACACCCTGCTCGGCCACCCCCCGCTGCTCGACGGTGCCGTCCTCAGCCTCAACGAGCCCGACCCGACCGCCGACGACGACGCCGACGACACCAGGGCCGCCGCGGAACTGCGCGTGATCGGCGGTCCGGACGCCGGCGGCGTGCACCGGCTGCACGGCCGGGAGATCCGGATCGGCCGTTCCGGTGAGGCCGACGTCCCGCTCGACGACCCGGACGTCTCCCGGCTGCACCTCTCCCTGCACCTCACCGAGGACGGCCGGATCTCCGTGCGCGACCTCGGCTCCACCAACGGCACCACCCTGGACGGCCGGCTCGTCCCGCCCGCCCCGGCCGAGGCCGCCGTCCCCCTGGAGCCCGGCGCCCTGCTGCGGATCGGCGAGTCGACCCTGCAGGTGACCGCCGCCGACCCGGTCGAGACCGCCGGGTCCGCCCGCGCCGCCCTGCCCGACGGCCACGGCCACCTCCAGCTCGCCGCCCCCGGCCCGGCCCGGCCCGCGCCGCCCGTGGCCGAGCCGCCCGCCGCCCCCGAGCCCGCGCCGGGCCGCGGCCGCGGCCTCTTCTCCCTGCTGCCCGGCCGCACCGCCGAACCCCCCGGCCAGGAGAGCGCCGAACGCCACCACACCGCCGTACGGCTGCGCCAGGCCGCCGCCCAGCGCGAGCGCTGGCCCGACCTCGCCACCCTGCTGCTCAACGCCGTCGGCCCCGGCCCCCGGCTGTGGGAGCGCGGCCCCGGCCACCCCGACGCGCTCACCCTGCGGCTCGGCACCGCCGACCGCCCGGGCGGCCCCGGCACCACGCCCGGCACGATGCTGCCCGCCGTCCCGGTCACCCTCGACCTGCAGACCGCCGGCAGCCTCGGCCTCTGCGGCCCCCGCGAACGCCTGGACGCGCTCACCCGCGCCGTCGTCGCCCAGCTCGCCGCGCTGCACCCGCCGAGCGGCCTGAGCCTGGTCGTGGTCGACGCCGACCCGGCCCGCGCCCCCGAGGAGCGCGCCGACACCTGGGCCTGGGCCCTGTGGCTCCCCCACCTGCGCCCGCTCGACGGCCAGGACTGCCGCCTGCTGCTCGGCCTGGACGCCGACCAGGCCACCGCCCGGCTTACCGAGCTCACCGCCCGGCTCAGCGGCCCCAGCGGTCTCGGCGGCCACCCGGCCACCGTCGTCGTGGTCGACGGACGCCCGGCCACCGACACCGCCCGGCAGGCGCTCGACCTGCTGCTGCGCCAGGGTCCGGCGGTCGGCATCTTCCCGATCTGCCTCGCCGAACAGCCCGAGCTGCTCCCCCGGGGCCTCGGCGCCACCGCACTGATCACCGGCGAGGTCGGCACCCAGCTCTCGCTGGACCGCCCGGTCGCCCGGGGCCGCGAGACCCTGCACGAGGTCTCGCTGGACGCCGTCTCCGACGCCTGGGCCGAGCGGCTGGCGCGCGTCCTCGCCCCGCTGCGCGAGGCCGCCCCGGCCGCCCGCGGCCCACTGCCCGACGCGCTGCGCCTGCTCGACCTGCTGCAGCTCGACACCGTCACCCCGGCCAAGCTGTCCGCCCGCTGGGCCGCGCACGCGAGCGGCATCGGCGCCGCCACCGCGCTGCTCGGCACCACCCGGGACGAGCTCTGCACGCTCGACCTGGCCGACCCCGAGCTCGCCCTCCCCTCCCCCGACCCGGGCGGCCCGCACCTGCTGATCGGCGGCGCCCGCGGCTCCGGCAAGACGGAACTGCTGCGCACCCTGGTCGCCTCGCTCGCCGTCTCCGAGCGCCCCGAGCGGCTGGCCGTCACGATCGTCGAGGGCCGGGCCACCGAGGACGGCCTGGACGGCTGCACCGAGCTCCCGCACGTCACCGGCCTGGTGAACGCCGCCCGCGACCCGCGCGCCGCGCTGCTCGCGGCCGAGGCACTGGAGGACGAACTCGCCCTGCGGGAGCGGCTGTTCGACGGGCTGGACTTCGCCTCCTGGCACGCCGCGCGCATCCTGGACGGCCGCCAGGAGCTGGGCGGGGAGACCGACCGGCAGGAGGCCTCGGACCACCCGCAGGTGCCGGTGCCCGTCACCGTCGGCGCCGGTGCCGCCGCCCCGGCCCGGATCATCGCGCCGCGCGGCGCGGAGGGCTCCCGGCCCGTCGCGGCCCCGGCGCCCGCCGGGCCGGCCCAGCCCGTACCCGCCCGCCTGGTCGTCGTCGTGGACGACTACGACGCCCTGCTCTCGCCCACCTCCCCGGCCGGCCGCCCGCTCGCCCGCGCACTCGCCGACGTCGCCCGCCGCGGCGGCCCGCTCGGCGTCCACCTCGCCGTCGCCACCGGACGCCCGGAGGAGAGCGCCGGGACCGAGGTGGACGAGGCCGCCCTGCTGCGGATCGCGCTGCGCACCGACGACCCGGCCGACTCCGACGTGCTGATCCACCTCGGCGACGCGGCCGCCCTCCCCGAGGACACCCCAGGCCGCGGCTACCTCCGGCTGCCGGACGGCGGCGTCACCGCCTTCCAGACCGCCCGGATCAGCGGCCGCATCCCGCGCACCGCCACCCTGCGGCCCACCGTGGTCGCGATAGACCCGCTCCAGCTCGGCGCCCCGCCCGCCCGCCGCCCGGTCCGCGAACTCGGCAACGGGCCCACCGACCTCGCCCTCCTCGCCAGCGCCCTCCAGCGCGCCGCCGCCCGGTAGCCCCGCCCTCCTTGTCCCGCGCGGGAAGTCGATCCAGTCGACTTCCCGCGCAGGACAAGGGAGCGGTTCGCACTCCGTGTAGCCGTTGTGCTACTTTCCGCATCATCAACAGAACATGGAAGACCCCGGCGGTGGTGGAACACCCCGGGGTCCGGCACAGGAGCTACCACTCCCAATGCAGATTCATCGTAGCGCCCACGCGCGCTGTTTCACCGTACTTCCGAACGGCCTCCTCCAGGACCGCCGCCTCAGCTACACCGCCCGGGGCCTCCTCGCGGACCTGCTCTCCCGCCCCGACGGCTGGCGCGAGGACGGGCGGCACATGGCCGACACCAGCCCGCAGGGTCGCGGCGCCGTCCGCAGGGCGCTCAAGGAGCTCAAGGACGCCGGGTATTACCGCGTCGACACGGTTCGACTGCCCAACGGCACCGTGCGCTCCGAGGCCCACGTCTTCGACACGCCCCAGCTTTCAGCGGCACCGGTTGTCCCCCACCCGGCCGCCGGTGAGCGGAGTACCGGCCCCGCTGCCACTCCTTCCGTAAAGAACCCGGACGAAGTACCCACCCTCCCCGTCCAGTTGACGCAAGCCGATGAGCAGACCCGCAGGGCGGTGGCAGCGCTGTTCCGCGCGATCCGGCCCGAGCCCCGGCTGCGCCTCGGCGAGGGCGAGGCCCTGCAACTGGCGCCGCTCGTCGCCCAGTGGCTGGAACGCGGCAGCACGGCGGCCGAGTTGGCCCAGGCCCTGATCCCCGGGCTGCCTTCGCCCCTGCACTCGCCGGCCGCGATCCTCCGCGACCGCCTCCGCCGCAAGATGCCACCCGCGCATTCAGGACCCCAGCCACCGACCTACGCGGAGTGCGCCACGTGCCACGACCCGGTGCCCCGCCCCGGCATCTGCCGACCCTGCGCCGGCCTCGGCACCAGAACCACCCCGGTCGGCACCGGCGTTGCCGCCCTCCCCGGCGGCATCGCCCGCGCCCGCGCGGCGCTGCGCGGGCACGGGCCCCTCACCCCCGCTCCCTGCTGCTGAGACGGGGTACGCGCGCCCCCGGGCCCCTCCCCGTCCGGCCCCGCGCGGCACCGCGCGGCACCGCGTCCACGCATGCGGAAGGGGCCCGCGTCCGTGGACGCGGACCCCTTCGGTGCGGCTGTCCGTCAGCGCATCGAGCCGGTGCGCAGCAGAGTGCGGATGACCCGCATCGCGACCGAGAGGCTGGACAGCTCGTAGTTGTCCGAACCCCTTATGTCGTCGAGGGTGCTCTTGGCGCGGTTCAGCAGCGTGCCGTTGAGCTCCGCCCAGGCGGCGTAGCGCTCCTCCGGGGCGGCGCCGTCCGGGCCGCAGGCCAGGATGTCGGCGGTCAGCGCCGCGTGCGCCGCGAAGAGGTCCTCGCGGATCGCGGCCCGGGCCATCGACGACCAGCGGTCGGTGCGGGGCAGCTCGATGATGCGGTCGAGCAGGTGCGAGATCTGCAGCCGGTCGCCCAGGTCGTAGTAGAGCTCGGCGACCTCGGCCACGTCCTTGCCGGAGCGGTCCGCGACCTCGGTGATGTCCAGGGTCGGGAAGACCGAGGAGAGGCCGGCGATCCGGGTGGCCAGCTCCTCCGGCACGCCGGCGGAGGCGAGCTCGTTGTAGACCGACTCGTACCAGGCGAGGTCCTCGCCGCGGAGCGGCTTGGGCAGCGAGCCCCAGACCTGGTTGACCCGGTCGTGGAAGAACTCGATGGTGCCGGCGATGTCGAGCGGCTGGCGGCGGTTGTTGAGCATCCACCGGGTGGCGCGCTCGACCAGGCGGCGCGAGTGCAGGCGCATCTTGGTCTGCACCCGGGCCGGGACCTGGTTGTCCAGGCCCTCGATCTCGCCCCAGATCGTCTCCAGGCCGAAGACGGCCCGCGCGGCGGTGTGGGTCCGGGCGATCTCCTCGTAGGTCGCGCCGGTCTCCTCCTTCAGGCGGAAGGCGAAGGTGCAGCCACCGCGGTTGATCGTGTCGTTGACGATCAGCGTGGTGATGATCTCGCGGCGCAGCGCGTGGCTGTCGATCGCGTCGGCGAACCGGGCCCGCAGCGCGCTGGGGAAGTACTCGTGCAGCACGGTGCGGAAGTACGGGTCGTCGGGCAGGTCGGTGGCGAGCAGCTCGTCGGCCAGGATGATCTTGGTGTAGGCGAGCAGCACCGACATCTCGGGCTGGGAGAGCCCACGGCCGCTCTGCTGGCGCTCGCGGATCTGGCGCTCGGTGGGCAGGAACTCCAGGCCCCGGTCGAGCTGTCCGGCCGCCTCGAAGCGGTTGATCATCCGGGCGTGGACGTTGACCATGCTGTGCGCCTGGGCGACGGCGTTGGCCAGGACCACGTTCTGCGCGTAGTTGTTGCGCAGCACCAGGCGGCCGACCTCGTCGGTCATCTCGGCCAGCAGCGCGTTGCGCTGCTTGACCGTCATGTCGCCCTCGGCGACGACCTGGTTGAGCAGGATCTTGATGTTGACCTCGTGGTCCGAGGTGTCCACACCGGCCGAGTTGTCGATCGCGTCGGTGTTGATCCAGCCGCCGGTGCCCTCGGGGCCGCCGGTGGCCGCGTACTCGATGCGGCCGAGCTGGGTGCAGCCGAGGTTGCCGCCCTCGCCGATGACCCGGGCCCGGACCTGCTCGCCGTTGACGCGGATGGCGTCGTTGGACTTGTCGCCGACCTCGGCGTTGGTCTCGGTGGAGGCCTTGACGTAGGTGCCGATGCCGCCGTTCCAGAACAGGTCGACGGGCGCCTGCAGGATCGCCTTCATCAGCTCGGCCGGGGTCAGCTTGGTCGCCTCGACGCCGAGCGCGGCCCGGACCTGCGGGGTGAGCTGGATCGCCTTCGCCGACCGGGGGAAGACCCCGCCGCCGGCCGAGATCAGCGACTTGTCGTAGTCGTCCCAGGAGCTGCGCGGCAGGTCGAACAGGCGGCGCCGCTCGGCGTACGAGACGGCCGCGTCCGGGTTCGGGTCGAGGAAGATGTGGCGGTGGTCGAAGGCGGCGACCAGGCGGATGTGCTCGCTGAGCAGCATGCCGTTGCCGAAGACGTCGCCGGACATGTCGCCGATGCCGATGACGGTGAAGTCCTCGGTCTGGGTGTCGACGCCGAGCTCGCGGAAGTTGCGCTTGACCGACTCCCAGGCGCCGCGGGCGGTGATGCCCATGCCCTTGTGGTCGTAACCGGCCGAGCCGCCGGAGGCGAAGGCGTCGCCCAGCCAGAAGCCGTAGGACTCCGCGACGCCGTTGGCGATGTCGGAGAAGGTCGCGGTGCCCTTGTCGGCGGCGACGACCAGGTAGGTGTCGTCCTCGTCATGGCGGACCACGTCGGCCGGGTGCACGACCTCGCCGCCGACCAGGTTGTCGGTGATGTCCAGCAGCGCCGAGATGAAGGTCTTGTACGAGGAGATGCCCTCGGCCAGCCAGGCGTCGCGGTCCACCGCCGGGTCCGGCAGCTGCTTGGCGACGAAGCCGCCCTTGGCGCCGACCGGCACGATGACGGTGTTCTTGACCATCTGCGCCTTGACCAGGCCCAGGATCTCGGTACGGAAGTCCTCGCGCCGGTCGGACCAGCGCAGACCGCCGCGGGCGACCTTGCCGAAGCGCAGGTGCACGCCCTCGACCTGCGGCGAGTAGACCCAGATCTCGAATGCCGGGCGCGGGGCCGGCAGGTCCGGGACGGCCTTCGGGTCGAACTTCATCGACACGTAGGAGTGCCAGTCGCCGTCGGCGGCGTGCTGGAAGAAGTTGGTCCGCAGGGTGGCCTTGATGAGGTTCAGGAAGGAGCGCAGGATGCGGTCCTCGTCCAGCGAGACGACCTCGTCGAGCGCGCCGGTCAGCTCCTCCAGGATGCCCTCGGTCAGCTCCAGGGCGCCCGACCGGTGGCTCGGGCTCAGCCGGGCCTCGAACAGGTTGACCAGCAGGCGGGTGGTGTGGGTGTTGTTGCGGAGCGCGTCCTCCATGTAGTCCTGGGAGAACGTGGAGCCCGCCTGGCGCAGGTACTTGGCGTACGCGCGGAGCATCATCGCCTGGCGCCAGGTCAGCCCGGCGGTCAGCACCAGCTCGTTGAAGCCGTCGTTCTCGGCCTTGCCGGTCCAGGTGGCGGCGAAGGTCTCCTGGAAGCGCTCGCGGGCCTCGTCGGTGAGGTCGGTGGCCTCGCGCAGCTTCAGCCCGAAGTCGTACACCCACGCGGTGGTGCCGTCGGAGCGGCGCAGCGCGTACGGGTGCTCGTCGAGGACCTCGACGCCCAGGCGCTGGAGGACCGGCAGGACCTCGGTGAGCGAGATCGGGCCGCCGACCCGGTAGATCTTGAAGCGGCGCTCGTCGTCGCCGGCGCCGACCGGCTGGTACAGGTTCAGGCGGAAGTCGCCCTCGCCGTGCAGCGACTCGATCTGCTTGATGTCGGCGACGGCGGTGCGCGGCGGGAAGTCGGCGCGGTAGCCGTCGGGGAAGGCGTTGGCGTACTTGTGGCCGAGCTCGGCGGCCTTCTCCTCGCCCAGTTCGAGGTGCAGCTGGTCGTGGAAGCCGTCCATCCAGAACCGGGCGGCCTCGGCCAGGCGGTTCTCGATCCGCTCGATGTCGGAGTCGGTGAGCTGCGGCAGCTCGGTGCCCGGGGCGACCCGGACCACGAAGTGCAGGCGGGTCAGCACCGACTCGGTGGCGTACACCGTGTAGTCGATGGTGGCGCCGTTCAGCTCCTCCTTGAGGATGTCGGTGAGCAGCAGCCGGATCCGCGTGGTGTAGCGGTCGCGCGGCAGGTAGATGAACGCCGAGAAGTAGCGCCCGTACTCGTCCTGGCGCAGGAAGAGGCGCAGCTTACGGCGCTCCTGCAAGTAGAGCACGCTGGTGGCGATGGAGAGCAGCTCGGAGGCCGGGGTCTGGAAGATCTCGTCCCGCGGGAAGGTCTCCATGATCTGCAGCAGGTCGCGGCCGTCGTGGCTCTCGCTGGAGAAGCCGGACTCCTCCAGCACGGCCTGGACCTTGCGGCGCACGACCGGGATGCGGGTGACCGACTCGGTGTAGGCGGCGGAGGAGAACAGGCCGAGGAAGCGGCGCTCGCCGATCGGCTCGCCGGCGGCGTTGAACTTCTTCACGCCGACGTAGTCCAGGTAGGCCGGGCGGTGCACGGTGGCGCGGCTGTTGGCCTTGGTGAGGACGAGCAGCTTCTTCTCGTGGGCCTTGGCGCGCACCGGCGCGGAGAGGCGACCGAAGGCCTCGCTGACCGAGTGGTGGCGGTCGTCGTGGCTGTGCGGGTCGGCGCGCAGGATGCCCAGGCCCGTCCCGGCGACGGCCTTGAGGACCTCCTCGCCCTCGTGCTCGACCAGGTCGTACTCGCGGTAGCCGAGGAAGGTGAAGTGGTCGTCGGCGAGCCAGCGCATCAGCTCCCAGGCCTCGCCGACCTCCTGCTCGGGCAGGCCGGCCGGGGGCTGCTCGGCCAGTTCGTCGGCCAGGCGCAGCGCGCTCTCGCGCATCTTGCCCCAGTCCTCGACGACCTCGCGGACGTCGCCGAGCACGCGGCGCAGGTCGCTCTCGATGGTGCGCAGGTCCTCGCGGTCGGTCTCGCGGTCGATCTCGATGTGCATCCAGGACTCGACGGTCGCGTCGGCCGGCCAGTCGGCGGCGGAGGCCTGGCTGCGGGAGCAGGCGTCGACGTCCAGGATCTCCAGCAGCTTGCCGGTGATGTCACGGCGCACGAGCAGCTGGGGGTGGATCACGATGTGGATCGCGCGGTCCTGGCGGGACAGCTCGTTGGTGACGGAGTCGACCAGGAACGGCATGTCGTCGGTGACCACCTCGACCACCGTGTGGCCGCAGGACCAGCCGTTCTCCTCGACCGAGGGGGTGTGGACCCGCACCTCGGCGGTGCCCTGCGGGCGCTTGAGGCCGAGGCGGTAGTGGGAGGCGGCCGCGCCGTAGACGTCGACCGGGTCGAGGTCGACCAGGTCCTCGGGCGCGGTGTGGAGGTAGTAGTGGTGCAGGTACGCGGTCAGAGCGCCGTTGCTCAGACCCTCCCCCGGCGCCGCTCCCCCCACCTGGCTGTTCTCAGCGGCTGCGGCTGCCTTCTTGAGCAGTTCGGCCTTGGCTGCGTCCAGCTTGGTCTGCATGACTTCTTGGCTCCTGTCGCGCGCCGTTGCGTGACTCGGTGGTGTGTGGATGTACACCGACGGGTCAGCCGCAATCCTGCCGCACCATCCGACTGAAAGGGGCTCATGGCGCGCATGAAACGTCCTCCCAGTGGGTAGGACGTCACGTTCGTCCTGCAAGCCACCCGACGACGCCAGCCAGCCTAACCGGATCAATCGAAGGTGCACAGGGACAGGGAGGCGCAAACCTGCAGGATGTCGGGTCCGTCCTGGACACCATGTCCAAACCGGAGGCTGATGTTCACTCTCAGCCCATGTGCGGGTGGCCGTGCCGGATCGGCGGCACGAAGGTCTCCTTGATCGAGCGGGCCGAGGTCCACCGCAGGAGGTTCTGCGCGGCCCCGGCCTTGTCGTTGGTGCCGGAGGCCCGGCCCCCGCCGAAGGGCTGCTGGCCGACGACCGCGCCGGTCGGTTTGTCGTTGATGTAGAAGTTCCCGGCGGTGAAGCGCAGCTCCTCGACGGCCTGGGCGATGGCATAACGGTCCTGCGCGATCACCGCGCCGGTGAGGCCGTACGGGGCGCCGCCGTCTACCCGGCGCAGCACGTCGTCCCAGCGGGAGTCCTCGTAGACGTGGACGGCGAGGATCGGGCCGAAGTACTCGGTGCGGAAGATCTCCCCCCGGTGGTCGGAGGAGACCAGGACGGTCGGCCGGACGAACCAGCCGATCGCGTCGTCGTACTGGCCGCCGGCCGCCAGTTCGATCGTCGGGTCGGCCTTGGCCCGCTCGATCGCGTCCCGGTTCTTCTCGAAGGCGCGCCGGTCGATCAGGGCGCCCATGAAGTTGGACAGGTCGGTCACGTCACCCACCGCGAGCGCGTCCACCGCGGCCAGGAAGTCGTCCTTGATCCGCTGCCAGAGGCTGCGCGGCAGGTAGGCGCGGGAGAGCGCGGAGCACTTCTGGCCCTGGTACTCGAAGGCGCCGCGGATCAGCGCGGTCTTCAGGATCTCCGGGTCGGCGGAGCGGTGGGCCAGCAGGAAGTCCTTGCCGCCCGTCTCGCCGACGATCCTCGGATAGCTGCGGTAGCCGCCGATGTTGGCGCCGATGGTCTGCCACAGGGACTGGAAGGTGGCGGTGGAGCCGGTGAAGTGCAGCCCGGCCAGCGCCGGGTCGGCCAGCGCGACCGGGGAGACCTGCAGGCCGTCGCCGGTCACCAGGTTGATCACCCCGGGCGGCAGGCCGGCCGCCTCCAGCAGCCGCATCAGGTGGTGGGCGGCCAGCGTCTGGGTCGGCGCGGGCTTCCAGACCACGGTGTTGCCCATCAGCGCGGGAGCGGTGGGCAGGTTGCCGGCGATCGCGGTGAAGTTGAACGGGGTGACCGCGTAGACGAAACCTTCCAGCGGGCGGTGGTCGGTGCGGTTCCACACGCCGGGCGAGGAGAGCGGCTGGTCGGCCAGGATCCGCCGGGCGAAGTGGACGTTGAACCGCCAGAAGTCGATCAGCTCGCAGGCGGAGTCGATCTCGGCCTGCTGCACGGTCTTGGACTGGCCGAGCATGGTGGCCGCGTTGAGCGTCTCCCGCCAGGGCCCGGCCAGCAGTTCGGCGGCGCGCAGGAAGACCGCCGCGCGATCGTCGAAGGAGAGCGAGCGCCACTGCCGTCCGGCCGCGAGTGCCGCGTCCACCGCCGCCCGGGCGTCCTCCCGGGTGGCGTTGCCGAGCACGCCGAGCTTGGCCGCGTGGTGGTGCGGCTGGACGACGTCGATCCGCTCCCCGCCGCCGAAGCGCTGCTCGCCCCCGATGGTCATCGGCAGCGGGACCTGCTCGGCCGCCAGCTCGTCCAGCCGCCGCACCAACCGCTCCCGCTCCGGGCTGCCCGGCGCGTACGCCTGCACCGGCTCGTTGACCGGGGTCGGTACCTCGGTGACTGCGTCGATGGGCATGGCGGCTCCGTCCTGCTGGCTGCTCGGGTCCCACCAGCCTGACCAGCGGGGACCGGATCCGCCCGCTCAGACACGCGGACGGCGGACGTGGCGCCCGCCACTACCGGGATCTCGACGCGCGGAACGGCCCGTCGGTCAGCCGGCCAGCCGGCCCGCCAGCTCGACCGCCTCGGCCAGGGTGTCCACCACCGGGACGCCGACCGGCTCCAGCTTCTCCCGGGTGTGCGAGCCGCCGGTGTACAGCACCGCGTTCGCCCCCACGCTCAGCGCCGCCAGGGCGTCGTCCGCCGCGTCGCCGATGAGCACGGTACGGGCCGGGTCCACCCGCTCCCCGAGCGCGGCCAGGTGCCGGACCAGGTGCTCCGCCTTCTGCCCGCCGGCCGGGCCGCTGCGCCCGTCCACCCGCAGGAAGTGGCCGGTCAGTCCGAAGGTGTCGACCAGCGGCACCAGCTGGTCGTGCACGTACATCGACAGCAGGGACTGGCTGTGCCCGGCCGCCCGCCAGTCGTCCATCAGCTCGCGCGCCCCCTCGGTCAGCCCGCAGGCCGCGCTCAGCTCGCGGTACCGGTCGTGGAACGCGTCGTCCAGCCTCAGCCACTCCTCCCGGGAGGGCTCCCGGCCGAGCAGCCGCTGGTAGAACCGGGGGATCGGGATCTCGTACTGCTCGCGGTACTCCTGCAGGCTCATCGGCCCGACGCCGATGGTCGCGAACGCGGCGTTGCTCGCCCCGAGCACGGCCTCCATGTCGTGGAAGAGCGTGCCGTTCCAGTCCCAAACGATGTGAGTGCGCACGGGGCACAACGGTAACGCGCGGCGCCGACCCGCCGGTAGGACGGGGCTCCCGGGCTCAGGCGAGCAGCCCGGGGATCTCCTGGGTCGCGAACCAGAGCAGGTCGTGGTCTTCGGCCCCGTCCACGGTGAACTGCGCGTCCTGGTCGCCCGCGTCGGCCGCGGCCACCGCGGCCACCGCCGCCGCGACGTCCGTGACCACCTCGTCGTCGGCCACGTCCGCGTGCACCGCGGCGGCCTTGGCCAGCCGTACCGGACCGGCCAGCACCACCCGGCCGAGCGAGGCCTGGTCCTGGTACTCGTCGCCGGGGAAGGGCTTCACCGCGGAGTCCGCCACGTCCAGCGCCACCACGACCCGGCGGCGCGGGGCGTCCGGGTCGGCGGCCAGCAGCCGCAGCGAGGACTGCGCGGCCCGGTTCAGCGCCGCGTACTCCAGCTCCTCGAGGTCGTCGCTGACGTACCACTCGCGCAACGCGGGCGTCACGGCGTACGCCGCGGACTGGTCCAGGGCACCGCCCTCGTGCGCCGCCGCCAGGCCGGTCAGGGTGGTGGGCACGTACACGCGCATCGGTGGCACTCTCCGGTTCGGTCCAGCGGGCTTCGTCCAGCGGAACGGATTCTCCAGCGCCCCAAGAATAAGCGCCGCCGGCCTCCCGTGATCACCTCCGGCCGGGACCGGTCCGATTCACCGCACGGCGCCCAGCGCCTCCCGACTGGTGCGCAGGGCGCTCTCCAGCACGGCGCCGCGGCGGGCCGGGTCCATCATGTTCGGGCCCATCACGGTGAGGTCCGCCAGGGTCGGCGCGAGCAGCCGCACCCGGACGCCCTCGGCCCGCAGCAGCGCGGCCTCGCGCAGCAGCTGCCGGGTGACGGCGCGGCGGTAGCGGCTGACCACCTGGGCCAGCACGCCACGCGGGCGGTCCCGGGCGCGCCACTCGCGCAGCGCGGCGAGGGTGTCGCGCCCGCGCTCCACCGGCCCGGGCCGTTCCGCGGGCTCGGCCCGCCCGGCCTCCCCGGTGCCCCGCTCGGGCCAGGGATCCAGCCGCAGGGCCATCGGGGCCAGGACGTACACCTCGTCCAGGCCCCGGCCGAGCAGCAGGTCGGCGTTGGTGGCCGACCAGCAACCGCCGTCCACGTACGCCGAGCCGTCCAGCCGCACCGGCGCGAACCAGCCGGGGATCGCGCAGGAGGCCATCACAGCCTCCGCGACGGCGACCGCCGGGGCGTCCGGGTCGCCGAAGACCACCCGGTGGCCGCTGCGGTAGTCCACCGCCGCCACCCGCAGCGCGGCGCCCGCGGCACCCGCGCCGCCGCCCGGATCGCGCGCCGGCTCCGGCCACCCGCCCGGGCCGAGCAGGCTTCGCACCAACTCGCCGACCGGCGCCAGCGAGCCGCGCCCGTGCGGCGCCATCGCCGAGACCATGGTCAGCAGCGGGTACTCCCGCGGGTGCCGGACGGCGTCGCGCAGCAGGCCGGGCGAGCCGATGCCGGCCCGGGGGCGGGGCGGCAGCGCGCCGCCGACGGCGGTGTCGTAGTCGAAGGCGACCCCGGCCAGCGGGCCCGCGGTGATCGGCAAGCCGCGCTGGTGGTCGCGCAGCTGCTCGGAACGCACCCCGCCGGAGAGCATCGCGGCGAGGATCGCCCCCGCCGAGGTGCCGAGCAGGACGTCGACCTCGCCCGGCTGCCGCCCGGTGGCCTCCTCGACGGCGCACAGCGCGCCGACCGTCCAGGCCGCGCCCAGCATCCCGCCGCCGCCCAGCACCAGCCCGCGCCGGGGTCCGCCCGCGGTGGGCGGAGCGGTGCCCGCAGCCGCCGGGGCGGGGACCGCTGCTGCTACCCGTGTCGTCATACCGGCCGCCCGTCGTCGTGGGGGCGGCTGCCCGCTCCCCGCGGTTCCCGGTCAGGCTCGATGGTGCGCGCCCCTCCCGTGCGGCGCAACGCGGCGGCCGGGCGCCGGCACCCGGTTCGAGCAGCCGGGGCGTCCCCTTTCGGGCCGTACGGCGCGCTCCCCCACGTCAACCGGACGCCGCCCGACCCCCGCGGGAACCCGCCGCTCCCCTGGCCGCCTCACCCGGATAGGTGAATCCGGGACGGTGCCCGGGCCGCCCCGGAACCCCGTTGCCGCCCGGCGCGGACGCCGCCAGCCTGGACCCGTCCGTACCCGCACCACCCCGTCGAGGAGCCACCGTGTCCGCTCACCTCTCCGCCCGCCCGCATCGCCGCCCGCACACCCCCGGCGGCTGCGACCCGGCCGGGCGCCGGCCCCGGCACCCGCGCACCGGCTGCAGCGGCGGCCCCGGGCACGACCCCCGCGCCCTGGCCACCCGGTTCGCCCACCAGCTGGTCGAGGTGCTCACCGGTGCGCGGCCCTCCGGGCAGCTGATGCGGCACACCAGCCTGGACGGCTACGGGCAGCTCGCCTCGCTCGTCCGGATCGGCGCCCTGCGCCGTGGCGGGGCCGCCGACCGGCCCCGGCTCGGCCCGGTGCACGACCGCTCCCCCTCGCCCGACGCGGTCGAGGCCTGCGTCCGGGTCGACCTCGGCCGACGGCACCACATGGTCGCCTTCCGGCTGGAGCAGCGCGGCCCGGCCGGGCAGTGGCAGTGCACCGCCGTGGAGGCCCGGTGACCGCCGGCCACCGCACCCGGGCACGGGGAACGGCGCAGGGCGCCGCCCCCGTCGGGGAGCGGCGCCCTGCGCGGCGTCCTGCCTGGTGTCCCGCGGCCCGTCCGGACCGTACGGCCGGCTCAGCCCTTGCGGCGGCGGCCCTTGGCGGACTTGGCGGCCTTGCGGCGCTCGGCGCGGGTCATCCCGTCGCCCTCGTCCTCGGGCGCGAGGTCCTCGAAGTCGCCCTCGACCACGCCGCCGCCGACCTCCACCGAGGGGGCCGTGTAGTGCAGTCGCTGCGGCTTCGGGACCTCCAGGCCCTTGGCCTTGATCTCCGGGCGAGCGGAGTCCTTCTCCAGCTTGTCGAGCACCACCTGGGCGTCCTCGACCGGGACCTCCTCGACCTGCTGCTCGACCTGGACCTCCAGGTTGAACAGGTAGCCGACGGACTCCTCCTTGATGCCCTCCATCATCGCGGTGAACATGTCGAAGCCCTCGCGCTGGTACTCGACCAGCGGGTCGCGCTGCGCCATGGCCCGCAGGCCGATGCCCTCCTGGAGGTAGTCCATCTCGTAGAGGTGCTCGCGCCAGCGGCGGTCCAGCACCGACAGCACGACCCGGCGCTCCAGCTCACGCATGATCTCCGAGCCGAGCTGGTCCTCGCGGGCGCCGTACTGCGCCTGGATGTCCTCCTGGATGACCTTGATCAGGAACTCGGGGGTCAGGCCGGCCGGGCCGCCGACCTCCTCCTCCAGCTCCGCCAGGTCCAGGGTGATCGGGTAGAGCTGCTTGAGGGCGGTCCAGAGCTTGTCCAGGTCCCAGTCGTCCTCGAAGCCCTCGCCGGTGGCCGCCTTGACGTACGCCTCGACGGTGTCGTCCATGAAGTGGCCGACCTGCTCCTGCAGGTCCTCGCCCTCCAGCACGCGCCGGCGCTCGCCGTAGATGACCTCGCGCTGGCGGTTCAGCACCTCGTCGTACTTGAGGACGTTCTTGCGGATCTCGAAGTTCTGCTGCTCGACCTGGGTCTGCGCGGAGGCGATCGCGCGGGTGACCATCTTGGACTCGATCGGCACGTCCTCGGGCACGTTGGCCATCGAGAGCACGCGCTCGACCATGCCGGCCTTGAACAGGCGCATCAGGTCGTCGCCCAGCGACAGGTAGAAGCGGGACTCGCCCGGGTCGCCCTGACGGCCGGAGCGGCCGCGCAGCTGGTTGTCGATCCGGCGGGACTCGTGCCGCTCGGTGCCGAGGACGTAGAGGCCGCCGGCCTCCTTGACCTCCTCCTGCTCGGCCTTGACCGACGCCTTGGCCTTCTCCAGCGCGGCCGGGAAGGCGGCCTCGTACTCCTCCGGGGTGTCCGTCGGGGTGAGCCCGCGCTGCGCCAGCTCGGCGGCGGCCAGGTGGTCGGCGTTGCCGCCCAGCATGATGTCGGTGCCGCGGCCCGCCATGTTGGTGGCGACGGTCACGGCGCCCTTGCGGCCCGCCTGCGCGACGATCTGCGCCTCGCGCTCGTGGTGCTTGGCGTTCAGCACCTCGTGCGGGATGCCGCGCTTGCGCAGCTCCTGCGAGAGGTACTCGGACTTCTCGACCGACACGGTGCCGACCAGCACCGGCTGGCCCTTCTCGTGCTTCTCGGCGATGTCCTCGACCACGGCGGCGAACTTGGCCGGCTCCGACTTGTAGATCAGGTCGGGCTGGTCGATGCGCAGCGGCGTCTTGTTGGTCGGGATCGGCACCACGCCGAGCTTGTAGATCTGGTGGAACTCGGCGGCCTCGGTGGTGCCGGTACCGGTCATGCCCGCGAGCTTGTCGTACAGGCGGAAGAAGTTCTGCAGGGTGATGGTGGCCAGGGTCTGGTTCTCGTTCTGGACCTCCACCCCTTCCTTGGCCTCGATCGCCTGGTGCATGCCCTCGTTGTAGCGGCGGCCGGCCAGGATGCGGCCGGTGTGCTCGTCGACGATCATGACTTCGCCGTTCATGACGACGTAGTCCTTGTCCGCCTTGTACAGCTCCTTCGCCTTGATGGCGTTGTTCAGGAAGCCGACCAGCGGGGTGTTCACCGACTCGTAGAGGTTGTCGATGCCGAGGTAGTCCTCGACCCGGGCGACGCCCTCCTCCAGGATGCCGACGGTGCGCTTCTTCTCGTCGACCTCGTAGTCGCGGTCGATCTTCAGGCGCAGCACCAGCTTGGCGAAGTCGGCGTACCACTTGGTCGCCTGGTCGGCCGGGCCGGAGATGATCAGCGGGGTGCGGGCCTCGTCGATGAGGATCGAGTCGACCTCGTCGACGATCGCGAAGTTGTGGCCGCGCTGGACGAGTTCGTCCTTCGACCAGGCCATGTTGTCGCGCAGGTAGTCGAAGCCGAACTCGTTGTTCGTGCCGTACGTGATGTCCATCGCGTACTGCTGCTTGCGCTCGGCGGGCGTCATGTTCGCCAGGATCACGCCGACTTCGAGGCCGAGGAAGCGGTGCACCCGGCCCATCCACTCCGAGTCGCGCTCGGCGAGGTAGTCGTTGACGGTGATCAGGTGGACGCCCTTGCCGGTCAGCGCGTTCAGGTACGCCGGCAGGGTGCCGACGAGGGTCTTGCCCTCACCGGTGCGCATCTCGGCGACGTACCCGAGGTGCAGTGCCGCGCCGCCCATGAGCTGCACGTCGTAGTGCCGCTGGCCGAGCACGCGCTTCGCGGCCTCACGGACGGTGGCGAACGCCTCGGGGAGGATGTCGTCCAGGCTCTCGCCGTCCGCGAGCCGCTGCTTGTACTCGTCGGTCAGTGCGCGCAGCTCGGCGTCGGTGAGGTTGACGAAGTCCTCTTCGATGGAGTTGACCTGGGCAGCAATCCGCTGCAGCTTGCGAAGGATCTTGCCCTCGCCTGCGCGCAGGATCTTGTCGAAGACGGACACTTGAGCGGGCTCCTTGCCTGTATTGGCACTGGACGACTGCACGGCGGGTCCACCCCACCGCACGGGCCATCGTATGCGAGGAGTCCAATGCCCCGGGAGGTGCGTCAGCACGGTATTCCCGTGTCACCCGCGCGGGCACATGGCGCGATAGCACCGTCCACCGGGGCAAAACGGTCGGCGGGTCGAGGAGTTGGCCGCATAATCGGATGCCCGCGTTCCCCATGGGGCGGAATAATCCGCCCCATGGAAGAAGCACGCACCGGACTGCCCACCCTCACCACCGAGCGGCTCGTCCTGCGCGCCCCGCAGGAATCGGACGTCGACGCGGTCTTCGCCGCCTGCCAGGACGCCGAGATCCAGCGCTGGACGGTGGTACCGGTCCCGTACCGCCGCGAGGACGCCGAGTACTTCGTGCGCACCCTGGCCCCCGAGGGCGCCCGCACCGGGGCGGAATTCGTCTGGTGCGCGGTGGAGCGGGAGAGCGGGCGGCTGGTCGGCGCCCAGGCGGTCACCCGCTTCGCCACCGACCCGGGCGCCGCCTCCGTCGGCTGGTGGACGGTGAAGGAGCAGCGCGGCCGCGGCTACACCGTGGAGGCCGCCCGCGCGGTCGCCCGGTGGGCCCTGACCGAGCTCGGACTGCGCCGCCTCCAGTGGCTCGCCTACGTCGGCAACGACGGCTCCCGCGCCGTCGCCGCGAAGGTCGGCTACCGCTTCGAGGGCACGCTGCGCTCGTACGCCGAGCAGCGCGGCACCTTCCACGACTCCTGGGTCGCCTCGCTGCTGCCCACCGACCTGACCTGAGCCCCGCCGGCCGGGCCCCGGCCCCCGGACCGCCGGCCCGGGCCCGCTGTCAGTGCCCGGGGCTAGGCTCGCCGGCATGACAGCCGCAGCCCCGCACAGCGCCCCCGTCACCGTCCTGAGCGCCGACGAGGCCCGCCGGATCGCCCTGCGCGCCCAGGGGCTGCTCGGCGCCCCCGACCGCCGGGCCGGGGTGCGAGGGGTGCTGCGGCACCTGGGCGCCGTCCAGCTGGACACCATCTCGGTGCTGGCCCGCTCGCACGAGCTGGTGCCGTACGCCCGGCTCGGCGCGGTCGGCCGCCCGGCCGTCGAGGCGGCGTACTGGGGTGGGGGCACGAGCTTCGAGTACTGGTCGCACGCGGCCTGCGTCCTGCCGGTCGAGGAGTGGCCGCTGTTCGCGTTCCGGCGCCGCCACTACCGCGACCGCGGCCACCTCTGGGGCCACCAGGTCTCTCCCGAGACGTACCGGGCCGTGCTCGACAAGCTGCGCGCCGAGGGGCCGTTGACCTCCACCGAGCTGGGCGGCGCCAAGAGGACCGCCGAGTGGTGGGACTGGTCGGACACCAAGATCGCGGTCGAGCGGGCGCTGGCCTTCGGCGACGTGGTCTGCACCGAGCGCCGCAGCTGGAAGCGCGTCTACGCGCTGGCCGAACAGGCCATCCCGGAGGCGCTGTTCGGGCAGGAGCGCTCGGACGAGGACTGCGTGCGCACCCTGGTCGCCCAGGCCGGCGCCGCGCTCGGCGTGGCCACCCGGGCCGATCTGCTGGACTACCACCGGCTGCGCGCCGAGCAGGTGGACCGGGTGCTCGCGGACTGCGGGCTCGTCCCGGTCGAGGTGGCCGGCTGGGGTCCGGACGGCACGCCCGGCCCCGCCTGGGCCGACCCGGCCGCCCTCACCACCGCCCCGCGCGGGCGCCACCGCACCACGCTGCTCTCGCCGTTCGACTCACTGATCTGGGACCGCCCGCGCACCGAGCGGATCTTCGGCATGACGCACCGCCTGGAGGCCTACACCCCCAAGCACAAGCGGGTCCACGGCTACTTCGCGATGCCGCTGCTGGCGGGCGGCCGGCTGGTCGGCAGGGTCGACCCGGCCCGCGAGGGCCGCACCCTGGTCGCCCGGCAGGTCTCGCTGGACGGCGGCCGGGCCGGCGCCGCCCGCCACCTGGAGGCCCTGGCGACGGCCCTGCGCGAGGCGGCCGCCTGGGTCGGCTGCGACACCGTCCGGATCGAGGCGCTGCACGACGAACGGCTGCGCCCGGCCCTGGAGAGGCTCCTCGCGGACGGGTGAGTCCGGCCCGGTTCACGAGTCCGGCCCGGTTCACGAGTCCGGCCCGGTTCACGAGTCCGGCCCGGTTCACGCGTCCGGCCCGGTTCACCCTATTTCGAGGATCTTCTCCCGCATCGCGTACACCACCGCCTCCATCCTGGAGTGCAGTTGGAGCTTCTCCAGGATGTTGCGCACGTGGTTCTTCACGGTGTTCTCGCTGATGAACAGCTCCTTGGCGATCTCCCGGTTGTTCATCCCGGTCGCCACCAGCTTGAGCACCTCCAACTCCCGGTCGGTGAGCCGGGGCGCGGGCACCAGGTCCCGGTCGTCGGAGCGGCGCTGGATCATCGACTTGAACTCGGTGAGCAGCTTGGAGGCCATCGAGGGGCTGATCTGCGACTGCCCGTCCGCGACCGCCCGGATCGCGGTGGCGACCTCGTCGGTGGAGATCTCCTTGAGCAGGTAGCCGGTGGCCCCCGCCTTGATCGCCTCGTAGAGGTCGGCCTCCTCGTCGCTTATCGTCAGCATGATGATCTTGGTGCTGGGCGCCACGTCCTTGATCGCCGTGCAGGCCTCGATCCCGCTGCGGCGCGGCATCCGGACGTCCATCAGGATGATGTCGGGCAGCAGGTCGGCGGCCTTCAGCACGGCCTCGGCGCCGTCCCCCGCCTCGCCGACGACCTTGATGTCCGGCTCCTCGGCGAGGACGATCTCCAGCCCGCGCCGGAACAACGCGTGGTCGTCCACCACCAGCACACGGATCGGCTCACCCCGGCGCGGCGCGTAGGCGGGCTCGTCCTCCTGCCCCAACGGCAGCCCGGGCCCCGCCGCGGGCCCCAGCCCGAAGTGATCCCCCATCCGCTCCTCCCCCTTCGCGGGTCGTCGTGCGCCAATCATTCCACGCCCGGCCACCGCGCCGGTCACCCTCCGACGCCGATTCCCCCGCATCGGGTGACCCCGCGCCGGACGCGCGACGCATTCGAACCACCTTGCCCCGAAACGCCGGTGACCCCGGCGGCCGCTGCCGCCGGGGTCACGCCTCCCTCACTACCCGGGCGGTCAGTCCTCGTCGTCACCCGCGCCGATCGCACCGCCCGCACCACTGCCCGTCCCGGCCTGCAGGTCCGTCTGCAGGTGGATGACGCCGTAGTGGTAGCCGTGCCGGCGGTAGACGACGCTCGGCAGGCCGCTGTCCTTCTCCACGAAGAGGTAGAAGTCGTGGCCGACCAGCTCCATCTCGTAGAGCGCCTGGTCCAGCGCCATCGGGGCGGCCGGGTGCGTCTTCTCCCGGACCACCAGCGGGCCTTCGCCCTCCACTTCCAGGGATCCCATCATGGTCTTGCGGACGGCGCCGTTCGTCTCGCCCTCCTGCGCCGTCGTGTCGGGCAGCGCGGCCAGGGCCGCGGTCGCCTCGGCGACGCTGATGGGGGTGCGGCCGTTCGCGCCGCCCTTGTGCACCCGGCGCCGGTCTGCGGACTTGCGCAGCTGCGCGTCGAGCTTCGCCGACGCCAGGTCGAGCGCCGCGTACGGGTCGCCGGCGGCGGCTTCGGCCCGGATCACCGGCCCACGGGTACGGAGAGTGATCTCCACCCGCTCCGACCGGTCGGCCTGCCGCGGGTTGTGCTCCTTGGACACCTCGACGTCGAGGCTGATCACCTTGCCGTCGAACTTCTGGACCTTCTCCAGCTTCTCGGCCACGTGCTCGCGGAACCTCTTGGGCACCTCGGTCTTGCGGCCCTTGACGACGATGTCCACGCAGAACTCCGATCCCTCGTGCTGACGCCGATCCGGGTGCTACCGGATCGGGCTGAGACCCAGCTGGACCAGCCCATCCACTGCCGGCCCCCCGCCCCCGCCGCCAGCGGCGGGAAACGACTGGCCCTCACCTCACTTCCTCCCCACCAGGGACGGTTGAAACCCCCTGGAGCCTCATCGAACACCTCACAGGGGGTTTTCGCCTCCCCACGCGGGAAGGTGGGTATGACCCCATACTGCGGGCGGGTGGTCAAGCTGTTGCACCCTGTCTACCCTCTCGCGGGTGAAGTAGGGGTAAATACCTGGACAACGACCCCCATACGGCGCATCCTTTGCTCACTCACCGTGCCTGCCGCCGCCAGGAGCAGCCGTGCCGCCGTGCCCGACCCCCACCCGTCCACCGTCCGCCCACGGACCGTTCGGCCACGCACTGGCCGGGCTGCTGGACGTCCTGCTCCCCGCGAACTGCGCGGGCTGCGGCACCGAGCGCACCCAGCTCTGCCCGGTCTGCCGGCACGTCCTGGCCACCGCCCGGCCGGGCCCCACTCTGCTGCCCTGGGCGCACGCCGCGGCCCCGTACACCGATCCGGTCCGGCAGTTGCTGCTCGCGCACAAGGAGCGCGGCGCGCTGCGGCTGGCCGGTCCGCTCGGCGAGGCGCTCGGCCGGGCGGTGCGCTCCGCCCTCGGGTCACGGGCCGGGTCCGCGCCGCTGCTGCTGGTGCCGATGCCCTCCGCCCGGGCCGCCGTCCGCGCCCGCGGCCACGATCCGACGCTGCGGCTGGCCGGGGCCGCCGCCCGCTCGCTGCGCCGGGCCGGGCTCGACGTCCGGGCCGCGTCGCTGCTGCGGCACGCCCGTCCGGTCGCCGACCAGACCGGGCTGAACGCGGCGGAGCGGCACCGCAACCTGCACGGCGCGCTCACCGTACTACCGCGCGCCCGGGCCGGTTTGGCGGGCCGTCACCCCGTCCTGGTGGACGATCTGGTGACCACCGGGGCGAGCCTCGCCGAGGCCGCCCGGGCGCTGGCCGACGCCGGTCTGCCGGCCCGGGCCGGCGCCGCCGTCGCGGCCACCGCGACGCGTCCGGCGGACTGATCCGCCGCCGAACCCGACCCGGCGTCAGCCCCGGTGGGCGCCGGGCCGCCCGGCACCTCAGCCCGCGTAGAAGAACGACCGGGGCTTGTCGATCAGCGGGGCCTCCCGCCACTGGTTGTTGACCAGGCGGTAGGCCTTGTCCTCGCTCGGCTTGCCGTCCGCCTGCTTGACCTCCGCCATCGCGAGCACCGGCGGCGCCTGGGTCAGGCTGTCCCCCCGGGACTCCGAGGCCGCGACGGTCAGCATGCTGTCGGCGCTCTGCAGCTGGGTGTCCGTGCTCCGCGAGCCGTCGGTGCTGATGAAGTAGAGCTGCTGGGTGCGGTCCGCCTCCTTGCCGAGCACCAGCAGCTGGTCGGTCTCCGCCCAGGACACCGAGGCGACGTCGGTGAGCGTCGGGGCGGCCCGGCGCAGCCCGGTGATCTTCACGGTCGGCGCCTGCGGGGTCCCTCCGTGCACCACCAGGCCGAACATCAGCGAGCGGATGGCCACGCCCGGGGTCTTGACCACCAGGGCGACCCGGACGCCGTCCGAGGAGATCTTGAGGGCCTGCACGGTCTGCCCGGCCAGCCCCTCGACCGGCACGGTGTACGACTTGTTGCCGCGCACCATCACCACCCGCTGCCCCTGCTGGTTGCGGTCCACCACCCAGAGGTCGCCGCGGCCGTCCCAGCTGGGCGAGGCGAAGCCGTCCTCCTTGTCGCCGGACTTCGCGGGCGAGCTGAGCACCGGCTCGCCCAGGCTGACCGCGTTGTCGGTCAGCTGCACCGAGTAGACCTGGTGGCCGTCCTCGCTGATCGCGGCGGCCTGGGCGCCGCCCCGGCTGACGGCGATGGCGCCGAGCGGCGGCTTGCCGGCGGACTGCGGCTTGCCGAGGACGCCGCGCACCGGGTCGCCGGAGCGCCCCTCGTCGGTCGCCACCAGGGCGCCGTCGGCGCGCTGGTAGTACTGCGTCGCGGGGGTCGGTCCGGCCAGGGCGCCGGGGCCGGTGGCCGGCAGGTCGGTGCGGCTGGCGGTGCAGGAGCCGCGCTGTCCCTTCAGTTCCAGCCGCTCGACCTGGCCCTTGCCCTGGTCGGCGAGGGTGTAGAAGAGCTGGGTGGCCATCCGGCGGCAGGCCATCGGCTCACTGACGTCCGCCGAGGTGACCTGGACGTGGGCGATCTTGCTGTCGTCGATGGTCACCCGGTCGACCTTGGCGCCGTTCGGGAAGGCCGTCCGGACCACCGGCGAGAGCCAGGTCGAGGGTCCGTCGACCAGCGCGCGGGCGGCCGAGGTCAGCGGGTCTATTCGGCGCCGCAGGTAGATGGGGTCGGCGACCAGCACCTCCTGCCCGGCGTTCCCGGCGGCCACCGCGGACGGGTCCGGCGCGGTGTAGAAGAACCGCTCGACCTGCCGGAAGCTGTTCCGGAAGTTGGTCTCGTTCATGATCACGCCGGCCGGCAGCTTGTCGATCCGCCACTCGCCGTCCTTCTCCCGGACGAAGGTGAAGTCGGAGGAGACGTTGTTGTTCTGCCCGGCCACCAGCTGGTACGAGTGCTTCTCGTCGACGCTGCCGACCAGCTGCCCGCTCACCGTCACGGTCACCGGGACCTGGGCGTCCGCGTCGCCGACGTCCTGACCGCCCGGGGGGATGGTGGTGGACGAGAGCACCTGGATCCCCGCGTCCGGGTTCCAGGCCGCGGCCGCGCTCTCGGTGAGGTACTTGCGCGCGGTCTCGTAGCCCTCGTCGGCGGTCACCGCGTCCAGGAACCCGGTCAGCAGCTGGCGCGGCTTGGCGCCCTTGCCGGGCGCCACCGGGAAGACCCTGGCCTGCAGGTTCTTGTCCGCCGACCCCTGGGACAGCTCCACCTTGGTGATGCCGCCGGAGTCCGGCATGGCCGCGCAGCCGCTCGCCAGCAGGGCGAACAGCGCGCCGACCACCGCGAGCCGCGGCTCAGTCCTCTTGCTCGTCCCTCGCACGCTGCGACCCCTCCAGGTCCGTCCCGCCCGTCATCTCCGGCTCCGCCGTCCGTTGCGTCACCGACGGCCGTCCGGGCGTCGGGTCCACCATGACCTGCGCGCCGGTCACCCCGTAACCGGCCCCCGCCGTCCGCACGTCCGAGGGGTCCGAGCGCGGGCCCTCGGGCAGTCGGCTCCGGCCGAGGCCGGGGCCGATGTTCAGCACGCCGCCGAGGCCGCTGCCGAGGCCGCCGCCCGTGCCGTCCGGCGCCTCCGCCTGGTCCTCGGTGGCGGTCAGCGCCGTCGAGCCGACCGGGCTGATCGCCCGCCGGTACGGCGTTCCGTACGTGCCGAGTCCGCGGTTGTTGCGGGAGTCCTCCGGCTCCAGCCGGAACGGCGCCCGGGAGATCTCGCCGCCCCGGGTGCGCGGCAGGGTGAGCCGGAAGTGCGAGCCGCCGCCGGGCTCGCCCCAGGCCTGCAGCCAGCCGCCGTGCAGATGGGCGTCCTCGACCGCGATGGACAGGCCGAGGCCGGTGCCGCCGGTGGTGCGGACCCGGGACGGGTCGGCCCGCCAGAAGCGGTGGAACACCCGGGACGCCTCGCCCGGCTTGAGGCCGATGCCGTAGTCGCGCACGCCGACCGCGACCGCGCCGTCCGCCGAGCCCAGCCGGACCACCACGTCGCGGCCCTCGCCGTGCTCCAGCGCGTTGACCACCAGGTTGCGCAGGATGCGCTCGATCCGGCGGGAGTCCACCTCGGCCAGCACCGGCTCGCCGTCGCCGCGGATCACGACGCTGCTGCCCTTGGCCTGCGCCAGCGGCTCGGCGGCCTCCACGACCCGGCCGACGATCTCCCGCAGGTCGACCGGCTCGGCGTCCAGGATCGCGGCGCCGGCGTCGAAGCGGCTGATCTCCAGCAGGTCGGCGAGCAGCGACTCGAAGCGGTCCAGCTGGCCCTGCAGGAGCTCCGCCGAGCGGGCCGCCATCGGGTCCAGGTCCTCGCGGCTGTCGTAGATGAGGTCGGCGGCCATCCGGACGGTGGTGAGCGGGGTGCGCAGCTCGTGCGAGACGTCCGAGACGAAGCGCCGCTGCACCCGGGACAGCTCCTCCAGCTGGCGGATCTGCGCCTGCAGCGCGTTGGCCATCCGGTTGAAGGACTCGCCGAGGCGGGCGATGTCGTCCGTCCCGGTCACCTTCATCCGCTCTTCCAGGTGCCCGTCGGCGAGCCGCTCGGAGATCCCCGCGGCCATCCGGACCGGGGTGACCACCTGGCGCACCACGACCCAGGCGATGCCGCCCATGAGGATCACCACGAACACGCCGGCGGTCGCCAGGGTGCCGGTGACCAGGTTCAGGGTGTCGGTCTCCTGGCCGAAGGAGAACACGTAGAACATCTGGTAGCTCTTGTCGGCCGGGCCGATGAACTGCATGCCGAGGGCCAGGCCGGGCTCGGACTTCCCGCCGCCCTCGGGCGAGCGGTGGATCCGGGTCGGCTGGTCGAACATCTGGTTCGGCTCGGCGACGAGCTTGGCCCGCAGGGAGTCCGGGATGCTGCTGGGCTGGATGTCGCCCGAGTAGCGCGGCGCGAAGCCGGCGCTCTCCGGGACGACGGGGCCCGAGCCGGGGGCCATCGCGATCACCGAGTAGACCGTCTGCCCGCTCCCGGCCAGGTCGTTGACCTGCCGCAGCAGCCAGGTACCGGTGTCGTCGACGGTCGGGTCGGCGGTGCCCCGCAGTTTCTGGTCCTTGGCCTCGTCGATCTTCTTCTGCTCGACCTGGAAGCCGATCCTGGCCTGTGCCCGGGCGGCGTCCATCTTGGTGTCGAGCAGGCCGGTGCGCACCTGCGCCACCACGACCACGCCCAGCACCAGGACCACCGCGATGGAGGCCAGCAGCGACACCGCGACCACCCGCAGCTGGATCGACCGCCGGTACAGCGTGGCCACCCGGTGGGCGGGACGGCGCAGTTGACGCTTCGCCAGTCCGACCACGCCGGAAGGGCCGCGTCGGCGGCGGGTGGTCGAACTCAGCACGTCCCCGCGCACGGCCCCGGCCCCGTCGGTCGCGGTACCCGACGGGGTCTCGTCAGCCCGGTCCGTCACGTCAGCTGGGTCCGGCCTTGTAGCCGACGCCGCGGACGGTCACCACGATCTCGGGGCGCTCCGGGTCCTTCTCGATCTTGGAGCGGAGGCGCTGCACGTGGACGTTGACCAGGCGGGTGTCCGCCGCGTGGCGGTAGCCCCAGACCTGCTCCAGCAGCACCTCGCGGGTGAACACCTGCCAGGGCTTGCGGGCGAGCGCGACCAGCAGGTCGAACTCCAGCGGGGTCAGCGGGATGCCCCGGCCGTCCCGCTTCACCGAGTGGCCGGCCACGTCGATCACCAGGTCGCCGATGGTCAGCTGCTCGGGCGTCGGCTCCTCGGCGCGGCGCAGCCGGGCGCGCACCCGGGCCACCAGCTCCTTGGGCTTGAACGGCTTGGTGACGTAGTCGTCGGCGCCCGACTCCAGGCCCACCACGACGTCGACCGTGTCGGTCTTCGCGGTCAGCATGACGATCGGGATGCCGGACTCGGCCCGGATCTGCCGGCACACGTCGATGCCGTCCCGGCCGGGCAGCATCAGGTCCAGCAGGACCAGGTCCGGCTTGGTCTCCCGGAACGCGGCTAGCGCCTTGTCCCCATCCGCGACGAAAAACGGCTCAAAACCCTCACCACGCAGCACGATGCCGAGCATCTCGGCCAGTGCGGAGTCGTCATCAACGACGAGGACGCGTCCCTTCATGCGTCCATCTTCTCATTACCGGATTGTGACCTGCCGCACAGCAGTGCCAATGCTCCAGAACGGCCAACTCCCCCGCCGGTGAATTCCGGCCATACCGGGCGAATGACCTCGGCCGGAGCAGCTCCGAACCGTCCGCGACCCGGCACCCGACCCGCCGGTGGCCCCCGTTGCCGATCAGCAACCGGATCACCATGGGGCCTGCTCCGGCCCCATGGCACGATGGGCGCTGCGCGCGGACGGAAGATCCGTTCGGAGCCGCGCCCACGACGCCCCTCCGAGGAGCAGTGATGACCGACACTCCGGGCTGGGCCTCGCCCGGCTCGTCCGAGCCATCCCGCGACGGTGCCCGGCCCCCGGTCGACGCGCCCGCCGCCGTGCCCGGGCCGTCGGCACCACCGCAGGCCTCCCCTGGTTGGAACGGCCCGCACGCCCGGTACGGCGGGCAGCAGCCCCCCGGCGGCCGGAACCCGTACGGCTGGGGCGCCCCGCAGAGCCCCAAGCCCGGCGTCATCCCGCTGCGTCCGCTCGGTGTCGGCGAACTGCTCGACGGCGCCGTCGGCACCGTCCGCCGGCAGTGGCGGACGGTCCTCGCCCTCTCCCTCGGCATCGCCGTGGTCGCCCAGGGCGGGGCCGTCCTGGTGGACCTGCTGGTCAAGGGCAGGACCGGCGCCGCCACCCAGACCCTGCGGCTGCTGGCCGCCCTGCCGCTGCAACTGCTGCTCGACGTGCTCGCCGCCGCCCTGCTCACCATCGTCGTGAGCCGGGCCGTCCTCGGCCGCTCCGCGACCGCCGGGGAGGCCTGGCGCGACGCCCGTCCGCGGCTGCTGCAACTGCTCGGGCTCACCGTGCTCACCGCCCTGATGGGCCCCGGGGTGGCGCTGCTCGGCTTCGCGCCCCTGCTCGGTTACGGCGCCAGCGGCGCCCACGAGCCCGCGATCAGCGGCCTGCTGTTCCTGGTCGGCCTGCTGGGCCTGCCGGTCGCCGCCTGGCTGTGGATCCGCTTCAGCCTCGCCGCGCCCGCGCTGATGCTGGAGAAGCAGGGCGTCGTCACGGCGCTGTCGCGCTCGCGCCGACTGGTCCGCGGCGCCTGGTGGCGGATCTTCGGCATCACCCTCGCCGCCAAGGTGCTGTCGATGGTCGTCGCCGTGGTCATCGCCGTCCCGTTCCGCTTCATCGGTGTGCTGCTGGGCTTCGAGAGCCTCGACGGCGGCGCCCTGACCTCCGCGACCGAGGGCGTCGGCATGGTGGTCGTCATGGCCGTCGCCGGGATCATCGCGGGCACCCTCACCACCCCGTTCATGGCGGCCGTCGGCGTCCTGGTCTACGTCGACCAGCGGATCCGCCGCGAGGCCCTGGACATCGAGCTCGCCCGCGCCGCCGGCCTGCCCGAGTACGGCGGCACCGGCTGGGGCGAGCCGGCCGACCAGACCGCGGCGAGGCACTGAACCGGATGGCCGATTGGGGGGACAGGCTCCTTGCCGTGGGCGGCGCCCCGGTCACCGTTCCGCGCGATCCCGCGCGCGACGCGGCCCGGGACGAACTGCTCGACGCCGAGTACCACAAGCACGACCCGTCGCTCCTGCAGCAGGCGATGGACTGGTTCTGGGGGCACGTCTCCAGCGCCCTCGACAGCATGTCCGGCACCGGCACCGACGGCACCACCGGGCTGGTGCTCTTCCTGGTCGTCGCCGTGCTGATCGGCGCCGCCCTCTGGTGGCGCCTCGGTGCGCCCCGCCGCGCGGCCCGCACGACCGGCGACGTGTACGGCACCGAGGGCCCGCGCAGCGCCGCACAGTACCGGGCGGACGCAGCCGCGCACGCCGCGGCCGGACGCTGGACCGAGGCCGTCCGCGAGCAGATGCGCGCCCTGGTCCGCGGTCTGGAGGAGCGCACGCTGCTCGACGCCCGACCGGGCCGCACCGCCGACGAGGCCGCCGAGGAGGCCGGGCGGGCGCTGCCCGCACACGCCGCCGCGCTGACCGCGGCCGCCCGCGCCTTCGACGACATCGCGTACGGCGAGCGCACCGCCGACCAGGCCGCGTACCGGCTGCTCCACGAGCTCGACCGGACCCTGGAGCGCACCCGGCCGGTCCTCGGACCGACGACGGCCTCCCCGAGTCCGCCCCCGGCTCCGACCCCGGCTCCGACCTCGGGAGGGGCGGCATGACCGGCACCGTCCCCGCACCCGCGCCCACGCCCGTCGCCGAAGCGCCCTCCGGCGCCGCCCCGACCAGCCTCGCCCCCACCCCGCGCGGCCTGTGGCGCCGGGGCCGCTGGTACCTGGCGTTCCTGGCCGCCCTGCTGCTCGGCGCCGTCATGGTCGCCGCCCTGGGCCGGAACCACGACTACCCGCCGCTCGACCCCCGCTCGTACGACCGCGACGGCGCGCACGCGGTCGTCGCGCTGCTCGAACGCCAGGGCCTCACGCCCGAGTTCACCACCGACCCGGGCGGCGGCCCGGGCGGCGCCGACACCCTGGTGCTGCCCGAGCCCGACCTGCTCGGCCCCGACCAGCTGCGCGTCCTCGCAGCCGGCCGGCACCGGCGGCTGGTCCTGATCGCCCCGGGCCCGGCCGCCCTCAGCGCGCTGGCCCCCGGCATCCGGATGTCCGACGAGGACGGCGGCCTGCCGTACGCCTCCCCGCGCACCACCGAGCCGGGCTGCTCGCTCGCCGAGGCCGTCCGGGCCGGCAGCGCCCACCTCGGCGGCATGCTCTACACCAGCGGCAGCCGGGGCCAGGGCTGCTACCCGCGCGGCCACGGCTACCCGCTGGTCAGCAGCACCACCGCCGACGGCGACGTCATCGTGCTCGGCAGCGGCTCCTTCCTGCAGAACGAGCAGCTCGCCAAGGACGGCAACGCCTCCCTCGCGCTCGGGCTGCTCGGCACGCAGCCCCGACTGACCTGGCAGCTGCCCGACTACTCGGCCCCGCTCGCGGACGGCACCCGCCAGAAGACCTTCGAGGACCTCGTCCCGAAGGGCTGGCGCTGGGCCTCCTACCAGCTGGCCGTCGCCGCGGTGCTCGCCGCCCTGTGGCGCGGCCGCCGGCTCGGCCCGGTGGTCAGCGAGGACCTGCCCGTGGTGGTCCGCGCCGCCGAGACCACCGAGGGCCGCGCCCGTCTCTACCGGCGCGCCGACGCCCGCGGGCACGCCGCCGCGGCGCTGCGCCGCGCCGCCGCCCGTCGCCTCGCCCCGGCCGTGGGCGTCCCGCTCCGGGCCGGCGCGCCCGACCCCGACACACTCTGCGCGGCCGTGGCCGACCGGCTCCCGGACCGGCCCGCCGGGGACGTCCGGGCCCTGCTGTACGGCCCGCCCCCGACCGACGACGCCGCGCTGCTGCGGCTCGCCGACGACCTCGACACCCTCGAAAGGCAGGTCCGGAACCCGTGACCGACCAGGCAACCGCCCAGCTCCGCGCCGTCCCCGGCCCGGCGCCCGCTACCGCCGCCGCCACCGATCCGCGCGCGGCCCTGACCGCCCTGCGCGCCGAGATCGGCAAGGCCGTGGTCGGCCAGGACGCCGCCGTCACCGGACTGGTGGTGGCGCTCCTGTGCGGCGGCCACGTCCTGCTGGAGGGCGTCCCCGGGGTCGCCAAGACCCTGCTGATCCGCACCCTCTCCACCGCGCTCAGCCTGGAGACCAAGCGCATCCAGTTCACCCCCGACCTGATGCCCGGCGACGTCACCGGCTCCCTCGTCTACGACGCCCGCACCGCCGAGTTCTCCTTCCAGCCCGGCCCGGTCTTCACCAACCTGCTGCTCGCCGACGAGATCAACCGCACCCCGCCGAAGACCCAGGCCGCCCTGCTGGAGGCCATGGAGGAACGCCAGGTCACCGTGGACGGCGAGCCGCGCGCGCTGCCCGTGCCGTTCCTGGTCGCCGCCACCCAGAACCCGGTCGAGTACGAGGGCACCTACCCTCTGCCCGAAGCCCAGCTGGACCGCTTCCTGCTCAAGCTGATCCTGCCGCTGCCCGACCGCGACCAGGAGTTCCAGGTCCTCGCCCGGCACGCCGCCGGCTTCGACCCGCGCGACCTCGCCGCGGCCGGCGTCCGCCCGGTCGCGGGCCCCGAGCACCTCGCCGCCGCCCGCGAGCAGATCGCCGCGCTGACCGTCGCCCCGGAGGTCCTCGCCTACATCGTCGACCTCTGCCGGGCCACCCGGCAGTCCCCGTCGCTGTCCATCGGCGTCTCCCCGCGCGGCGCCACCGCCCTGCTGGCCGCCTCCCGCGCCTGGGCCTGGCTGGCCGGCCGCGACTACGTCACCCCGGACGACGTCAAGGCGCTCGCCCTGCCCACCCTGCGGCACCGGGTCGCGCTGCGCGCCGAGGCCGAGATGGAGGGCGTCACCGCCGACTCCGTCATCCAGGCCGTCCTCGCCCAGACGCCCGCGCCCCGCTGATTCCCCGCTGATCCCCCGCTGATCCCGGCGCGGTCGGGGCCCGTCGAGTCGGGTCCCGCCGCAGTCGGTCCCGCCGCACCGGCCGTGACCCTCACCGCCGACCCCACCGCACGCGCCCGTTCCGGGCGCCCGAAGGAGCGCACCCCATGGCCCTCACCGGGCGAACCGCCCTGCTCGCCGCACTCGGCGCGCTCGTCGTGGGCCTGCTGCTGCCGTCGGTGGCCGGGATCGGGCTGGTCACCGGCGCGGTCCTGCTCGCCGTCGTGGTCGACCTGGTGCTCGCCGCCCCCGTCCGCGGCCTGCGGGTCGAGCGGGGCGGCGACACCACCGTCCGGCTCGGCGAGGCCGCCTCGGTCGAACTGACCCTCACCAATCCGTCCGGGCGCCCCCTGCGGGCGCTGCTGCGCGACGCCTGGGCCCCGTCCGCCTGGCGCCCCGGCACCGCCGAGGCCGCCTCCCGGCACACCCTCACCGTCCCGGGCGGCGAGCGACGCCGAGTGGTCACCGTGCTCACCCCCACCCGCCGCGGCGACCACCGGGCCCACCGGGTGACGGTCCGCTCCCTCGGGCCGCTCGGCCTGGCCGCCCGCCAGGGCTCCCACCTCGTCCCCTGGACGGTCCGCGCGCTCCCCCCGTTCGCCAGCCGCAAGCACCTGCCCTCCCGGCTCGCCCGGCTACGCGAACTCGACGGCCGCACCTCGGTGTTGACCCGTGGCCAGGGCACCGAGTTCGACTCCCTCCGCGAGTACCTGCCCGGCGACGACGTCCGCTCCATCGACTGGCGCGCCAGTGCCCGGCGGAACACGGTCGCCGTCCGCACCTGGCGCCCCGAACGCGACCGCCACATCCTCGTCGTCCTCGACACCGGCCGCACCTCGGCCGGCCGGGTCGGAGACGCCCCCCGGCTGGACGCCGCCCTCGACGCGGCCCTCTTGCTGACCGCCCTCGCCACCCGGGCCGGCGACCGCGTCGACCTGCTCGCCCACGACCTCCACAAGCGCGCCGCCGTCGCGGGCTGCTCCGCCCACGAGGTGCTGCCCGCCTTCACCGACGCGATGGCCGGCCTGGAACCCGCGCTGCAGGAGACCGACATGCGCTCCCTGGTCTCCACGGCTCTCGGCATGACGCCGCAGCGCTCGCTGATCGTCCTGCTCACCGGGCTCGACGCGGCACCCGTCGAGGACGGGCTGCGCCCACTGCTGCCGCTGCTCACCAAGCGCCACGAGGTCGTCCTCGCCTCCGTCGCCGACCCCCAGCTGGACGTGCTGGCCGTCGGCCGGGGCACGGTCGAGGCGGTCTACGGCGCTGCGGCGGCCGAACAGACCCGCGCCGACCGCCGCGCCACCGCCGACCTCCTCACCCGCGGCGGGGTCACCGTGCTCGACGCCCCGCCCGCGCAGATCGCCCCCGTCCTGGCCGACACCTACCTCGCGCTGAAGGCCGCCGGCCGGCTCTGACCCCTCCGCCCCCGACGGCCGGACTCACCGAGGCCGATCGGACCTCGACTCGCCGTTGAGCCGCGCCGCCTGACGCGTCAGGTGGTCCCGTTCGGCGAGGCTGGACGCCTTGTGCGCCGCCTCCACGTACAGCCGCGCCGCCGTCCGCCTGTCGCCGTCCCGCTCGTGGAGGTACGCCGCGACGGCGGTGTGCCGGGGAAGCGAGTCGTCCAGCCCGGCGAGCGCCGCCAACCCGGCGCGCGGGCCGTCCGCCTCGCCCACCGCCACCGCCCGGTTGAGCCGGGCAACCGGGCTGTCCGTCAGCCGTACGAGCTCGTCATACCACTCGACGATCTGCACCCAGTCCGTCTCCTCGGCGGTGGGCGCGTCGGCGTGCAGGGCCGCGACGGCCGCCTGGGCCTGGAACTCGCCCAGGCGGTCGCGGGCGAGGGCCGCCTGGAGGATCCCGACGCCCTCGGCGATCAGCCCGGTGTCCCACGTCCGGCGGTCCTGCTCGGCCAGCGGCACCAGGCTGCCGTCGGGCGCCGTCCGGCCGGCCCGCCGGGCGTGGTGCAACAGCATGAGCGCCAGCAGCCCGGAGACCTCCGGGTGGTCGATCGCCGCCGCGAGCTGCCGGGTGAGCCGGATCGCCTCGGCGGCCAGGTCGACGTCCCCGGAGTAGCCCTCGTTGAAGACCAGGTAGAGGACGCGGAGCACGGTGGAGACGTCCCCCGGCCGGTCGAAGCGCACGCCGGAGACGGTGCGCTTGGCCCGACTGATCCGCTGGGCCATGGTCGCCTCGGGCACCAGGTACGCCTGGGCGATCTGCCGGGTGGTCAGGCCGCCCACCGCCCGCAGTGTCAGCGCCACCGCGGAGGACGGCGTCAACGACGGGTGGGCGCACAGGAAGTAGAGCCGGAGCGTGTCGTCCGTCTCCGCCGCCGGGCCGGGCTCCGGCTCCTGGTCCACCAGCTCCTCACGCCGACGGCGAGCCGTGTCCGACCGGACCGCGTCGAGGAACTTGCGCCACGCCACGGTCACCAGCCAGCCCTTGGGGTCCCGCGGCTGATCGGTCGGCCAGACGCGGACCGCCTCGACCAGGGCCTCCTGCACGGCGTCCTCGGCCGCCGCGAACTCTGCGCCGCGGCGGACGAGGATCCCGAGCACAGTCGGCGTGAGGCTCCGGAGCAGGGCCTCGTTCATCGGTACCGTCACTCCGTGATGGTGGGCGGCTCGGCCAGGAACGGACGCAGCTCCAGCCACTCGTGGATCGGCTTCCCGCCGGCCCCGGGCGCCGCCGAGAGCTCCCCGGCCAGCTCGACGGCACGGTCGTAGCTGTCGACGTCGATCACCATCCAGCCGGCGATGAGGTCCTTGGTCTCGGCGAACGGACCGTCGGTGACCGGCGGACGCCCCTCGCCGTCGTACCGGACCCAGGTCCCCTCGGGGGCGAGCGCCTGACCGTCGACGAACTCCCCGGTCCTCTGCAGCCGGGCCGCGAAGTCCTGCATGTACCGGATGTGGGCGGAGATCTCCTCCGGCGTCCACTGGTCCATCGGCACGCAGTTGACCGCCTCCGGGGCGCCCCGGTAGTGCTTGAGCAGCAGGTACTTGGCCATCGTGCTTCTCCTTCGGTGCTGATGCGACCCATTGTGGCCGCGCTCACCCCAGGGACGGAGCCGTCGACGCGTTCTCGACACCGTCAGCCAAGATCTTTTCCATGATTTTTTGTCCGGGAACGCGAAGAACCCCCGTCCGGAATTCCGGACGGGGGTTCTTCTGAATGATTGTTCGGCGGCGTCCTACTCTCCCACAGGGTCCCCCCTGCAGTACCA
>NZ_JBVJJY010000011.1:83948-267916 GCF_055585785.1 Kitasatospora sp. NPDC053308 | reverse complement strand
ACCTACGGCAGCATCGCGAACGACTGGGTGAGCAACGGAGCCTGGCAGGGCCCGTCCGGCACCGGCGGCACCAGCCGCTGACCACCACCCACACCGCGACCGCACGGGCCGGCCCGCGGCGCCGGCCCTCGGACGAGGAGCGGGCAGACCGACGGCGATGGGCCGCACCCCTCGAGGGGTGCGGCCCATCGCCGTTGATGGACGACGCGACGGCTGCGTGGCTCGTGCGCGGCAGCTCCATCGACCGATCGAGGTCCGCCACCGACCCGATCCGGACCTCCAGTTCGCCCGTCCCGAGGTGCCCGATCCTCCGGACGTCCCGGGTCCAGCCCGGGACCAGCTGGACCGTCGTCGGGTCGACGCGCAGGAAGACGGCAGGGCCTGTGCCTGCGCCGGCACCCGGACGCAGGCGAAGTTCCGCCGGCGGCGGTGGGCGACGTAGTGCTGCAGCGGGGTTGCTCCCGTCCACCTGCTCGGCGACTGTGGCGCCGAGCCGCTGCGCGACGAGCGCCTCGAACTCGGCGCAGCCCTCTCGGCGCAGCCCTCCGCCGGCCACGAGGGGTAGAACATCCCTGGGCGAGGACCGACTCGCCGCTCGTGCGCTTGTGCTCGATCAGCACCAGGCTGCCGGGGCTGTACGTCGGCGCCGGGAGGCCCCTGCTGCCGTGCGCCGCGACGGCAGGGGCCGGGCTCTCCCGGTCAGAACTCGTGGTCGAAGACCACGGTGACGGGCGCGTGGTCGGACCAGCGCTCGCCGTGGGTGGCGGCGCGTTCGACGTAGGCCTCGACGGCCTTGGCGGCGAGGCCGGGGGTGGTGACCTGGAGGTCGATGCGCCAGCGGAACGACACCTTTTCGAAAAAGGTTCACCCGTTCGAGTGCGGGTTGTTCGAGGGTTCCCGCTGGCCGGGGCGGTAGGGGGCCTCCTGTGAGCATCATGACGGCTTCGGTGCCGGTCCGGGCGGTGGTGGGTTCGCGTGTGTCGGACACGCACGGGGACGAGGGCGAGGTCTCGCACCTGGTGCAGGCGGAGTCGGAGACGCGCCATGCGGTCTCGAAGGAGTGGGAGATCGTCGGGTCGTTCGAGGACCTGGACGTCTCCGCGGAGATCACCCCGCGGAAGCGTCCGGACCTGGGGCCGTGGCTGACCGAGCGGCAGGGCGAGTGGGACGCGATGGTGTGGACGAAGGTCGACCGGGCGTTCCGCTCGGCCAAGGACTGCGCGGACGTGGCCCACTGGGCGGAGGAGAAACCACAAGGTCCTCGTCTTCACCGACGACGGCATCACCCTGGACTACCGGGAGGGCCGGGAGTCGTCGTTCGGGAACGAGCTGGCCAAGGTCTTCCTCATGCTGGCATCGAGCCCGCCCGGCCCGAGGAAGCCGGGCCGGGCGGGCTCCCGGTGTCAGTGCGACCAGTAGGGGTCGTCGACCGTCGCGCACTCCGCCTTGATGGACTCCGGTGGCCCCTGCGCGAATCCGCCCGAGCCGTCGGGCTCGGTGGTGTCGGCGACGTCGACCACGGAGACATGCAGCTCGGCACAGCCGTCCGCGCCCATCAGGAATTGGAGGTGCTGCTGCGAATCCTTCACTTCCAGCAGCCGCCGCTCACGTCGAACCGCGTACCCCTTCGCGGTCCACAGTTTCTGCACCTCGTCGAGCCGCTCATTCTGTTTCCCCGGCCCGATCCGGACCCGGCCCCATTGCTCGGCCAGCAATTCCGCGCGGCCGGTCTTCTTGCATCCCTGGGTACCGCAGAACCCAGTGGTGTCGGCCAGGCTGTAATACCTCGTTTCGGTCCACTGGAGTCCCGGGTGGAAGGCCCCCGCGACGTCGGCGAGCTCGGCCTCGATCCGGTGCTGCGCCTGCTCGACCGGCACGGTGGGTTCCGAGGACTCCGGCCAGGTGTACCAGCCGACCAGGAGTGCCAGCAGTACCGCCGGCACGGTCACGCGCCATACCGCGGCCCTCACCTCGGGTCCTCCCGGGTGATCGTGTTCCCGTGGCCGCTCACGATCTTCCCGATGTTGGAGAGCGAGTCGCCGCCCTTGTCGTGCTTCCCGAAGTAGTTGTCGTGGGAGTCGGTCACGGTTCCGTCCGCCACCGAGAAGCGCTGCCCGCCGAAGCTCTGGCTCGCCGGGTCGGTCCCGTGCCACAACCCGTCGGGATTCGTGATCGACTCGACCGCGGCCCAACCGGGAACGAACATCCCGGGCGCGGGCGCCATCGCGACGGGGTCGTACTTGGCCGTGCCGACGTACACGTGATCCGCACCGATCCCGAGCTGCGATGCCTTGTCCACCCCGACTCCCGGGCTGCCGACCAGGACGATGTCGTCGACGGGCAGGCCACCGGGCTGCTGGGTCGCTTTCCCGACCACCAGGGAGCCGTAGCTGTGCCCCTGCGCGGTCATGTGTGCCGGCGCGCCCTCGTGGGTGGCCCGGAGTCCGTGGAGGAACTTGTTGTACGCGGCTCCGCCCTCCTCCGCCCGGTCCTGCATGAGCACCGAGGAACCGGTGCCTTCCAGCTGCGGGGCGTCGTACCCCAGCCAGAACACGGACGCGACGCTCGGGGGCACGTCACCGTTGGCCGTCGCAGCGGTCGTGGCTGACTGGTAGATGCGCTTCGCCGTGGAGGCGTCGCCCGCTCCGACGCCCGCCAGAGTGCTGTTCAGCCCCGGCACCAACGACGAGACGTTCTTGGCCTTGTCCGGGTCGCCCCAGGACAGGATCGCCCGGCCCTGCCCCTGATCGCCGATGCCCAGCAGCAGCAGCGGCGGCTCGGAGCCCGGCCCGCCACCGTCGTCGAATTTGCCGTCGAGCCGCTTCTGAATGGACTGGAAGCCGGCGAGCTTCTCCTGCAGGGCGTCGTGCTTGCGCTTCCACTCCGTGTAGTCGGGGTTCTCCACTGGCCCGCCGTTGGTCTCGGCGGGGTCCAGGTACTGCTTTGGCTCGGGGCCGAGGTTGGCGAGTTGGGTCTCGCGGTCCTTGATCAGGTTCCTCAGGTTGACCCGGTTAGCCTGGTCGCGGACGGCCGCGGGTACGCCGTCGAGGTTGCCGATCTGGTCGGGGTGCTCGTGGATGAACTTCTGTTGCTCGGTGTCGGTGAGGCCGTCCCACCACTTCTTGACGCCGGCGGGCTCGGTGCCGGCGGGCGGTATCTGCTCGCGTCCGGTCTGGGCGGCCAGGTCCTGGGCCACGGTGGCGGCGTCCAGGCCGGTACCGTTGCTGGCGTTTGTCGCGAAGTGGTTCAGCCGCGCGCTGAGCTCTTGGTCCGCGTGGTCGGCCTCGTTGAGCGCGGCGGTGATGCGATTGCTGATCGCGATGGCCGTCGTCTCGGCGCCGGCGCCCGCGTAGGTCGCTGACGTGGGCTCCTTGTCCCAGGTGATAGTGCCGTCGGGAGCGACGTTGAGCTTGGCGGCCTTGGCGTCGTCGAGGGCGTAGACCAGGTGGGACTGGGCCAGCGCGAACTGCTCGGCCGCCTTGGCGAGGGCCTTGCCGACGAGGTCCAGCTCACTGTGCGCGGACTGGAGTTCGGTGCCCAGGAAGCGGATCCGGGCCTGGGCGTGGTCGGACGCGGTGCCGGTCCAGTGCGAGTTGGTGAGCCGGTCGGCGACCTCGTGCTGCCAGGACTCGATATGCCGGCCGAACGCCGAGTAGAGCGTATCGAAGGCGTTCTTCGCGATGGTGATGTTGATGATGTTGGCGTCGTACAGCGTCTTAATGTCCATCGGGCTACTCGGCCGCCTTCGCACTGGAGGGCTTCACGGGGCCCGGGACGACCGTCGTGCCGAACGGGTCCGGCTCGTCCGGGACCGGGGCGGCCGGGTTGCGCATGCTGTTGTGGGCGTTCTGCTCGGCCTGACGGTAGTAGGTGGCCGTGGTGGCGAGCTTGGTGCCGACGTCGCCCATGTCACCGGCGAGCTTGTCCAGCAGCGTCTTCCAGTTGGCTCCGCAGTCACGCACCGCCGCGGCCGTCAGCCATCCCTGCAGGGTGCCGGCGGCCTGGTTGCACGGCTCCGCGAGCTTCGACGTCTCGCCCGGTATCAGGCCCCCGATGTGCTGCGCGCTCTGTCCGCAGCCGTCCAGTTCGGCAGGATTGACTTTGAATTGCAAGCCCGCGTCAGGATCTGCCATGCATGCCCCCCATGCGTTCGGACCGACGACCGGCCAGCCCGTGTGTTCGAAAACTAACAATGCATGCTAATGGATCCGATACCGAGGAAGATCGACTGGCGCGCGGGGAGCGGTGAGCATCCCACCGGCCTCGCCGCGGCCTCAGTAGGGTGCCGCTGCCTCCGGCGTCTGCTCAACTGCGGCTGCCCGAGGGTTGATTGTGGCTGAAAGCGAATTCGGCGGTGACGGCGGCAGGGCGCGGCCGGGGTCGGAGTACATCCGCTCCACCACCGACTGGATCATCGCGGCCACCGTGGCCTCGACGGAGCCGTCGTGCTCCTTGAGGTCGTCCGGGTGGAACGGCAGCGACTCCTTGAGGTACTTGGAGAAGATGTCCTTCGCGGCCTCGGCGTCCGGGCGCTCGATCTTGATCTTGACGTCCGGGCGGCCGGGCCGCAGGATCGCCGGTGAGACCGGGAGGCCGTCGGCGACGTCATCGCCCAGCGCGACATCGAGAAGGTCTTCCCGGCCAACGAGTACGGCGCGGCTGGCGCCGTCGGCTGCAGCCGAGGTGGTGCGATCCAGCTGGAGCGCTACGAGAAGGCCGTGAAGATGTCGGCCAGGACTAGATGATTGATGCCAAGGGCTGAGGCGGGGCTGAAAGTCAGTGGTGGTGTCCTGGAGGGAGCGAGTAGCGTCCGAGTTTTGATGACTGACTCCTGGGACACCATCGCTGACTGGTATGCGGGACTGCTGCGGACCGGTTCCGCCATGCACGAGTTCAACTGCGACGTGCTGCTCAGGCTCCTGCCTGACGAACTCGGCGGGTCCCGTGTTCTCGATCTCGGCTGCGGGGAAGGCATCATCGCCCGCGCGGTAGCCGCCCGCGGAGCCACCGTCGCGGGCATCGACCCTTCACCGCGGATGATCGAAAATGCCCGCGCCGCTGGTGCCGCCGGGCCCGGCACGGTGGTCTACGCGGTCGACGACGGGTGCGTGCTGGGCACGGTCGCCGCCGACTCGGTCGACTGGGTGACCGCCGGGCTGTCCTTGAACAACGTGCCCGACCTCGATGCCGCGCTCGCGGCCGTACGGCGCGTGCTGACGGCACGGGGCTCGCTTGCCTTCACGGTCCCGCACCCGTGCTTCGAAGCACCGCACGCTGCCTGGACACAGACCGCCGCCGGGCCCGTTCGACGGATCGTCGGGGACTACCTTGCCGAGGGATTCTGGCGCTCGGACAACCCTGAAGGCGCCCGCCGGGCCGGCAACCAGCACCGGACGCTGTCCACGTACCTGACGGCTCTGGTCCGGCATGGGTTCGCCCTGGAAACCCTCACCGAGCCATCCCCGAGTGACCAAGTGGCGGCCGCGCAACCCCACAGAGCGGGACTGCCACCGTTCCTGGCCGTTCGCGCGCGGCGCGCTTGACTACGAACCGGTACCAACCGCGCCCGTTCCGTGTCGAAGCAGAACAAGGGAGCCCAATGTCGGTGTGTGAAGACTGACTTGGACTCCCTCGCAACCGCACTTTACGTGAAGACCGACGACCTGCTGAAGGAATCGCCGCATCTGGCCCCATGGCGGCCCGAGGTCGGCATCGAGCCACAGCTCAGCGATGCGGAGCTGGTCACGCTCTCGGTGATGCAGGCCCTGCTCGGCCACGTCTCCGAGCGCCGCTGGATCCGCTACGCCCGCTTCCACCTGCGGCACCTGTTCCCGTACCTTCCCGGGCAGTCCGGCTACAACAGGCGGCTGCGCAAGGCCGCGGACCTGATCGCGCGCGTCAACCGGCTGCTGGCCACCGACACGAGCCTGTGGACCGACAACGTCTGGGTGGTCGACTCCACCCCGATCGAGTGCGGCCGCTCCCGCGAGACGGTCAAGCGCTCCGACCTGGCCGGCTGGGCCGAGTACGGCTACTGCGCCAGCCACTCCCGGTTCTTCTGGGGCCTGCGACTGCACCTCGTGTGCACCCTGCACGGCCTGCCCGTCGCGTTCGCGCTGACCGGAGCCAAGGCCGACGAGCGCACCGCCCTGCTGGACATCCTGGACACCGAGACCGACCTGGTCGCCACCCGCCCCGGCCAGACCTTGATCGGGGACAAGAACTACTACGGCGCCACGTTCGAGCGTGAGCTCGCCGAGATGGAGCTCCGGCTCCTGCGACCGGCCCGCAAGGGCGAACCCGAGCGGGCCGGATCCCAGCTCTTCAAGCCGTTGCGACAGATCATCGAGTCCGTCAACGACACCTTCAAGGGCCAGCTCGACCTCGAACGACACAACGGCCGCACACCCGACGGCGTCATGGTCCGCGTCCTCCAGCGGATCCTCGCGTTGACCGCGGCGATCTGGCACAACAACCAGGCCGGACAGCCCGTCATGCGCTCCCTCACCGCGTATGACCACTAAGCCCCTTGGCATCAATCATCTAGGCTGTGTCTCATAATTGATCTTGTGGTGGGTCGAGGAGAGATAACGGATGCCGCGTGGGCTCGGATTGAGCCGTTGCTGCCGCAGCGGGAAGCAGGAGCTCGCCCTGGGCGCGCTCGGCATGATGCGCGCCCAGGGCGGCCCCGCCCACCCCAGGAAGGCCCGGCGCGGCGGCCAGAGGACCCCTCTGCCCGCCGCCCGGAGTGCCTCGGGCATCGAGTCCTCGATCGAAAGGGTTTGAGAGGCCACAGGGACCCCTGCGGCCTCTCAAACCCTTTCGGAGGGAAGCCCACAAGAAGTCCCGTGGCGTTAGTCAGTCCGGGGGTCGGTGGTCGCTCTTGGGGCTATGGCGCGTCCGGGGCATGTTCGAGTGCGTGGTCATGTCTGGGCGGCTGGTTACAGGGTGCGGTTCAGAGTGATATCGAAGTCGCCGAGCCTGCCGGGAATTTTGGTGACGTTGGGTGCCAGTACTCCGGGGAAGGTCCCGCAGATCGCGGGGTCGCTGACGAATTTGCCGCCGGGGGCCTGGAAGAACGCGATGCCGACGCCGTCGTGGCTGCTGACGGCGTAGCTGTAGGTGACGGCGTGTTCGATCTGCGTGCGTTCTTCGGCGACCCTGACGATGAGACCGGGCGAGAACGTGGCGGTGACGTTGACGGTCTCGCCATCCCTGCTGAGGGTTCCGGTGAAAATTGCCGACATAGTCCGCGGCCTCGCCCCCGCAGATGTCGGGCACGACTGCCTGGGCCGTCCCGGCCACACCGATGGCCGGCGCGCAGGCCAGCACGAGCGCCAGGGTGTCACCGACGACAGAGCGTCTGATGCGCGGGTTCAACACGGTCTCTCCTTCGAACGGGGTTCTTGAGGTACCGAGGCTGTCACTCGAAAAGCTCTCGGTCTGCGTCCCATGTGATCAAGCAGGGAATCTCAACCCGTGGATTGGTGCACGGGTTTCCCCCGGACGGTCGAATACTGTGCGAGGCAGGCGAATTCGGCGGTGGGGCACCGTGGGGCCCGAGGGTTCACTTGCGAGCGATACCCGGCTGTTCTCGGCTACTCCCTATGAGCGACAGGTGTGTGGCTGCTGATTTGGAGAGGCTCTCCAGGATGGCTTTGCCCTTCTCGGCCGTACCGAGCGACGGGCGACCGATGACGCCGTTCTCGGTGTAGTCGGCCATGACCAGGGTTAGTACTCCAGTGAGAAATCGTGCTCTGAGCTGGCTCTTCTTTGGTAATGGCAGCGGCGGGCGGTGGCTTGGTGGCGTCTGCGCCAGTGGGACCAGTTCAGGGCGTGCTGGCGGTGGTCGCGCTCGGGTCAGGGGTGGGGCAGGAGAGTGTCCAGGAGTAGGCGGATCTCTGCCACGGTGAGGGCAACAGTGCTGGTCGGGTCGTTTCTGCGGTTTCCCGGGTGATGGCCTGGGCGGCCAGGGACGCGAGGAAGGCGTGGGCGAGCATGGCGAGGGTGATGTGGCGGTACCAGCCGGGGTAGCGGCGGACCTCGTACTCGTCCAGGCCGCACTCGTTCTTCGCAGCCTGGAAGCACTCCTCGATGGCCCAGCGGGATCCGGCGATCCGGGCGAGCTCGGCCTCGTTGCTCGCGGTGGGCGCGTAGGCGAGGTAGTAAGCGATCTCGGTGGGGTCGGACAGGCTGCGGCGGGCCAGGACCCAGCGCCGATGGCTGGGCTCGTCACCGTCGAAGAACTCGATGACGGGCAGCTTCGCAGCCGCCCAGTCATAGACGCGCGGGCCCTTGGCACCATCACCGCAGGACACCCTCTGCCAGGCATCCTCGGGCGCTTCACGCATGAGCTGGTCGATGCGCCAGATCCCGGCCCAGGGACTTGGCCTGCTGCGATTTGGGAACGGCGAGCACGTAGCCGAGGCCGAGTTCCTCGATGGCGCGACGGAAGGACCAGTCCTGCCCGTAGGCCTCGTCCGCGGTGACCCACGCGGCCGGCAGACCCGCGGCGATGCTGCGGCGCACGATCGCCAGCGCCAGCTCGCCCTTCGTTGCGAACGCCCGCTCGTCGGGGATCTTCGCCGCACGGCAGCGCTCGCGGTCCTTCGTCCAGCACTTCGGCAGGTAGAGCTCGCGGTCGATCAGGGCTCGGCCACGCGTTGTGGCGTAGGCGGCGAACACGCCGATTCGACAGTTGTCGATCTTCCCCGAGGTGCCGGTGTACTGGCGTGACACCCCGGCCGAGGTCGTGCCCTTCTTGATGAATCCGGTGTCGTCGAGGATCAACACCCCATCACTGCCCAGCTGTTCACCGACGTAGGCTCGCAGTTCGTCCCGCACCGCGTCCGCATCCCAGCGCGCCCCGTTCAGCAGGTGCTGCACGCCGGCCGGATCGCGATGACCGGCCCACTCCGCCAGCTGCCAGCCGTTCTTCCGCCCCACCGGCGCCAGCAGGCCCCGCACGTAGTCCCGCATCCGCCACCGCAGATCCGCCCGCGAGAACCGACCCGCCACCCGCGCGAACAACGACTCCAACTCCGCTTGCCAGCAGACAGCTTCAGTCATCCCCACCATAACCAGCACAGCGAAACACACCAGCTCAGGACACGATTTCTCACTGGAGTACTAGGATCTGGTCGCGTCGTCCGTTCCGCCTGGCGATCTTCTTGACGACTGGGTTGGCGACCGCCTTGGCGATCAGCGTCTTGCCGTAGCCGGGCGGGCCGTAGAGCAGCACACCTTGGACGGGCGCGTGGCCGATGAACAGGGCGCGCTCGCCGTCCTCCAGGATCTCCTTGAGGGTGACGATGTCGCCGATGCGCTCGTAGGCCATCACGTCCACGATGGCGAGGAAGGTGCCGTAGCCGGCCGGGGGCTGTGCCAGCCGGTCCACCTCCTCTTCGAGGGCCACGATCTACCGCCGACCAGCTCCAGCGCCTGCTGCGCCCCCGGGCGGCGTCGAACACCGTGATCCGGCAGGTGTGGACGATCACGTAATTCCCCGCGCCCACGGTCAGGTAATTTCCCAGTTGCTGGCGGAGGGGGTTGCCGAGTCGGGCGGTGGTGGCCTGTGGATGAGCGCGGCCAGGCTGGGAGGATGATGTCATGAGCTTCGACCTGGCGGTTCTTGCGATGGACGCTTCGGCTGATGCCGCGGCAGCGCGTGCGATGTTCGAGCGGTGCAACTCCCCGCATCATGACGAGGGTGAGCTGGATGGGCGGGTAGTCGGTTTCTATGAGCGGCTGCGCTCGCGGTTCCCCGACTACCCGCCCCGTCCGGCGGACTCGCCCTGGATGTCGACGCCGTTGGCGGTCGGCATCGACCACGTGATCATGAATCTGAGCTCCTCCTCCAAGAGTGACGACGCGCTCAGGGTGATCGAGGAGCTGGCCGGGGAATATCGCTTGGTCCTGTGGGATCCGCAGTCCCAGGATGCCTACGTGCCGAGCGTCTGATCTCGAAGCAGGGTGGTCGTGGCTGACTTCCCTCCTCGGAAGTGTTCTTGGGCCGCTTGTTGGGCCCGTAGCTGGGGCCGTTCATGATGACCTGGTGGCTGTTGTTGATCAGCCGGTCCAGCAGGGACTCGGCGACGACGGGGTCGGGGAAGGGCGGATACCGGTCGTTGGGGGCCCGGTTGCCGGTGATGATCAGGGACCGGCCCTGCCGCTCGCTGATCAGCTCGTAGAGGCCGTCGGCCTGGGCGGCGGACGGCTGGCGCATCGCGAAGTCGTCGAGGACCAGCACGTCGGGGCGGACGAGCTCGCGGACCCGCTTGTCCCAGGTGCGGTCCGCGTGGCCGCCGGCCATATCGGCCAGGATCCGGCTGGTTTTGGCGAAGCGGACGTTCGCGCCCTGACGCACGGCCAGGTGACCGAGCGCCTGGGCCACGTGTGTCTTCCCGACGCCGACCGGCCCGAACGGAATTTCGGACTCGCCTGCGTGCAGCCAGCGCAGGGCGGCCAGATCGGGGATCTGGGCCGCGGGCAGTTTCGGGGAGGCGGTGAAGCCGAACTCCTCCAAGGTGACCTGCTGCTCGAACTTCGCTTTCTGCAGACGCCGTTGGAAAGCGACGGTCTCGCGGCGGGTGATCTCGTCCTGGCAGCGGACCTGGAGGAAGTCCAGGTGTCCGAGCTCGCCGCCGTGGGCCTGGAGAGCCGGTACTTCCGGATGCGGCCCGACAACGCCAACTCCGCCTACAACACGGGGATCCGCCCAGCCGGATGGCGGATCACCGGCTTGCGACTCGAACCCGCCGAGCAAACCTGCCCCACGAATTTCGGTGACGCAACCTTGCCGCAGGGGGCCACGAGCACATACAGCAGGATCGGGGTGCAGATCGATCTGGCACGGGACGACCCCACGGTCTCCTGGAAACTCGCCGGTCCCCTGTTCCTCATGGTGCTCGTGGCCACCGCGACCTTCCTGCTGCCCGCGCACGCCGGGGAACTGGGCATGGGAGAACGCTTGGACTCCCGCCAGAGCCGCCTCGCCATGCTCGGCGGCGGACTGTTCGTGGTGATGCTGAACCTATAGCAGGTCAACACGGTGATCACCAGCACGGTCGGCCTCACCCTCATCGACTGGCTCCATCTGCTCACTGTGGGCTTCGTCCTGCTCGCCGTCGTGGCCACCGTCGCCTCCTGGCGCTGGACGGTGCGCGGCGGCAACCCCGCACAGGCGGACCGCTGGCACTGCCGGCTCGCGTCGGCCGGACTGGTGGGGTATACCGCGATCACCCTGGCCACCGTGTGGAGCTTCGCCGCACGAGGACGGTAGGACGATTGGCGGCACGTTCCACCCCAGGCGGAGGGGCTGCTCGTCGCGGCCCGGCGCTCGCCCGACACGCCGTCGGGCTGGGGTGGCGGGTGGTTGTGCGGGAGGTATCGCAGGGGCTGCGGGTGCGGTCGCAGGCGAGGTTTGAAGCGGCGGTGCCTGGAGGCGGGGGATGGCAGCCGTGCCAGTCCGCGTTCCTCCTCAGGCCGAAGGCTGTGAGTGATCGCGCCATATGGGGGGTGGCGTCTGGAGCGGCGGGTGGCGGGGACCCCGGATGGCCGCGGTGATGACGGAGGGTTTGGCCAGGTCCGACAGGGGGGCGGACAGGGTGAAGATGTCGACGAAGGCTGCCGCGGTGCCGGGGTCGGTGCTGGCGGTGCGCAGGAAGCGGTTCATGCACCGGCGAAGCAGTGTGTGCCGCCAGGTCGGGCGTGGTCCGGTGGTGTCGGGGTGGCCGATGTCCGAGGCGGTGGCGATCAGCCACGCGAGGTCTTGCGCGTGGGCGAGCTCTCGCTGCGTCGTTCGTGGACTGCGCGAGACGGTCAGGGCGGTGCGCAGCACGTTCGCGCTGTGAGCGGCGACGGACATGCCGTGGGCGTAGATGGGGTTCAGGCTGGCGGCGGCGTCGCCGATCACGAGGAGGCCGTGGGGCCAGGCGGGGAGCCGGCCGTAGTGGTAGCGCCGGTTGGCGGTGTTGCCGAACCCGGAGATGCGGGTGAGGTGCGTCGTGTTCATGATGAGTTCGCCGATCAGCGGATGGCGCAGGCTGCGGGCGAACTGAATGAATCCGTTCTCATCGACGGGCGGTGGGGCGCCGCGTGTGCCGTAGAGAGCGATGCACCAGCGGTCGTCTTCGACACGCAGCAGGAAGCCCGCACGTCCCGGGGCTCGTGTGGCGGGATCGGCCTGGATGGCGACGAACGGGTACTGCTGGGTGAGGCCGGGCGGAGCCTGGACGATGCGGCTGGCGTAGGTGATCCCGGAATCGACCACGGTGGACGGGGTGGGGGGCAGGCCGAGGTCCTGCAGCCATCGGGCGGTCTTGCTGCGGCGGCCGGTGGCGTCGATGACGAGGTCGGCGCCGAGGACTGCTTCGTGGCCGGTTTCGCGGTGGCGGGTGCGGACCCCGTGGACCTGATGCACGTTTCCGGTCAGGCCGGTGGCGTCGGTTCCGTCCACGATGGTGATGGGGTGTTGTTGCAACAGCTGGCTGCGGATCACGTGTTCCAGCAGCGGACGGGTGCAACCGATGATGTGTTGCCGGGGCGGGAAGGGGCGCATCCAGCCGTGTGGGCCGTAGAGGCGTGCCTGGCCGGGCATGCCGACGCGGTGCGCGCCCGCGCGGGCGAGCGCGTCGAGGGTACCGGGCAGCAGGTTTTCGATAGCGCGGGCTCCGCCGGAGGGGAGGGCATGCAGGTGGCGTCCCTGGGGGACTCCGGGGCGGGGGGCCGGCTCGTCCGGGAGCCGGTCGTGTTCGACGATGGTCAGCCGGGCTGCGTGCGGGGCGGCGGCCGCGGCGGCGAGCAGGCCGGCGATGCCGCAGCCCAGCACGACGCAGTGCCGCAGCGTCGCGGGCCGTGTCACGGCCGTGCCTGGGTGGAGAGGACGGGCGTCACCAGGTCCGGCGGAGCGGGTGAGGCGGCGAGGCCGGCCAGCAAGTGGGCCAGGCCGTAGCAGAGCACCGCCAGCTGGATGGCTCCAGCCGTGGCCAGGAGCCTGAGCCAGGGCCTGCTCCACCCGGGGAAGCGGTCCGCGCCTCTGTCGATCGCGGTGAGACCGTCGCTGTCCTGGTGGTACCAGAGCAGGCCGAAGACGGCGAAGGAAGCGCCGATGAACACCGCGTCGTAGAGGGGGTATTGGAATCTGCTGCCGTAGAACAGCGTCAGTACGGGGATAGTGTCCGCGAAGGCGTAGAGCCGTACGGCCACCCCCGAGAACATGACGGCCCCGCCGCACACCGCGCTGGTTGCCAGCGCCGCTGCGGCGCGGTGCCGGCGGCCGCTGCGGGGCCGCCGGGCCGTCCACCGCACCGCCTGCCGGATGAGCGCGAAGAACAGGGGCATGGACAGGTACGCCAGAAGCGCCTGTGCGGGGAGATTGGTCGCCGCCTGAGGGCCTCCGCGCCACCCGGGCAGGTAGGGAAACCAGCTGCGCATCGCTAGCGGTTCGTCCTTGTAGTACGCGAATACGGGCCGGAGCCAGCCCCCCACCAGGTCCAGCCACATGGCGAACGGCGCGGTCACCATCACCATCGCCGGGAAGGTCAGCCGCCGTTCCCGCCGGCAGTCGCGTACCACCCAGACCGCCACGGCCGCGACGATCGGGGCGTAGCAGAGGGTGAAGACGGTGGTGATCCCGGGGCTGCCCAGGTGCGGCGGGCCGGCGGGACGGTCCGGCAGGCGCCAGCCGCCGTCAGCCAGCCAGCGTCCGACCACGATGATCTGGGTGACTATCCCTGTTGCACCGAGCAGGGACCACCAGCGGATCGGTGTCGGGGGCGGGGGTGCCGCACGGGTATCGCTCGCGGACTCGGCCGTGGTCACGCTCTGTACCTCCCACGTCGGACTGGCCGGCATCGTGACTAGTGCGGGGGCCACAGGTAATGGGGAAAATCCGCCGGGAGCGGGTCGTGTCCGGCAGCGGCGGTCAGCGGGACGAACACCAGGAGGAAGGACATCGCGATCGCGTTGCAGATCCCGATGCCGGCGAGCACGCGCAGTGCCGCCTCAGGGCGCCGGCTCAGAGGGGCAGCGGTGCGGAACACCCAGGGGGTGCGAGCATGCCTTTCGGCCAGCTGTTCCATCAGTACCACGACGGTGGGCTGCAGGACCATGGTCACGATGTTGACCAGCGGTACCTGGTACCAGTGCCCGCCGAACACCGACAGGTGCCATGGCGCGAAGGGGTAGGCGTAGACGCCCAGCAGGATCGCGACGAGTTCGAGCAGCACGCACACGACCGCCATGAAGGGCAACGAGGCCAGCAGCCGCCGTCCGATGCCCCAGCGTGGGCGCACGCGCTCGATGCGAGCGACGGCCCAGCGCTGCAGCCAGACCCACACGACGGTCAGGAACATCATGAGGACGGTGCTGGCTGTCGCGGCCTGCGACTCGGGTAGCGGACCGGTCCAGCCGGGAAGGTAGGGCCCCCAGGTCGTGGCATTGAGCGAGAACGGATTCTCGACCATCGTCAGGTTTCCCCAGCCGTACACCGGCAGCAGCCAGGCCGACATGCCGAAGCCGAGCAGGAGCACCGCATCGAGGGTGATCGTGTGAGCCTGTCGGCACTGGCGCCAGACCACCACCGCGCACACGGCCAGGGCGGCGGCCAGTCCGGCCTGACCGATCCAGGTCACCGTCTGCTGAGTCGGCGAGATCTCACGGCCGGCGGTGGGGACCGGGTGCAGGCCACCGCCGGTGATCCATCGTCCGAACACTGTCGCCTGGGTGACCAGGGCCAGCACGCCGGCCGTCGCCCACCATGTCAGGGGAGCGGACAGCAGTCCGCGGGCGCGTGCGGCTGTGGCGTGGTCCGGGCCGGCCGTGGTCATGCTTCGGGCACCTCCTGTGGGCGCTGCTCGGTTGTCCGTTGTCCGGGGACGGCAGGCTTTCCGAGCGCGGTGGCGGGGAGGCGGCCCATTTTGTCCAGCAGCCAGTCGGCCAGGGCGGCGGCACTGGGCTTGACCCAGATGACGCCCGGTTTGATCTCGGTGCGCAGGGCGCGCTGGATGCGTTGTTGCAGCTGGACGGCGCCGAGGGAGTCCAGCCCCAGCAGGACCAGGCTGGTGTGCCCTCCGATGTGGCGGTGGGTGCCGCCGAGCAGGTCACGTACCTGGTCGATGATGAACTCTTCGATGAGGCGGCGTCGTTCGGCGTCGCCGGTAGCGGCCAGCACGGCCTCGCGAACTGCCGACGTGCCCGTCTCCGTCTGGGGTGTGCCCGCCAGCAGGGGGGCGAGGAGGGTGGAGCGCCGTAGTGCCGGGTAGGGGGCGGTCCACCGCGTGGTGTCGAGGGGGGAGTAGCCGATCTGGTGGTGGCCCTCGGTCAGGATCCTTTCGAGGGCGGCGGTTCCGTCCTCCGGTGTGATCATGATGAACTTGCGTTGGGCGAGGTGCCGGCCGCGGCCGACCTCGCTCCACGCTCCCCACTGGACGGCGGTAGCCGGCAGGCCGTGACTGCGGCGCCAGGCGGCGAGGGCGTCGACGAAGGTGTTGGCGGAGGCGTAAGCCCCTTGTCCGGGGGAACCGAGGAGGCCGGCGACCGATGAGTAGAGGACGAAGAAGTCCAGGTCATGGGCGAGGGTGGCCCGGTGCAGGGCCCAGGCTCCCTCGGCTTTGCCATGCCAGACCCGCGCGGTGAGGTCGTCGTCGAGGCGGGTGAGGGTGGCGTCTTCGATGACGCCGGCGGCGTGCAGTACCCCGTGCAGCCTCCCGGTGCCGTCGGCTGCGGCCTCGACGGCCTGCTCGGCGGTGCGGGGGTCGGCGATGTCTCCGAGGAACACTCGGATATCGGCACCGGTGTCACGGCGCAGTGCCTCGAGTTCCTTGGTGGTCGTCTGGGTGGGGGCGGTGCGGCCGCAGGCCACGATGCGTCCGGCACCCCGCTCGGCCAGCCAGCGCAGGGCCAGCAGGCCCAGTCCTCCCAGCCCGCCGCTGACCAGATAGGCGCCGCCCGGCTGTACCGGCGTGGGCACCGGGGAGCGGAAGGGTCCAGGGCCGGGGCGGATCTGGGCGAGGTGGCGTGTGCCGTGCCGCCAGGCGATCTCGGTGACCGGCTGGCCGGTGGCGAGCAGGTCGTCGGCGACGGCGTCGAGCGGAGTGGTGCCGCAGATCTCGATGCTGCTGGGCGTCAGCTCGGGGTGCTCGAAGGCGGCGACCCGCAGCAAGCCGGGCAGTCCGGCCGTCGCGAGCGGTGTCTCGTCCCCACGCCACAGCACCCACAGCCGGGGCGGTGCGGCACGCTCACCGAGCTGCCGGATCACGGTGACGGCGCGGGTGAAGAGGCTACGGGCCGTGAGGGCCGGGGTGTGCTCATGACGGGCGGGCGGGCGGGTCGAGGACGAGAGCCAGCGCGGTGACCGCCGGCTCGCGGCCCTCCAGTGCCTCGGCGAGGGCCGCTCCGGCCGGGGGGACCTCTGGTCGGTGGGTGAGCAGCCGGCTGCCGGCGCTCCTCTTGCCCAGCAGGGCGGCCAGCCGCTCGGCCCAGGGGCTGTCCTCGGCCGCGACGACCAGCCACCGGCTCTCCCTGTCCGCTTCGCGGTCCGCCGGGACAGGGTGGGGCATCCAGGCGAGATGGGCGAGTCGGTCGGCGTAGCGCTGCTGAGGCGGGGTGATGTTGGTCAGGCGCAGGCCGCGGACCTCGGCGACGACGGTGCCGTCGGCGGTGGCGAGTTGTCCGGAGGCGGTGCAGGCGAGGTCATCGGCTCGGTGCAGCTGTACGGACGCGATGCGTGTGTGGGCGGTGGGTCCGTGGACGCGGATCTCGTCGAAGCCGCTGACGACCACAGGCCCGGGGCTGGTAGCGCAGTACTCCAGCCAGGCCGCGACGACGGTCTGCACCAGTTGGTCGGCGAGGGCGGGGTGGAGGGCCATGGTCCACGCGGACACGCGGGCCGGGTCGGCGATCCGCAGTCGGGCGACGGCACGGTCGCGCGCGGGGCTGATCTGGATGCGGTCGACCGCGGTGAAAGCAGGGCCGTGGAACACGTCGTGGCGCTCGCGGAAGTACCGGTAGAGGTCGGCCGGGGCCGTGTCCGTCCACTGCTCGGTGACGAGTGCGGGCGTCTCCAGGCGCTCCGGAGCCTCGTGGGCGGGCAGCGGCCGTACGGTCGCTGCGGCGTGCACGACGACACCGTCCTGGCCGCCCGAGACCACTTCGACCCGCGCCTGCTGCCCCCGGACGGTCATACGGGTGGTGACCTGCGGTTCGGGTTCCAGGATCAGGGGCGCATCGGCCTGCAGCCCCTCGAGGACGATGCGGTCGGTGGCGAAGACCTGTGCGCCGGCGGCGAGAGCCATCTCGGCCAGGCCGGTTCCGGGCAGCACCGGTACCCCGGAAACCCGGTGGTCACCGAGCCAGGGCAGGCGGTGCGGGCTGACGAGAGCCTGCCACAGGTGCCGCTCGGGGGCGTCGGGATCGTGCACGTAGCCGCCGAGCAGTGGATGCTGGGCGGCGCCCGCCAGATGGGGGGCGATGAGCTGGTAGGGCGTCTGGTCGCCGCCATGGCGTGTGCGGTGCCAGGCATGTGGGGGCAGTTCGGCCAGTCGGCCCTCGCCGTAGCGGGAGGCGAAGTCGATGCGGTCGTATCCGGCGCAGTGCACGGCCGCGAGATGAGCCAAGAATGCGTCGGTGTCGTCAACGCCCTGGCGCAGGGTGCCGACTGCCACGGCATCGCTCACGCCGTCCGCGTGGGCGGTATCCAGGATGGGGCGGACGGCCAAGGGGTGCGGGGTGCATTCGACGAAGAGCCGGTGTCCGGCGGTCAGCGCCGCCGATACGGCGGTGTGGAAGCGGACCGTGCCGCGCTGGTTGCGCACCCAGTAGGAGCCGTCCAGCGGACCGGGGCTGCGGGGGTCCTCACTGACGGTGGAGAAGAATCCCTCGCCGGGCGCAGTGGCGGGCAGGTCGGCGAGGGCCGCGGTCAGATCGGCCAGGACGGGCTCGACCTGCGGGGAATGCGAGGCCACATCGACGTCGATCATCCGGGCCGCGACACCAGCCGCATCCCACGCCCGGACCAGAGCGGCGATCTGTGCGGCGTCCCCGGAGATGACGGTGGAGGTGGGGGAGGTGAGCACAGCGAGCGACACACCGTCCGCCCCGGCTGTCGCGAGCGCCGACCGGACCTCGTCGGCACCGAGCAGGACGGACGCCATCGCGCCGCCGGAGATGGTGGCGAGCAGCGCCGAGCGGCGGCAGATCACCCGCACTCCGTCCGCACGGCTGAGCGCACCGCACACCACGGCGGCGGCGGCTTCGCCCAACGACTGCCCGATCACGGCGGCCGGTTCGACGCCCCAGGACCGCCACAACGCCGCCAGTGCGACCTGGACGCCGAACAGCACAGGCTGGATCCGGTCGATACCGCGCAGCCGCTCCGGATCGGCGATCATCGCGCGCAGGGAAAACCCGGCCTCGGTCGCGATCAGCGGCTCGAGTTCGTCGATCGTGGCGGCGAACACCGGCTCGGCCGCCAGCAGCCTGCGGCACATGCCGGGCCGCTGGGAGCCCTGGCCGGTGAAGACGAACACCGGCCCGGCATGATCCGGTGGCAGCACAGGCACCCCACTGACCATGTCGTCCGCCTGCCGTCCCTCGGCGAACGCCCTAGCCCGCTCCGCCAGTTGAGCGTGATCGCGGGCGACCAGGCCCAGGCGGTGGTCCGCGTGCCAGCGGCGCAGGGCCAGGGTGTGCGCTGTGTCCGCCGGCTCCACCGCCTGGCCGTGCTCGCCCTCCGCCCAGTCGGCCAGCCGTGCCGCGGCTGCGGACAGCGACTCCGGGGAGGTACCCGAGAGCAGGAACAAGCGGGCCGGACTCCCCTCGGGCGTCCGGTCGCGGCGTGCGGTGCGACGCCGGGGCTTCGGCGCGGTCTCCAGGACGACGTGCGCGTTGGTGCCGGTCACCCCGTACGAGCAGATTCCGGCCAGCCGTGCAGCCCCCTTGACCGGCCACGCGGTGAGCACGGTGGGCACGAACAGCCTCGATGGCACGCCCCGGGAGATGGAGGGGTTCCACCGGTCGAAGTGGAGGTTGGGCGGGATGAAGCCGCGACGCAGACACTCGACAGCCTTGATCACGCCGGCGATCCCCGATACCGGCTCACTGTGCCCGATGTTGGTCTTGACCGAGCCCAGCGCACACCGACCCTTGCCCTGGCCGTAGACGGAGTCGATGGAGGCGTACTCCACCGGGTCGCCGACCGCGGTGCCCGGGCCGTGCGCCTCGATCAGACCGACCTCGCCCGCGTCGATCCCGGCAGCCTCGACCGCGCGGCGGAACAGCCGCTGCTGCATGAGGGTCGACGGCGCGGTCAGACGGCTGGCCTGCCCGTCGTTGTTGACCGCGCTGCCCCTGATCACCGCCAGCACCCGGTCCCCGTCCCGCAACGCATCAGCCAAACGTTTCAGCACGAGTACGCCTGCGCCCTCCCCTCGTACGTAGCCGTCCGCACGCGCGTCGAAGGCATGACACGCCCCACGCTGCGAGAGCAGCAGCGGAGCCTCGTACAAGTGCGTCTCGGGTGAGAGCATCAGCAGCACTGCACCCGCCAGTGCCACATCACAATCCCCCAGCGTCAGGGCCCCGCACGCGGTATCCAGCGCCACCAAGCCCGAGGAGCAGTGCGTACTGATCACCATCACCGGGCCGCGCAGGTCCAGGGCGAACGCCACCCGCCCCGCCGCACCCGCCGTGAAATTCCCGAACAGGTAGGGGCTGTTGGGCGCGTCCTGGACCGGTCTCGCCTCGCGAAAGAGGTTGTCCGGCGCGTAGGTGCCCACATACACCCCGGTCCGCGAACCGCGCAGTCGGTCGAGCGGCACGCCAGCATGCTCCACCGCCTCCCACGCCACCTCCAACAGCACCCGGAACTGCGGGTCCACCCAGCGCTGCTCGACCGGGGCCACCGCGAACGCCTCCGGCTCCCACGCCCACACGTCCCCGTCCAGGAAGCACCCCTGCCCCGCCCGGACCGCGACGTCCGGATCCTGAACGGCCGCCAGTTCTGCCGCGTCCCAGCGCCCCGCAGGCACCGGCCCCACCGTTGAACGGCCCTGTGCGGCCAACCGCCACAGCCCGGCCGCACTCTCAACGCCCCCCGGAAACCTGCAGCCGATCCCGATCACCGCGATCGGGGTCTCCTGTGAGGCAGCCATCGTGTCCCCTTCTCTCCACCTGCTCGGCGACCTTCACGCCGCGGGACCGCGGGAGAACGGCAGGCGCCGCCCGTCGAGGGTCTCCCCCTCAGCCGTGCCGACGGAGTGCCCACGCCGTCCTTGAGGGCCGCCCTTACGATCGCCGGCACGTGGCCCCCGACTCCAGCCACGCCACGCCCCGCCGCCCGGTCCGCACCGCGATCGTCCAGGAAGAGTTCCGGCCCCGGCCCGCACTCTGCCGCACCACAAGTGGCCAGATGGGCGCGGGCATAGCACGTACTCGCTGTTACGGCCCCGCGGAGCCCGCTGCCGGACACCGTGTACGCGCGGATGCGCACCTGGTGCATGACTCCGCCAGATCGTCCGCTCTTCAAGTTGACGCGGGACCGATTCATCGGTCAATTCTCCCCGGAGGAGCGCATCGCAGCGTTCTCGTAGCGCGAGGGCGCAGACCAACCACAACCGAACCCTCCGCGCGCCGGTCGAAGCAGTTCAGGGGTGGTGGAGATGGTCTGCTTGGACACGCTCACGCCATAGACCTCGGCCAGATGGGCGGAGATCCCACCGCGTGTCAGACCCCGGGCCGACAGGGACAGGACCATGTCGTCGACACCGGTCAGCCGGCGCTGGCGCTTGCGCACGATCTGCGGCTCGAAGCTGCCTTCCCGGTCGCGAGGCACATCGATCTCGACCGGTCCCACGTCGGTGAGCACAGTCGTGGACCGGATGCCGTTGCGGGAGTTCCCGGAGCCGGCACCGGCCGGGTCGCGCTTCTCGTAGCCGAGGTGGCATGAGCTGCCGGATCGCGTGGTGGACGAGCAGGAGGCCGTAGACCTCCTGCTCGACGCCCCACGGGTACTTCGAGGCGCAGGACGAGTCCGGGGCCGCGCTGGTGGGTCTTGATCTCGTCCAGGGCGGCCTCGATCTCCCACCGCTGGGCGCAGAGCGCGGCCAGTTCGCGGGCGGGCGCCTGCTCGGGGTCGAGGATGGTGGTCACCAGCCGGTAGACGGTCGCGTCGCCGGTGCGGGCCAGGGTGTACTCGACGACCCGCACGGTCACCGGGTTGCGGCTGCTCCTGCGGTCCGGCTCAGCGTGGACGGTACTGAGGTAGGAACCGTCTTCCTGTACCCGCATGACCGGCAGGGCGGCGTTCGCGCGGACCCGCCACAGCAGGTCCGCGCGAACGCCCGGGTGGCATGCCACAGCTCGAACCCGTAGAAGCCCCGGTCCGCCGGCAGCAGCATGCCCTCCCGCAGGTGCACGAACAGCCGACGCGACAGCGCCTGCTCGCCCACCGACGGCGGGCCCACCTCGGCGCCGAACGCGGCGTGGGTGCCGCACTCGGCCAGCCCCACTACTCTGGCCTGCGGGAACGCGCCCGTCCCGCGCCCGGTGCCCGGACGGCCGAAATGCGCGTCGTTGGCCTCGGTGTCCGCCAGGTCCGAAGTCGTGCCGTCTACCGCGACCAGACGCCAGTGCCGGTACCAGGCCCCGCCGTCCCGGGCGCGGCCGGCGGGCGGCACACCCACGCGAACAGCGCCTTCAGCGGATCGACTCCCAGCCGTCGGCGGGCCCGGCCGATCGCGGCGATCGTGGGAACCCGCCACGACCGCCGCCCGTCCCCAAGTCCCTCGCCCAGCAGCCGTGCGACCTCCTCGTAGCCCTGCCCGAAGAACAGGCACATCGCCAGCACGAAGTACACGACCACCCGCGCCGGCAACAGCCGGCTGCGTTTCTCGCCCCGCCCGGTCTCGGAGATCACCTCATCGACCAGATCCGGCGGAAACGCCTGGGTCAGCACCCCGATCGCGATCCGATCCGATAGCCGCTCACCCGTAGGCGACTTGACCTGCCCCACCCTCGCCACACCACACCCGACGAGCCAGAGACACCAAAGTCACTGGCATTGGCCCTAGCCGGCCGGGGCGAGTGTGGGGTCGAGCGCGGCCCGCAGGAGTCGAAGGTAGGTGTCCCGGGGGATCACCGTGCCGCCCAACTGCCGGGTGAAGGCGTGGAGTTCCTGCACGTCGACCAGGACGCAGCCGCGGCGTTCCATAAGTTCCGCCATGGCTGCGATCGCGGCGTGCCCGGCGTTGGGCGCGGAGTGGAAGGTCGTCTCCATGGAGAGCCACCGTCCGATGCCCAGACCGATGACACCGCCCACCAGCACGCCGTCCAGCCACACCTCGGCGGAGTGGGCGGCGCCGACCTGGTGCAGCTCACGGTAGAGCGCGGACATCGCGGCGTCGATCCAGGTGGTCTCGCCCGGTTTGCGGCCCACCGCACAGGAGTCGAGCACCTCGCCGAACGCGGTGTCCCAGCGCAGATCGAAGCCGCCGGTCTCGACCGCCCGGCGGGCTCGACGGAGGTAGCGGGTCCAGGTGTCGCCTCGGACGTCGATGATGCAACGGGTCTCCGGGTTCTCCCATTTGAGTGGTGCCTGCGGCTTCCTGGCGTCGCCCCCGGCGTACCAGCCGTGCGCGTAGTAGGCCAGTGCCTCCGCCGCACCGACGGGAGCTCCGGCCGACGCAACGCCGCCGCTCATCACGCCACCGCCTGGGTGAACTGGTGGTTCGTCGGCCCGTTGACCCGCAGGCTCAGCTGGACCAGGTCGGCGTGGGTGGCCGCGGGAGCCTTGGCGCGAATTCGCCGGAGGTACGTATTCACCGTATGAACACTGATCCCGAGGCGCCGGGCGGCCTGCTCGTAGGTACGCCCGCAGGCTATTTGTTCCAGCACCTCGCGCTCGCGCGGCGAGAATTCAGTCGGCACGAGATCCAGGCTCATGGTTGACCCCCGTCAGAAATTTCGTCTGTGCAAATGCGACGGGCCCGATGAGCGTCCCGCCCGCCGCCGAGCGGTCAGACTATCACCGCGTTTGCCGAGCCAAAGATCTTGAAGGGCAGGTCGGAGCGACCTCGTCGGTCCGATCGGACTCCGTTGCTCACGTGCCCCGTTGGGTTCGAATCACAGACCGGTGATCATGTCAAGTCGCCAGTTGCGGTGACTCGCCCGAACCTGTGAGCCGGGGTGAGGGTGGCGAACGAATGCGCCGACGGTTCGGCCGCGGCCCCTTCCGAGAGGACTGATTGACGACATGCTGACCGAAGAGCAAATCCGGCTATTCGGCCAGGACGGGTTCATCCTGATTCCTGACGTCTTCGATCCCGCAGAGCTGGCGACTCTCCGCGGAAGCCTTTCAGAGGTATTCGCCGAACCCGGTCCGCACCGCGTTATGGAGGCCGGGACCGGGGTGGTGCGCGGCGTGCACGGCGTGCACGCGAGCCACCCGGTGTTCGGGGCGCTCACCCGGCTGCCCCGGCTGGTGGAGCCCGCCCGGCAGCTGCTGGGCGACGAGGTCTACGTCCACCAGTTCAAGATCAACGCGAAACTCGCCCTGGTCGGCGAGGTCTGGGAGTGGCACCAGGACTACCGCTTCTGGCGTGACGAGGACGGCATGCCCGCGCCGCACGCGCTCAGCGCCGCCGTCTTCATGGACCGGGTCGACGAGTTCAACGGCCCGCTCATGTTGGTCCCCGGCTCGCACCTGGACGGCGTGTACGAGACCACGGTGCAGGACGACGCGGACTGGAGCCGGACGCTCTCCGCGAAGATGAAGTACTCGCTGACCGCCGACACCCTCGCTCGGGCCACACGGGAGCGCGGCATCGTCGCTCCCAAGGGCGGAGCCGGCAGCGTCCTGCTGTTCCACAGCAACATCCTGCACGGCTCGGTGCCCAACATGTCGCCCAACAACCGAACCCTGGTCCTGATCAGCTACAACAGCGTGCGCAACCGGCTGCAGGACGTGGCCGCCCCCCGGCCGGAGTTCCTCGCCGCCCGCGACTTCACCCCGCTCAGCACGGTCGCCGACGACGCACTGCTCTCCCTCCCGCACGTCACCGCGGCCCGCGCATGACCGGCGAGCGCGAACGCCGGATCCAGGAGCTGCTCGCCCAGCGCGGCCGGCGCAGCCCCGCTCCGGGAGGCGCCGACCTTCCGAGCGGTCGCACCGAGGGCCCGCTCTCCCCGGGGCAGCGGCGGCTCTGGCTGCTCGACCGCCTGCACCCGGGCAGTGCCCAGTACAACGTCCCGATGGCCTGGCGCATCGAGGGAACGCTGGACGAGGCGGCGTTCGCGGAGAGTCTGCGGCAGCTGTGCCTGCGCCACCCCGCCCTGCGCACTCGGATCGTGCTCGACGAATGGGGCGAGCCCGGGCAGGTCGTGCTCGCCGACCCGCCCGCCGTCGAGATCGAGGACCACAGCGCGCTCGCTGCGGCAGATCGCGAGGCCGCGGTCGCCGCCCGGGTCCGTGCCGAGGCGGACCTGCCCTTCGACCTCGCGGCTGAGGTGCCCCCGGTGCGCGTGCGGCTGCACCGGCACGGTGACGCCCGATGGACGCTCACGCTGACCATCCATCACATCCTCTTCGACGACTGGTCCTCCGGCGTGCTCCAGCACGACCTCGCCGCGCTCTACCGGCGGGCTGTCGGCGGTGCCGGGGAGCTCGCTCCGCCGGCCGCGCAGTACCTGGACTGGGCGGCGCAGGAGCACCGGCGCACCGACGGGCGGCAGGACCAGCTCGCCCTCTGGCGCGCGCACTTGGAGGGCGCGCCGACCACCGTCGACCTGCCCGCGAACCCCGTGCGCGAGTCCGGTCCGGGCCCCGCGCGGCAGCTGACCGTACCGGCCGACCCGGCGGACCTCGCCCGGCTGGAGGAGCTCGGCCGGGCCGAGGGCTGCACGCCGGTCACCGTGCTGATGGCCGCCTGGGCCGCTCTGCTGCACCGGGTCGGCGGGCAGGACGACCTGGTGATCGGCACGCCGTACGCCCAGCGCGAGCAGGCCTGGACGCACGAGCTGATCGGCTTCTTCCTCAACACCCTCGCGCTGCGCGTCGACCTCGTCGGGGCGCCATCGTTCCGCACGCTGCTCGCCCGGACGCGCACGACCGTCACCGAGGCGTACGACCGGGCCGAGGTGCCCTTCGACGAGGTGGTGGAGGCGCTGCGGCCGGAGCGCTCGGGAGGGCGGCACCCGTTGTTCCAGGTGTGGTTCGCCGCCGATGAAATCGGCGCCGCCGGGCTCGATCTGCCGGGAACGGTCTGCACCCCGCTGGAGGCCGACGGCGGGGAGGCGAAGTTCGACCTGGCCCTGTTCGCGGCGCGGCGGTCGGCCGGTACCGAACTCGTCCTGGAGTACGACAGCGCGCTGATCGACGACCTGACGGCGGACCGGCTCGCCCGGCAGCTGGCCCGGCTGGTCCGCTCGCTTGCCGACGCTCCGGACCTCCCGCTTGCCGACCACGACCTGCTCGCCCCCGAGGAGCGCGAGCTGGTCCTGCGGACCTGGAACGGCACCGCCGCCGACCTCGGGGCCGAGCCGCTGGCCCAGCACTGGTTCGAGCGGCAGGTCGAACGGACCCCGGAGGCGATCGCGGTCGAGGCCGGGGCCGAACGGATCAGCTACGCCGAACTCGACCGACGGGCCGAGGAGGTAGCCCGGGCGCTGGTCGCGGCCGGGGCGGGCCCGGGCGGATTCGTCGGCATCGCCGTCCGTCGATCGGTCGCGATGCTGGCCGCCGTCCTGGGCACGCTCAGGACCGGCGCCGCGTACGTGCCGTTGGACCTGAGCCATCCGCAGGAGCGGATCGCGCTGCTGCTGGAGGACACCGCGCCCGCGGTGGTCCTGGTCGACGCCGGCACGGCCGACCGGCTCCCGGCGACCGGTGCCCGGCTGGTCGACGTCGCTGCACTGGCCACCGCGCCGGAAGCGGACGCCGCGCCCCGGCCGGCGGTCCCCGTGGACCCGGAGTCGGTCGCCTACGTGACCTACACCTCCGGCTCCACCGGCCGCCCCAAGGGCATCCTGATGCCGCACCGGGCGGTGAGCAACCTCATCGCCTGGCAACTGAGGCGCTACCAGCCGTGGCAACCCGGCTACCGGACGCTGCAGTTCGCGTCGCTCAGCTTCGACGTGTCGTTCCAGGAGATCTTCTCCACCCTCGGCGCCGGCGGCACCCTGGTGCTCATCACCGAGGACGAGCGGCGCGACGTGCACGGCCTGGTGGACCTGCTCAACCAGCACCGGATCCAGCGGCTGTTCATCCCCGCGGTGGCGCTCCAACAGGTGGCCGAGGGCTACCGCCTGGGCGGACGGCTGCCGCGCACGCTCGAAACGGTGATCGCCGGCTCCGAGCAGCTGGTGGTCACCGACGACCTGCGCACGCTCTTCGCCGATCTGCCGAACGGCCGCCTGCACAACGAGTACGGGCCCTCCGAGACCCACGTCACCACGGCCCACCGGCTGCCCGCGGACCCGGCCGCCTGGCCGGGGTGGGCGCCGGTCGGGCGGCCCATCGCCAACCACCAGGTGTACGTACTGGACTCCGCGCGCCGGCCGGTGCCGGTCGGCGCACGCGGCGAGGTGTACATCGGCGGCGCCGGGCTCGCCCACGGCTACCTCGGGCGGCCGGACCTGACCGCGGCCGCCTTCGTGCCCGACCCGTTCTCCGGACGGCCCGGTGCCCGGCTCTACCGCACCGGCGACATCGCCCGCCATCTGCCCGACGGCGAGCTGGAGTTCCTCGGCCGGGCGGACGGCCAGGTCAAGATCCGCGGTTTCCGGGTGGAACTCGGCGAGGTGCAGGCCGGTCTGGACGCCCACCCGGCGGTGCGCTCGGCCTTCGTCAAGGTGGACGGACAGGGCTCGGCGGAGCGCCGCCTGGTCGCCTACGTCGTCCCGCAGAACGGGGCGGCGCCCGGCGCAGCCGAGCTGCGGGAATTCCTGCGGCGGCGGCTGCCGGACTACATGGTCCCGGCCGCGTTCGTCGCGCTGGACCGCTTCCCGCTGACCGTCAACGGGAAGGTCGACCAACGCCGCTTGCCCGCACCGGAGTTCACCGGAACCGCGGGCACGGAGCGGGCCGCCGAGCCGCAGGACGAGCTGGAGCGGGAGCTCGCCGCCGAGCTCGCCGCCCTCATCGGCGCCGAACGGGTCGGCCGGGACGACGACTTCTTCCAGCTCGGCGGCCACTCCCTGCTCGCCACCAAGCTGCTTTGGGCTGTCCAGGCCCGCCACCGCGTCGAGTTCCCGCTCGCCGACTTCTACCGGCGGCCGACCGTGGCCGGGCTGGCCGAACTGGTGCGCAGCGCCCTCGCGGCCCCCCAAGCGGACGCCGACGTCATCACGGCCGGGGCCGCCGAGGCGCAGGCGCGCCGGCAACTCGACGACCTCTTCGACGACCTGCTGGGGCCGGCGCACTGACCACGCCGCCCCACGGAAGGAAGAACGACCCATGAGCTCACAGACCGTCGCAACCGGCTCGCACACCGTCGTGGTGAACGAGCAGGGGCAGTACTCCATCTGGCCCGCGGACCGGGAGGTCCCGCTCGGCTGGACGGCGCTCGGCGGCCCGGCCGGCGAGCAGGAGTGCCTGGCGTACATCGAGGAGCACTGGACGGACCTGCGCCCGTTCGCGGCCCGCCGCTCCGACACCGCCGGAGGACTCGATGCCTGATCTCCTCAGCCCCGGCCTCACCCTGGCGCTGGAGCCCGGGGAGGCACGGACGCTTACCGAGCTGGCCGACGCGCACGCCCGGGCCGCCACCGGGCCGCAGTCCCACACCTTCTTCCGCCAGGCGCCCGCTCTGGCGCAGGAACTGCCGCAGCGGCTGCGCACCGCGCTGACCGGTATGCGGCAGCGCGAGGACGCCGCCTTCGCGCTGGTCACCGGCCTGTCGGTGGACGACGAGGCGATCGGCGCGACCCCGGCCACCTGGCGCGACCCGGAGGCGGTCCGCCGCACCGATCGGTACGAGAGCCGGCTTGCCCTGGTGGGCTCGGTGGTCGGCGAGCTGTTCGGCTGGAACACCCAGCAGGGCGGTTCGGTGATCCACGACGTCCTGCCGATGCGTGAGTTCGAGAACACCCAGATCAACTTCGCCAGCCAGGAACCGATCTGGTGGCACACCGAGGACGCCTTCCACAGCCACCGCCCGGACTACGTCGGGCTGCTCTGCCTGCGCAACCCGCAGGGCGCGGCCACCACGGTCAGCTGCGCCGCCGACTGGGACCTGGCCGACCCGAGGTTCGACCTGCTCTTCGAGGAGCGGTTTCGGCATCGGCCGGACGAGTCGCACGGCGACGCCGCCGAGCCGGCCAAGCCCAGGGCGCTGCTGACCGGCGACCGGGCCCACCCGTACGTCTGCGTGGACCCGTACTTCCTGGAGCAACCGGTCGACCCCACGGTGGCCGCCGTCCTGCAGGACTTCTACGCCGTGGTCGACGCGGCGCTGCAGCAGGTGGTGCTGGAGCCCGGCGACATCCTGGTGGTCGACAACTACCGCGCCGTACACGGGCGCAGGCCCTTCCGGGCTAACTACGACGGCCGCGACCGCTGGCTCAAGCGGATGTCCGTCAGCCGGGACCTCCGCCGCAGCTGGTCCGTTCGGACCACGGCCTCACGACAGATTCTGGACGGCAATGACCACTGAGACGGCGACCACGGGGACGACGGTGAACGGGGAGACGACGGTGGCGGTGCCCACGGGCTGGACATCGGTGATCGAGGCCTTCGCGGCGCGGCGGGCTGAATGCCCGCACGCCACGGCGGTGACCGGTGGTTTCGGCAACTGGTCGTACGAGCGACTCGGCCTGCTGGCCGACCGGGTGGCCGCCGCGCTGCCCGCCGGGCGGGAGACCCGGGTGGGCTACCTGGGCGCGCGCGACCAGCGTTTCCTGGCCGTGGTGCTGGGTGTGCTGGGCGGCGGTGCGGCGTACGTGCCGCTGGACCCGGCCTGGCCCGCCGCGAGGATCAAGGAGGTGGCCGAGGAGTCCGGCCTGGCCCAGGTCTTCGTCGACGAGGCGCACGCGGCCGTGGCGGCCGGGGCCGGCGTGGACGGCGTTGTCCGGGTCGACGAGGTGCTCGAGGCCGCGGACCGGCCCGCGCCCGTGCTCCGCTGGGCGGGGACCGGTGCTGACCTCGCGTACGTGGTGTTCACCTCCGGGTCGACCGGCCGGCCCAAGGGCGTGCTGACCGAGCACGCCGCGCTGCTCAACAACTGCGCCGGGATCGCTGGGCGTTGGGAGCTGACCGAGGCCGACCGGGTGCTCCAGTTCACCTCGCTCGGCGTCGACATCACTCTGGAGGAGGCGTTCTGCGCCTGGGTCGCCGGAGGCGCGCTGGTCCTGATGGATCCGGCCGTCGCCACCGACCTCGCGGCCTTCACCGCCTTCCTGGCTGAGCACCAGGTCAGCGCGCTCGACCTGCCCACCTCCTTCTGGACGGCCTGGCTCGCCGCGATCGAGGCCGGGGACGTCCCGCAGCCGCCCGCCACCGCGCGGGTGATCGCGGTCGGCAGCGAGGAGGTCGGCTCCGCCGAGATCGCCCGCTGGCACGCGGTGGCCGGCCCGCACAGCCGCGTCCACAACATGTACGGCTCCACCGAGCAGGCGATCACGTCGATCACGGCCGGGCCCATCGGGCCGGGCGACCCGATCGGTACCGGCGTCATCGGCACCCCGCTTCCCGGCGTCCGGGCCTACGTCCTGGACGGGCAACTGCGGCCGGTCGCGCCCGGAGTACCCGGCGAGCTGTACGTCGGCGGCCTGGCGGTTGCCCGCGGCTACGTCGGTCAGCCGGCCCGGACCGCCGCCCGGTTCCTCCCCGACCCGTTCGCCGGAGAGCCCGGCGCCCGGATGTACGCCACCGGCGACCGCGCCGTGGCCCTCAGCGACGGCAGCTTCCGTTTCGCCGGCCGCATCGACGACCGGTTGAAGATCCGGGGCTTCACCGTGCAGCCGCGCGAGGTCGAGCTGGTGCTGGTCGGCGTGCCGGGGGTGGCCAAGGCCGTCGTCACCGCCGAGCCCGGTCCGGACGGCCGCGACCGCGTGGTGGCCGACGTCTTCGCGACCGTCCCCGGCCGCGAGTCCGAGCGGCTGGTCGCCGCGCTCACCGCCGAGGTCGTCGAGCGCCTGCCCGCCCCCGCGCACCCGCAGCGCTACACCGTCCACACCGACGACGCGGACGGGCCGCACGTCCTGCGCCCGGCGGCCGCCCGCGCCGCGGCCGAGGACCTCCCGGACGACCCGGGGTACCGGGCGGCCGCGGCGGCCGTCTCCGCCCTGTGGCAGGAGCTGCTCGGAGGTCAGGAGATCGGGCCGCACGACAGCTTCCTCGACCTCGGTGGGAACTCGCTGATGGTCACCCAGCTGCTCACCCGGCTGCGCAGTCGGCTCGGGGTCGAACTCGGCTTCGCCGAATTCTTCGCCGCGCCGACGGTGGCCGCCGTCGCCGCTGCCGTGACGGCCACCGACGCTCCGGTCCCCGACGACGCCGGGCCCGCCGTGCTCACCCCGCGCGAGCTGCCGCGCAGCGATGCCGAGCACGGCCCGGCCTGGTCCGGCCAGGAGCGGATGTGGTTCCTCAACCGGCTCGCGCCCGACTCGGCCGCTTACAACCTGCCGTTGGTCTTCGAGGTGGCCGGCCCGCTCGACCTCGCCGCCCTGGAGCGAGCGCTCCTCACGGTCGTGGAGCGACACGAACCGCTGCGCACCGCCGTCCGGTTCGAGGACGGCCGCCTGGTGCAGTCCGTCCGCCCGGCCGCCGTGCGGATCGAGACCGCCACCACCGGCGCCACCGTGGCGCAGGAGCTGAGCGACGTGGACGGCCTGCTGGCCGCGTTCGTGGCCCGCCCCTTCGACCTGGCCGGCGGCGAGCTGCTGCGTGCGGTCCTGCTGGACTGCGCGGACGGCAACCGGCTGCTGGCCTTCGCCGTCCACCACATCGCCTTCGACGAGTGGTCTGCGGGGCTGTTCGTCGCCGAGCTGGGCGTCGCGTACGCGGCCACCGCGCGAGGGGCCGAGCCGGAACTGCCCCCGCTCGGCGCCCGCTACCTGGATTTCAGCGCCTGGCAGAGCGGTGCGGAGTTCCGCGCCCACACGGAGGGCCTGCACGGCTTCTGGCGGGAGTACCTCGACGGGCTGCCGCAGAGCCTGCCGCTGCCCGTCGACCGCGAGGCGCCCCGCGAACCCAGCGGCGTGGGCGGCGCCAGGGCGTTCACCGTCGGCCCCCGGCAGACGGCGGCCCTCACCGCGCTGGCCCAGCGCGAGGGTGTCACCCGGTTCCACACGCTGCTCACCCTGTTCGCGGTGTTCCTCGCCCGCCACGCCGGCCAGTTCGACCTGGCCGTCGGCGTGCCCACGACGAACCGTGGCTCAGAGGAGCTGGAGCGGCTGGTCGGACTGTTCGTCAACACCCTGCCGGTGCGCGCGGACCTCGCCGACAACCCGCGGTTCGCCGAGGCCGTCCAGCGGCTCAGCCGCAGCACGCTGGCTGCCCAGGGCGGCGCCGACCTGCCGCTGGACGAGATCGCCCGCGCCACCGGCCGGCCCGGCGGTCCGGGGGAGAACCCGATCTTCCGGACCATGTTCCTGATGGACGAGGAGCGGATCGACCTCGACCTCGTCGGAGCCCGGGTGAGGACCCTGGAGCTGCCGGCCCGCACCTCCACGCTCGACCTGACGCTGATCCTCGGCGAGTACGAGGGACGGCTGGAGGGACGGCTGTGGTACTCCACCGACCTGTTCGACGAGCAGAGCGCGGAGCGGCTGGTCGAGACCTTCCTCGCGCTGGTCGAGCGGGTCGTCGCCGACCCCGACCTGAAGGTCAAGGACATCCCGTACGTCCCCGCCGGCGCCCGCGCCCTGGTGGCGGGCGAGCCCGCCGCCGGCACCCGTACGCCGCTCGCGCTGCAGATCGCCGAGACGGCCCGCCGGCACCCCGGGCGGATCGCCGTCGAAGCCGACGGCACGAGCCTGACGTACCGACAGCTGATGGACCTCGTGGACGACATCCGCGGTCGGCTGCTCGCGGCCGGGCCGGTCGAGGGCTTCGTCCCGCTGGTGCTGCCCGGCGGCCCGGCGATGCTGGCCGCCATGGTCGCGGTCAACAGCCTCGGCGCCGCCTTCGTGCCGATCGACCCGGATTGGCCCGCACAGCGCGTCGCGGACATCCTCGGCGAACTCGGCAGCTCGGTCGCGGCGGGCGCCGAGGACGGCCCACGGCCGGCCGGCGTCCGGACCGTCGCGGTGCCCTCGGCGCCGGTCGGCGAGCACGGCCCGACCCCGTGGCAGCTGGCCCACGGCGACGGCGACCGGCCGATGTACGCGATCTACACCTCGGGCTCCACCGGACGCCCCAAGGGCGCGGTCGTCCACCACCTGGGCGTTGCCAACCGGATCGCCTGGATGAACCGCGAGTTCGGCGCGGAGGCCGCCGAGACCGTGCTGCAGACCACCCCGCCGGTGTACGACAGCTGCGTCTGGGAGTACCTGTGGCCGCTCACCCTGGGCGGGCGCACGGTGCTGTCCGGGCCGACCCTGCAGGCCTCGCCGGAGCGGCTGCTCGACGTGATCGCCACCCACAAGGTGCGCACGATCGACCTGGTCCCGGCCATGCTGGACGGGCTGGTGCGCCACGCGGCCGGCGATCCGGCGGCCACCGAGGCGCTGCGCTCCCTGGCGGTCGCCATCGTCGGCGGCGAGGAGCTGGGCCGCGGGGTGGCCCGCCGGTTCGAGGAACTCGGCCTGACCGCCCGGCTGTACAACCTGTACGGTCCGACCGAAGCCAGCATCGGTTCGATGTTCCACCGGGTCACCGGTGGTGACGAGGGCCGGGTGTCGATCGGTCGGCCGATCGACGGCACGGGCGCGGTGGTCCTGGACGAGCGCCGCCAGATCGTCCCGGTGAACGTCGTGGGCGAGCTCTACCTGGCCGGTGACTGCGTCGGCCTCGGCTACCTCGCCAACGCCGGCGAGACCCGGCGCCGCTTCGTGGAGAACCGTTTCACCGACGCAGTCCCCGGCACCCGGCTCTACCGCACGGGCGACCTCGCCCGGATGCGTCCGAGCGGCGAGCTGGAGTTCTGGGGCCGCGCCGACGACCAGATCAAGATCCGCGGTGTGCGGGTCGAACCCTCCGAGGTCGCCGCTGTCCTGGAGGCCCACCCCGGGGTCGCGCAGGCCGCCGTCCTGGCCGCCCCCGCGCCCACCGCCGCCGTCGGGAGCCGGGAACGGGTCGCCGCCCTGCTCGGCGCCGCGCCCGCCGAACTGGCGCAAGCCGCTTGGCGCCGCGTGACCCGGGCCGACCTCTCCACGGCCGAGACCACCACCACAGAACCGGAGCACTGAGCATGCTGCGTCGCTACAAGGACTTCACCATCGAAGTGGGGCTGCACCGCGGCTCGTTCATCGGCGCGCCGCGCGCCGAGCAGCAGCGCTGGGTCGTGCACCGGGCCGTGGACGAGCTGGCCGAGCAGCTGCGCCACCTCGACGTGATCGCCCCGGACTTCGTGGACGGCACCACCCGCGGCGAGATCAACGCGGAGTGGCACGGCAGTGAGGCCGACTACCACGACGGCTCGCTGATCATCGAGGGCCAGCAGGTCATGCAGGACTGGGAGGCCGCACTGATGCGCCGGATGGCCGAAAGGGTCGGCGCGGGCCACGGCGACATCCTGGAGATCGGCTTCGGCCTCGGGCTCTCGGCGACCTTCATCGAGGAGCAGGGCGTCCGCTCGCACACCATCGTCGAGTTCAACGACCAGGTGCTGGAGGTCGCCAAGGCCTGGCGCGCGAAGCGCCCGGAGGCGGACATCGAGCTGATCCAGGGCAACTGGCAGTCCGTCATGCCCACTCTCGGCGACTTCGACGGGGTCTTCTGGGACGCCTTCCCCACCAGCGAGGACGAGTTCGACCAGTACGTGCTGCGGGACAGCACGGTGGCCGAGGCGTTCTTCTCCGAGGCCGCCGCCCACCTGCGGCCCGGCGGGGTGTTCACCTACTACACCAACGAGCGCGACTCGCTCAGCCGGCGCCACCAGCGCAGCCTGCTGCGGTACTTCAGCTCGTTCTCGGTGGAGGTCGTGGACGGGCTCGTCCCACCCGCGGACTGCCAGTACTGGTGGACCGACCGCATGACCGTCGTCACGGCGACCCGCTGACCCGGCGCGAGAGAGAAGACACGCCCATGCTGCCCAGCCTTGACGAACTGACAGAGAACCAGCTGACCGAGTTGGAACGGCTGTTGTCCCCCACCTCCGCCGACGGCGACGAGCCGGCCCAGCACGAGCTGGTCGCCTACTACGTCCCCGCCGCCGGTGCCCTGGTGCCGACCGCGGCCGAACTGCGCGCCCACGCCGCCGCACTGCTGCCCGCCTCCCACGTGCCGGTCCGCTTCACCGCCGTGGCCGAGCTGCCCCGGCTCGCCAACGGCAAACTCGACCGCCGCGCCCTGGCGGCCGCAGTGCCTGCCCCGGCCGCCGCCGATGCCCCGGCCGCGCCGGGCACCGCTCCCGCCGACGACGTCGAGCGGTGGCTGGCCGGCGTGTGGGCGGACGTGCTGGAAACGCCGGTGCACACCGTCGAGGCGGACTTCTTCGCCCTGGGCGGCAGCTCGCTGCGCGCGGTGCGGGTGCTGGCCCGGATTGGGTCGGTCATCGGTGTCGAACTGCGCCTGGCCCGGCTGTTCGAGCACTCGACGCTGGCGGCCCTCGCCGCCCTGGTGCGGGAACAGGCCGACGAGGTGCCCGGGTTCGCCGAGATCGTCGCCGTCGCCGCCGAGGTGTACGCGCAGGAGCTGGACGACTCGGCGGCCGCCCGTGCCTGAACTGCTCCCGCGCTTCACCGGCCTCGCGCTGTACGGCAGTTGCTACCAGCAGTGCGTCGCCAACCTGCTCGACTGGCAGGGCGTGCCCGCCGCCGAGGAGGCCGTCGGCATGAGCTGGGGCTTCTCCTGGTCCGGCGGGGCCGCGCTGGACGGCAGCGGCCGCTGGCTCGCGGCAGCCGGCACCGGCTACGGCCTCGACATCGCCGACCTGCGGTTCGCCGACGCGGCGCAGGCGGCGGCGTACGAGCGGGAGTGCCTCGCCGCCGGGCCGCCGGTGGCCGCCGCCGTGGACGCCTTCCACCTGCCCTCCCCATTCGAGGGGAAGCAGCACATCACTCACTGCGTGATCGTCGTCGCGGCGGACGCCGAGGGCGTCGTCGTCGTCGATCCGATGAACAACCCCGAGCCGGTTCGCTACCGCCCGGGCGACTGGGCACGGCTGCGCTCGGAGCCGAGCGCCCAGGACGCCCGGCTGCTGCTGGTCCGGTCGGCGCCCACCCGGCGCCCCGGACCGGCCGAACTGGCCGGGGGACTCGGCGCGCAACTGCGCGAGCACGACGAGCGGGACGCCGCCGCGCTGGCCGACTACCTGGCCGGGAACGGCGAGGAGATGCCGGACGTGAGCGGTGTGGCAGCCGAGCGGATGTACCTGGCCCGGTTCCTCGCCGCACTGGCCGTCCCGCTGCCCGCGCTGCAGCCGGTCGCCGACGGCCTGGCCGCGCTGGAGCGCCGCTGGTACCTGGCCCACACGATCGCGCTGGAGGCCGGGGGCGTCCCGCCGGCGCGCCAGCTGCGGCTGATCCGCGACCTCGGCCAACGCGACCAGGAGCAGCGGCGGGCCGCGGCCGAGCTGCTGACGGCGATCACCCGGAACAACGAGGAGCACCCATGACCACCCCCCGAGAGCGCTGCGAGCGCGCCGTCCGGGCGGCGCTCGCCCGGAACGCCGAGGTGGAGCCCCCCGCCGACCGGCTGGCGGTCACCGACGACCTGTACGAGCACGGCCTGACCTCGCTCGCCTCCGCGCGGGTGATGCTCGCCGTGGAGGGTGAGCTGTCGATCGAGTTCCCGGAGGGGATGTTGACCCGGGCCCTGTTCGCAAGCATCGAGCGGCTCACCGACGCCTGTGTCGAGCTAGTCGAGTCGGTCGAGCGCGAGGGAGCGGCGCTGTGACCACCGGAACGGGGACCGCCCCGACGACCTCGCTGACCGAGGAGGGGGCGCTCGCCGCGATCGACGAGCGCGCCGAACTGCTGGAGAGCGAGGCCGTCCGCGCCGACCGGACCGCCACCGTGCCGGCCGCGAGCATCGAGGCGCTGCGCGAGGCCGGGCTGTGGGCCGCAGCGGTGCCCGTCCGGTACGGCGGCTCCGGCCTGGGTGTCGAGCAACTCACCCGGATCGGTTCCCGACTGGGCGGGCACTGCGCCGCCACCGCGATGATCTGGGCGATGCACCAGCTCCAGGTCGCCTGCCTGGCCCGCTCCGCCGCCGACTCCCCGGCGATCGCCGACTACCTGGCCGAGGCGGCCCGCGAGCAGCACCTGATCGCCTCGGTCACCTCTGAGGCGGGCGTCGGCGGAAACCTGCGGACCAGCCGCGCGGCCCTGGTCGCCGACGGCGGGCAGGTACGGCTGGAGAAGCGGGCGACCACCGTCTCGTACGGGCCGGTCGCCGACGCCTTCCTGATCACCGCCCGCCGGGACGAGCACGCCGCCGCCTCCGACCAGGTCCTGGTGCTGGCACGGCGCGATCAGCTGGAGCTGGAGCAGACCGGCGGCTGGAACACCCTCGGCATGCGGGGAACGGTCAGTCCGCCGTACCTGGTCCGGGCCGCCGTCCCGGCCGAGCAGGTGCTCTCCGAGCCGTTCGGTACCACCGCCACCCGCTGCATGGTGCCGCTGTCGCACGTACTGTGGGCCGGTGTCTGGACGGGCGTGGCCGGCGACGCGGCACGCCGCGCCGCCCGTCTCACCCGGGCCCGGGCGCGCGCCGCGTTGAGCGCCGGCGGCGACTTCGCCGACGAGCGGCTGGGCGAGGTTCACGCGCGTCTCGCGCTGCTCCAGGGCGCGGTGCGCCAGTTCGCCGCCGACTACGCACGCTGGGACGGCGGAACGGACGGCGAACATGCCGTCACCACCCGGGCCAACGCGTTGAAGACCTCGGTCTCCGTCGAGGCCTCCCGGATCGCCGAGGCTGCTCTGGAGATCTGCGGCATGGCCGGCTACACCGAGGACGGCCCCTACTCCCTCGCCCGGCACATCCGCGACCTGTACTCGGCCCGGCTGATGATCTCCAACCGGCAGATCGACCTGGCCACCTCCGACCTGCTGCTCCTCGGCGAAAGGGCCTTTCAGCTGTGAAGGAAACCGGAATCCCCGGGGCGCTCGCGCTCGGGCCGCAGTTCGAGCGGACCGTCCACGACCTCCAGGACGCGCTCACCTCGACGGCCGGCCCCGGCGCCGGGCCGACCTGGTACCCGCCGCTGATGAGCGCCGCACGGGTCGAGCAGGCCGAGTACGCGGAGTCGTTCCCGCACCTGCTCGGCACCGTGCACGCGTACTCGCCCGACCAGACGGGCCGCCGCGGCGGACCGACCGGCGAACGGCCGGCCACCGACGTCGTCCTGGCACCCGCGGTCTGCTACAACATCTACGCCGAACTGGCCGGGCAGATCCTGGACGAACAGGTCGTCCTCGACGCGGCCGGCTACTGCTACCGGCACGAGGCGACCAGCGAGACCGGCCGCTTCCGCACCTTCCGGATGCGCGAGTTCGTCGCCGTCGGCTCGCCGGAGCAGGCCGCCGACTGGCGCGACGCCTGGATCCCCCGCTGCGAGGCGTTCCTCGGCGGGCTCGGTCTGGACGTGAAGGTGGTCTCCGCCACCGACCCGTTCTTCGGACCGGGCGGGCGGCTGATGCGGTCCACCCAGCTCGAACAGGGGCTCAAGTACGAGTTCGTCGCCAAGCTCACCCCCGACGACCCGGGAACGGCCATCGCCTCGGCCAACCGGCACCGGGACCACCTGGGCCGCCGGTTCGACATCCGCCACGGCGGGGCCACTGCCCACAGCTCCTGCGTCGCCTTCGGCCTGGAGCGGATCACGCTCGCCTTGGTCCACGCGCACGGCGAGGACCGGCGCAACTGGCCCCGGATCACCGCGCCGACCGCCCCGACCGCGGCCTGACGACACCCCAGAGGAACGGAATGGCAACCGGCGGGTTCGAACGATTCAGCCAGCTGACCGCGCAGCAACGGCAGACCTTCCTGGCGCGCGCCGCGGAGGCCGCGGTCGCAGACCGGCTGCGGCTCTCGGAGGCGCAGCGGCGCCTCTGGTTCCTGGAGCGCCTCACCGACGGCGGCGCGCTGTACAACCTGCCGTCGGCGCACCGGTTCCGCGGCCCGTTCAGCGTGCCCGTGCTGCGCCGGGCGCTCGCCGACCTGTCGCAGCGGCACGAGATGCTGCGGATGCGCTACGTCGAGGTCCAGGGCGAGCCGCTGCAACTGCCCTCCGGTGCGCCGCTGGAGTGCCCGCTGGTCGACCTGAGCGGGCTCGAACCCGCCGCCCGGGAGGCCGAACTGCTCCGGTACACCGAGGCGGACGCGCGCACCCCGTTCGTGCTGGCCGGCGGGCCGCTGGTGCGGGCGTCCGTGCTGCGGATGGCCGAGGACGACCACGTCCTGCTGCTGAACCTGCACCACAGCATCGCCGACGGGTGGTCCCTCGACCTGCTCTACGGTGAACTGGAGGCGCGATACGAGGCCCACCTCGCCGGCGGCACGCCGCCTGCCCTGCCGGCGCCGGCCACCGGCTACCCCGGGTACGCGGCCGGCCGGCGGGCCTGGCTGGACGGGCCGGAGGCAGCGGACAGCCTCGCCTTCTGGCGCGCCGAACTCGCCGACGCACCCGCCGGTTCGGGCCTTCCCGTCGACCCGGTCAACCCGGCGCGCCGCCCCGGCGAGGGCGCCGTGGTCTCCCGGGAACTGCCCGAGCCGGCGACCACCGCCCTGCGCGAACTCGGCCGGGCCGAGGGCGCCACGCTGTTCATGGTGCTGCTGAGCGCCTACGCGGCCGTGCTGCGCCGCCACACCGGGCGGCAGGACCTGGTGGTCGGCAGCCCGGTCTCCGGGCGCGAGCAGGCGGACTGGGCCGAGGTCGTCGGCTTGTTCGTCAACACCACGGTGTTCCGGGTGCGGCCCGAGGGCGACGCCTCCTTCCGGGAACTGCTGTCGGCGGTGCGTGCCACCGCACTGCGCGCCTACGCGCACCAGGAGGTGCCCTTCGACTGGCTGGTGGACCGGCTGGGGGTGCGCCGGGAGCCCGGGCGCAACCCGCTGTTCAACGCCTTCCTGTCGGTGGAGGGCTTCTCCGAGCGACCGGTCCGGCTGGGCGGCCTCGTCGGCGAGGACGTCGAGGCGCACGCCGCCACCGCGTGGTTCGACCTCAGCCTCTGGATCGGCGAACGCCGCGACGGCGGCCTGCGGATCGACCTCACCTACGCGGCCGACCGCATCGCCCCGGCCACCGCGGAGGGGCTGGCCGACGACCTGCTCCGGCTCCTGGGCGCCGCACCCGCCGACCCCTCCGCCGCCGTCGAGACCCTGGCTCCCCGACTGCGCGAAGCGATCCGGGAACCGGAGCCGGAGACGACCGGCGCACCCGTCACGGGTGTCGGGCGCCGACCGGTGACCGAGTTGGAGCGCACCGTCGCGGCCACCTGGGGCGCGCTTCTCGACCGCGCCGAAGTGCTCCTGGACGACGACTTCTTCGAACTGGGCGGCCGCTCGCTGGTCGCCCTCCAAGCCGTCGCCCGGCTCAACGAGATCTGCGGGACCGACCTCCACCCGGTCGAACTCTTCGAGGCGCCCACCGTCGAGGCCTTCGCCAGGCTGCTGGGCGAGGCAGGCGACCCCGCCTCCGGGACGCTGCGCACCATTCGCCCCGGCAGCGGCCCGGCAGTGCTCTGCCTCCCGCCGATCGGCGGAGACATCCTCTGCTACGCGGCGCTGGCCGCCGCACTGGACACCGACCGGCCGGTGTACGCCGCCGCCGTCCCGGGCCTGCACGACGGGCGTGCCCCGCTGGACTCCGCCGCCGAACTGGCCGAGCACTACCTCGGGCTGCTGGCCGAGGAAGGCGTCGCCGAGCCGGTCACCCTGATCGGTTGGTCGATGGGCGGGGTGATCGCCGTGGAGATGGCGGAGCGGCTGGTCGCCGCCGGCACCCAGCCGGAGGTGGTCCTGATCGACAGCCCGATGCCCGGGCCCGGCGACGAGGACGCCGACCTGACCGCCGAGTTCAGCGCCTACCTGGCCGCCGCCGCGGGCCGTACCGGAGCCACCAGCGAGGCCGAGTGCCCTGACGACGGGGCGCTGTGGGCCTGGGCGCAGCAGCAGGGGATCATCGGCCCGGAGCTCGACGAGAAGCGCTTCACGGCGATGGCCGAGGTGTTCCGGACCAACGTCGCCGTGCTTGCCCGCCCCGGGGTCCCCGGGTACCGCGGCGAGGTCCTCTACCTGGCCGCCGCCGAGGACGCGGCCGACCTCCGATGGGCGCCCTGGGAGACCGCCCTGGGCGGCGGCCTGACCGTCCGTCCCGTCCCGGGCGACCATTTCAGCGTCATGACCAGGCCCCGAGTACAGCGGATTGCGGAGGAGATCGACACATGGTGGAAACGGCGACCGGCCAACGGCGCGGCGGCGCCGGGAGCGCGGTGACGGGGTTGGGGCCCGAGTTCGGCAAACTGTGGCTGGGCAGCGCCGTCTCCAATCTCGGCGACGGGGCGAGCTTCGTCGCCGTCCCGCTCCTGGCCACATCGCTCACCGATCGGCCGGAACTGGTGGCCGGGCTGTCCACGGCCTACGCGCTTCCCCGGCTGCTGGTGGCCGTGCTGAGCGGCGTCGCGGTGGACCGCTTCGACCGCCGCCGGCTGCTGGTCGGGGTGAACCTGGCCCGGGGCGCCGTCCTGGCGGGCCTCGGACTGCTGGTCTGGCTGGGCCTCGCCTCCATCTGGGCGCTGTACGGCGTGTTCGTCGTGCTCGGCCTGTTCGAGACGTTGTCCGACGTCTCGTCCTTCTCCTTGTTGCCCACCGTGGTCTCCCCGGGGCACCTGGACCGGGCCAACGGCCGGCTGGCGGCCGCGCAGACGGTCTGCGACGAGATCGCCGGGCCGCCACTGGGCGGACTGCTGTTCGGCATCGCCGCCATCCTGCCCGTGCTGCTGGACGCCTCCTCCTTCGTACTGGCCGCGCTGTGCTTCTGGTGGTTGAAGGGCGACTTCACCCCCGGGGCCGCGGCCTCGTCGGCAGAGGAGCGACCGAACGCGCTGCGGGAGATCGGCGAGGGCCTGCGGTTCCTGGCCGGGCACCGGCTGCTGCGCACCCTGGCGCTGATGTCAGTGGTCACCAACCTGGCGTACATGCTGCCGTTCTCGGTGCTGGTGCTCTTCGCCACCGACGGCCTGGGGCTGACCCCGGCCGAGTACGGCCTGGCGCTGACCGTCTCGGCGGTGGGCAGCCTGATCGGCAGTTTCGCCGCCCCGTCGGTGCGCCGGCTGCTCGGCACCGAGCGCACGATCTGCGCGACCCTGCTGCTGGGCGCCCTGGCCTACTCCCTGATGGCCGTCACCGGCTCGGCGCTGCTGGTGACCGCGATGCTGGCGCTCTACTTCTTCTACACCACGGTCTGGACGATCACGGTGTCGTCGCTGCGCCAGAGGCTGATCCCGGGCGAGCTGATCGGCCGGGTCACCGGGGCCACCCGCTCTTTCAGCCTGCTCGGCCTGTTGGTGGGCTCACTCGGTGGAGGCTTGCTCGCCGCCCACCTGGGCCTGCGTGCCCCGCTCTGGTGCGCCGCTGCCCTGCTCGGACTGACCGCCCTGCTGTCGCTCCCCCTGGCCCTGCGGGCGGACCTCGGACCGCTCCGGGCCGACCGGCAGGAGGAGGCCGACACCCAGCCCACGGCCTGACGTCCGCCGCCCTCCCGCCAAGCGGATTCCACGGCGGAGGGCGGCGCCGTTCGTTCTGCCGCTGGACGCCCCAACCGCCGTCCTCGGACGGCCCGCGGCGGCTGATGCCCGGCCGGCCGCGGTCGGGTGATGGGGAACGGAACCGGGTCAAGCGTCCAGGCGGCGGGCACCCGCGCACCCGCCCCGACCATCTCGGCGGCGATAGGGCCTACAGCTCCCGCCGGAACCGGCGCTACCTGCGCCGACGCCAGATCGAGCACACCATTCCCGAACCGAAGGACCAGCGGGCCAACCGCCACCGCGGGGGCAGCAAGGGCGGCAGACCGGCCGGATTCGACAAGGGGATGTACAAGCGACGCAACGAAGTCGAGCGCACGATCAACCAGCTCAAGCAGTCTCGGGCCCTGGCCACGCGATACGACCAGGTAGTCGTCGCCTCCGACGGCGAATCCCTCGACCCGGTCCGTGACGGTGTCGCGGGCCGTGAGGAACAGCACCGGCACCGTCCGGCCGGTGCCGCGCAGCTTCCGCACGTCCTCCAGAGCGTCCCCGGACGGCAACATCCGGTCGAACACGACGCAGTCGTAGTCGGTCACGAACAGCGCCTCGTCCGCCGCAGGAAGGTCCGCCGCCTCGTCGACGGCCAGACCGGCACCGCGAAGCGCCGCGACGACGGCGAAGCGCAGATCTGCCTCGTCCTCGACCACCAGCACCCGCATCTGCGGCACCATATCCCCAGCTGGGGCCGGTGGGCTCCCCGGTCCGGGCCGTGGAAGGACGCGTGCAGTCACGCGTTCGGAGGAACTCCGAGATGCTTGCGGCCGGACCTCGGCAAGAGCCCGAGCGCACTCACGTGATGGCCCACAGGATGCACGGCTCGTGCTTCATGGACCCAGGCGCGAGAGGCGCTACACAGAACTCCTGCCGAGATCGAACCCGGTGCACTCTCCTCTCGCATCGCGAGCCCGAGAGCGTTCCGGCTGAGCGGGTGGCCTAGCGTTTCCGCAGGTCAGAGGCACCCTTAGGAGTCGTAGTAGAGCTCAAACCTGCTTGCATGGGAAGCCAGAGCACACGTCAGTCGTTCACGTCGAACACCACGGTGACGGGCGCGTGGTCGGACCAGCGCTCGCCGTGGGTGGCGGCGCGTTCGACGTAGGCCTCGACGGCCTTGGCGGCGAGGCCGGGGGTGGTGACCTGGAGGTCGATGCGCCAGCCGGAGTCGTTGTCGAAGGCGCGGCCGCGGTAGGACCACCAGGTGTAGGGGCCGGTGCGGTCGGGGTGGAGGGCGCGGACGACGTCGACGTAGCCGGCTTCGTCGTAGACGCGGGAGAGCCAGGCGCGTTCCTCGGGGAGGAAGCCGGCGGACTTCTGGTTGGCCTTCCAGTTCTTGAGGTCCTCGGGGCGGTGGGCGATGTTCCAGTCGCCGCAGACCACGACCTCGCGGCCGTCGGCGGCGGCGCGGGCGCGCAGGGTGGTGAGGTGGACGAGGAATTCCGCCATGAAGCGTTCCTTCTCGTCCTGGCGCTCGGTGCCGACTTCGCCGGAGGGGAGGTAGAGGCTGGCGACGGTCAGGCCGGGGAGGTCGATTTCCACATACCTGCCCGAATTGTCGAATTCCTCCGAGCCGAATCCGATCGCGGTGCGCTGCGGCTCCTTGCGGGAGAGGATGGCGACTCCGGCGCGGCCCTTGGCGACGGAGGGGGCCCAGACCGCGTGCCAGCCGTCCAGGTCGCGCAGCTCGACGGGCAGCTGCGCGGGCTCGGAGCGCACCTCCTGCAGGCAGATCACGTCCGCCTCGGTGCCGGCCAGCCACTCGACGAAGCCCTTCTTGGCCGCCGCCCGGATTCCGTTCACGTTCACACTCGTCACCACGATCACCCGGGCAGCCTACCGACTGACCGCATCCGGCCCGCAGCTGGACGCGCGGCGGCGGGTGCGGGAGTGGCCTGTCGTGAACGCGGCATGAATATCCGCGACGGCTGCGTCAAGCGCTGCCATTGGTCTTGACCATCTCCGGAAGAAGCCCCTAGGGTCGCTTACTGCAAGGACCTTTAATAAAGAAGGACGGATAAAGCCCCGCTCTCCCACCTGCCGCAACAGCGGACAGCGGGCCCGGGATCCGCCCTCCTTGTCGCAGGGCGGACAGCACACAGGTGGAGGACGCGGTGGGAACGACTGGACAGCTTTCGGCGGTGCCGGAGCCGAAGTACTGGCACCTGCGCACCGTGCTGCTGCGGGCCATCGACTCGGAGTTCTCCACCGGCCAGGTGCTGCCCAACGAGCGCGAGCTCTCCGCCCGCTTCGGAGTGGCCCGGGCGACGCTGCGGCAGGCGCTCGACCAGCTGGAGCTGGAGGGCCGTCTGGTCCGGCGCCGGGGCATCGGCACGCTGATCGCCGCCCCGCGGGTCGGCGTCCCGGTGAACCGGCAGGAGGAGGGCTGGCCCGGCGCCGCCCGCAGCCAGTCCTGGCGGACGATCGACTGCACCACCGCCCCCGCCACCGCGCAGCTGGCCAGGACGCTCGGCATCGCGGAGGGCGCCACCGTGCACACCGTCCGCCGGGTCCGCCTGGTGGAGGGGCGCGCGATGGCCACCGAGTCGCTGCACGTCCCGGCGGCGGCGCTGCCGCACCTGCCCGGCTTCCGCGCCGAGAGCGACCGTGCCCGCTCGGTGCTGCGCCAGCTGGAGCGGCTGGAGGTCGACGGGGAGTCGCGCTCGGTCGAGCTCGGTGTCGCCGAGGCCGAGCAGGCCGCGCTGCTGGAGCGCCCGCCCGGCGCCCCGGTCCTGGTCATGACCACCCAGTACGCCTCGGCCGGCCGCCTGGTGGCGGTGGCCGTCGCGACCTACCGGGCGGACACCTGCAAGCTGACCTTCGGAGAGGCCGGCCTGGTCGAGGTCACCCCGGTCGCCGACGCGGCGACCGCGGACGTGCGCACCGCGTCCTGACGTCACGGCGGAGCCGACGCACCGCCCCTGAACCACCTGCCGCACACCCTCAGGTCGAGGCCCGGACGCCGGTCGGCGTCCGGGCCTTTGCCGTTGGGGAAGCCGCACGGCGCCACGACCGCGTCACGACCGTGCCGCCACCATGACCGCGCCATGACCGCGCCGCAGCCGCCCCCGGCGCCCGCCGCCGAAGCCCCTGGAGCCCGCGTCAGATCCGGGGCGGGTCGACCGCGAACAGCTGCTCCTCGACCTGGTCCAGGGCGACGCGCAGGGCGCCCATCGCCACGACCTCCGAGCCGAGTGCCGCCAGGGCGACCTCGGGGGCTCGCAGCGTGAACTGGGCGAGGCGCTCGCGCAGCGGGTCCAGGACGCCGTCGAGGCCGGCCGCCCAGCCGCCGATGACCACCAACTGCGGGTCGATGGCGAGGACGAGCGCGGCGACGCCCTGGACGAGTCGGGTGAGGAAGCGGTCCATGGCGACCTTGGCGACCTCGTCGCCCTCCCGGGCCAGCCGCAGGACACGGGCGACGGCGGCCTCGTCCAGCGGGTTGAGCGGCTTGCCGGTGGTGGACAGCAGGCGCTCGGGGGTGACCTCCTGCCCGAGCAGGTGCAGGGCGCCGATCTCGCCGGCCGCGCCGCCGTAACCGCGGTGCAGCCGGCCGTTGATGAGGGAGCCGGCGCCCGGGCTGAGGCCGGCCATCACGAAGACGACGTCGTCGGCGCCGACCGCCGAGCCCTGCCAGTGCTCGGCGATGGCGGCGAGGTTGGCGTCGTTCTCGATCAGGACCGGGCAGCGGAAGGAGCGCCGCAGCCGGGCGCCGAGGTCGAGGCCGGTCCAGCCGGGCATCGCGGTGCCGAGCCGGACGGTGCCGTCGCGGTCGACGATGCCGGGGGTGCCGATGCCGACGGCCCAGAGGTTGTCCCGGGAGATGCCGGCCTTGCGCAGCACCTCGGCGACGGCGGTGCGGACGGCGGTGAGCCGCTCCTCGGCGTCCAGGGTCTCGTCGACCGGCTTGAAGTGACTGCCCACCACCTCGCCGGTGACGTCGGCCAGGATGACCCGGATGTCGTGCACGCCGATCTCGATGCCGAGGACGTGCCCGGCCTCGGCGCGGAAGCGGAACCAGCGGGCGGGGCGGCCGCGGCGGCCGGTGCCCGGCTGGCCGTCCTCCTTGGGCTGTTCGACCTCGGCGACCAGCCCGGTCTCGACCAGGCCCTCGATCACGCCCTCGACGGTCGGACGGGAGAGTCCGGTCTCGCCGACGAGCTGAGTGAGGGTCACGGAGTGGCCGTTCCGCAGCGCCCGGAGCGTGACCGCCGCGTTGATCCGCCGCAGCAGCGAGGAGTCTCCTCCGGTGAGCCGATCCGCCAATGCGATGCCCTTCGCCGTTCGCGCGACTGCCCTGGCGCGCGGTGTCGAGTGCGCGGAGCCCACCGAATGGCCCGCGGGGTTGCGCCCCCGGAACCCCGGAACGCGGCGGCGGGAGACCGCCCGCGCGAGGGCCGGAGGACATCCGGAGCCTACCCGGGGAGCGCCCCGGGCGGCGAGGATCCTCGCAGCTCACCCAGGCTTCGGTATCGAAATGGTACGGATCGGGTGGCGGCGGGGGGCCGGGGCTTCACCGCCCGGCCACGGATGGTCGCGCACGGGGCGAGGACCTTCCGGCGCAGGCCCGGTACGGGCCCGGGGCGGGCCGGACGCAGGCCCCGGCCGAGGCCCGGAGCAGGCCCACCTCGGACCCCGCGGGCCCGCCTCAGTCCACCCGCGCCGCGAACAGCCGCTGCCCCAGCAGCGCCATCGGGTGCCCGTCCTCCGGCAGGGTGTGGACGGTCGGGCAGCCCGCCGCGGTGAGGGCGGCCTGCCAGTGTTGCGGAGGGTGGGCGGTGGCGGGGCTCTGGGCGTGGCCGGTGATCAGCAGGTCGAGCTGTTCGGCGGTGGGGGCGAGGAGGAGCAGCCGGCCGCCGGGGGCGAGCAGCCGGACCAGCGAACGGACTTCGTCCTCCGGCGCCCGGGCCGCCGACGCGGTGGCGACGACGACGTGGTAGCGCCCGCCGTCGGCGGTGAGGTGGTGCTCGGCGGTGGGGCGGGGCCGGGCGGCGAGGGCGCGGGCGACGGCGGTCTCGGCGCCGTCGAGGGCGTGGCCGAGTTCCAGGACGCGCAGCGGTGCCGGTCCGTCGTGGGCCTCGGCGGTGCGGCGCACCAGTGCGCCGAGGGCGGTGCCGAGGTAGCCGCGGGCGGCGGTCCAGCGGACGGGGGCGGTGGCCGGGCGGGGTGTCTCCTCGCCGCTGAGCAGCCGGGGCAGCCGCGCGGCGCCGCGCCGGACCCGGTCCAGGGCGGCGGCCGGGCCCAGCCCGTCGGCCCAGGCCTCGACGGCCGGCCGCCAGGACTCGCGGACCTCGGCGGCGGTGAGCGGGGGCGCGTCGTGGCGGGCGTGGAAGACGGGGCCCTGGGCGCCGCCGTCGTGGCGGGTGATCAGGGCGTGGCGGGCGAGGGCGTCGAGCCAGCGGGTCACCCGGGGGCGCTGGGCGGGGGTGACCATGGCGGTGGCGAGGAGCTCGGCCTCGGAGTACCCGCGGGCGGGGTCGGTGAGGACGCCGCTCTGCTGGAGGGTCAGCAGCAGGGAGGAGAGGACCGCCCGGTCGAGATGGGCGCCGAAGTCGTGGAGCTGTCCCTCGGTGACGCCGATGCTGTGCTTCCAGGCGGCGGCCGCGGCGGCTTCGGCGTCGGCGCGCAGTCGGCGGTCGGCGGCTTCGGCGTCGTCCTCGGGGGCGCGGACGTGGGCGAGGACGGCGCCGAGGGCGTCGACGGCGGCGTACACGTCCTCCTGGCGGGGTTCGGGGCCGATGTGCAGGACCAGCCGGAGCGCGCCGAGGTCGTGGTCGGTCAGGCGGGGCAGGCGGCTGAATCGCCAGAGCAGGGCGGAGGGGAGGCTGAGGTGGGTGGTGCGGTGGGCGGCGAGGGCGGCGAGCTGCTCGTCGGGGTGCTGTTCGGGGTCGTCGCAGTGGACGGTGCCGCCGGCCAGGAGGGTGGCGAGGGCGAGTTCGACGGCGAGGTCGGTGACGGGGTGCAGCACGGTGTGCCGGATCGGCGGCGGGCCGAGGACACCGGCCCAGTACCGCAGCCGCTGCTCGGCGGCGCGGGCGGCGGAGGGCGCCAGCGCGGCGTGTTCGGCGACGCGCCCGGCGAGGGCCCGCGGCAGGCCGTCCGCCGGGGAGACGCCGAGCAGCAGGCCGGTGCCGCTGATCGCGCGCCCGTCGGCGACGACGGCGGGCCGGTCGCCGAGTTCGCGCAGCGCGGTGACCAGGGCAGAGGAGTTGGGCACGGTTATCACTTCCAGGACGTGGGGGGAAACCGCACTACTGAACCATGTGCTCAGGTCGGGGGAGGGCGCCGCAGAGTCAAAATTCCGTAATGATTTTCATATTGGACAGCCAAACCGGTGGGGTGCGGGCAGGGAGAAGTTGGCGCAAAGAGGACGGACGTTCGCATTCCGGAAGTGCCGCACGATCCCTTGACACCCGGTTCGGGTACTGGGTTACTGGGCTCGGCGCGCGCCTGACCGAACGATCGGTAGGCACCTCGGGCCAGGCCGACCAGCGAAGGAGCGACGATGACCGGCACCGCACCCGTCACGCCCAGGCCGGGAGAGCCGCCCCGACGCCCGCAAGCGCAGCCCGGGGACCCCGCCGAGCGGCCCCGCCGGCTCGGGGCGCCGATCCCCTCCGGGCTCCTGGACGCCGGCGAGCGGATGGGCGTGGACGAGCTGCGCGCCCTCCAGCTCAGCCGGCTGCGGGCCACCCTGCGGCACGCCTACGACCACGTCGAGCTCTACCGCCGCAAGTTCGACGCGGCCGGCGTCCGCCCCGAGGACTGCCGCACCCTGGCCGACCTGGCCCGCTTCCCCTTCACCACCAAGGCCGACCTGCGCGAGGGCTACCCCTACGGGATGTTCGCGGTGCCGATGGAGCGGGTCCGCCGGATCCACGCCTCCAGCGGCACCACCGGCCTGCCGACGGTGGTCGGCTACACCGAGAACGACCTCGCCGTGTGGGCCGACGTGGTCGCCCGCTCGATCCGCGCGGCGGGCGGCAGACCCGGCCACAAGGTGCACATCGCCTACGGCTACGGCCTGTTCACCGGGGGCCTCGGCGCGCACTACGGCGCCGAGCGGGCCGGCTGCACCGTGATCCCGGCCTCCGGTGGCATGACCGCCCGGCAGGTGCAGCTGATCCGGGACTTCGAGCCCGAGATCATCATGGTCACCCCGTCCTACCTGTTGACCCTGCTCGACGAGTTCGAGAAGCAGGGGATCGACCCGCGTGGCACCTCGCTCAAAGTGGGCATCTTCGGGGCCGAGCCCTGGACGGAGGAGATGCGCCGGGAGATCGAGGAGCGGCTCGACCTGCACGCCGTCGACATCTACGGCCTCTCGGAGGTGATCGGCCCGGGCGTCGCCCAGGAGTGCGTGGAGACCAAGGACGGGCTGCACATCTGGGAGGACCACTTCTACCCGGAGGTCGTCGACCCGATCACCGACGAGGTGCTGCCCGAGGGCGAGGGTGGCGAGCTGGTCTTCACCTCCCTCACCAAGGAGGCGCTGCCCGTCATCCGGTACCGCACCCGCGACCTCAGCCGCCTGCTGCCGGGCACCGCCCGCCCGGCGTTCCGGCGGATGGAGAAGGTCACCGGGCGCTGCGACGACATGATCATCCTGCGCGGGGTGAACGTCTTCCCGACCCAGATCGAGGAGATCCTGCTGCGCACCCCGGGCGTCGCGCCGCACTTCCAGCTGCGGCTGGCCACCGAGGGGCGGCTGGACCGGATGACGGTCCGGGTCGAGGCCCGGCCGGAGGCGTCCGCCGAGCAGCGCGACGCCGCGCGGGCGGCGATCGCCGGCGCGGTGAAGGACGGGGTCGGCGTCACGGTCGCGGTCGAGGTGGTCGAGCCGTACACGCTGGAGCGCTCGGTCGGGAAGATCAAGCGGGTGGTGGACGAGCGGGGGTGAGCCCCGTCGCGAGGTGAGCCCCTTCGTGGGGTCAGCCCCGTCGTGGGGTGAGCCGCGGCGTGAGGTGAACCCTGTCGTTGGCTGAACCCCGTCGCGGGGTGGCCGGACGAGAGGTCGGAGGCGCGCGGCTGTCCGGGGGGTGATGCCGCGCGCCTCCGACGTCTACAGAAATGTAGACGGACGATCGGTGCCGAGTCCAGCCGCCTCCCCGGCTACCCGTTCGGACCACCGGATTCGTGGGCTCGGCACATGCTTCCCAGACTCGGAGAGGAGAAGGGGGTGGACCCAACCGGAGAGGCATCTTCATGAGCATCGGGCTTCGCCGCGTCCTCGCGGTCACCGCCGTGGTTTCCCTCGGCCTCGGCATGGCGTCCTGTGGCAGCGCCAAACAGTCGTCAGGAAGCGGTTCCTCGGGCAGCGCGGCCGCGAGCGGCAGTGCCTCCGTGGGAGCCGTCCGGATCGGTCTGCTGCTGCCGGAGACCAAGACCACCCGCTACGAGCAGTTCGACCGTCCGCTGATCGAGCAGAAGATCAAGGAGATCGCGCCGCAGGCCCAGATCGACTACTACAACGCCAACCAGGACGCGACGCTCCAGCAGACCCAGGTGGACACCGCCCTGACCAAGGGCGACAAGGTGCTGATCCTGGACCCGGTCGACTCCAAGTCGATCCAGTCCTCGGTCCAGAAGGCCCACGACGCCGGCGTCAAGGTGCTCGCCTACGACCGCCTGGCCCAGGGCCCGGTCGACGCGTACGTGTCCTTCGACAACCACAAGGTCGGCCAGCTGCAGGGCCAGGCCCTGGTCGAGGCGGTGGGGGACAAGGCCAACGCCGGCCAGATCATCATGATCAACGGCTCGCCCACCGACCCCAACGCGGCCGACTTCAAGGCCGGCGCGCACAGCGCCATCGACGGCAAGCTGAAGATCGGCAAGGAGTACGACACCCCGCAGTGGGACCCGAACCAGGCCAACCAGGAGGCCGCGGCGGGCATCACCGCGATCGGCGCGGCCAACGTCGTCGGCATCTACTCCGCCAACGACGGCATGGCTGCCGGTATCGCGACCGCGCAGAAGGCCGCGGGCATCAACACCCCGCTCACCGGCCAGGACGCCCAGCTCGACGCCATCCAGCGGATCCTGATCGGCACCCAGACCATGACGGTCTACAAGCCGTTCAAGCCGGAGACCGACGCCGCGGCCGAGATGGCCGTCGCCATGGCCGGTGGCGGCACCCCGGGCCCCTCCCTCGCGCCCACGACGGCGACCAACGGCAGCAACAACAAGGTGCTGGCCAATCTGCTCACCCCGATCGTCGTCAAGAAGGACAACGTCAAGACCACCGTCGTCCAGGACGGCCTCTACACCGTGGCCCAGATCTGCACGCCGGACTACGCCTCCGCCTGCCAGTCCGCCGGCCTGATGTAACCGGCGTCGCCGTCCCGGCGCCGTCCGTCCGACGTCGCCCGTCCGGCCTCGCCCCCTCGACGTCGCGCTCCCGACGTCCCCCCTCGAACCCGAACAGGCCCCGCCTCCACGACGGAGGCGGGGCAAGGGAGTTGGTCACTGTGGCAGGTGAGACCGTACTGGCCCTGCGTGGGGTCTCCAAACGGTTCGGCGCCGTGCAGGCGCTCACCGACATCGAACTGGAGGTGCACGCCGGCGAGGTGGTGGCCCTGGTCGGCGACAACGGCGCCGGCAAGTCCACCCTGGTCAAGGCCATCGCCGGGGTGCACCAGCCCGACGAGGGCGTCATCGAGTGGCAGGGGAAGCCGGTGGCCATCCACCGGCCGCAGGACGCCCAGCAGTTGGGCATCGCGACGGTCTACCAGGACCTCGCGCTCTGCGACAACCTCGACGTGGTCGGGAACCTCTTCCTCGGCCGCGAGATCCGCCGCTTCACCATCCTCGACGAGGTCGCGATGGAGAAGCGCTCCCGGGCCCTGCTGGACACCCTCTCCATCCGCATCCCCAGCGTGCGGATCCCCGTCGCCTCGCTGTCCGGCGGTCAGCGCCAGGTCGTCGCGATCGCCCGCGCGCTGATCGGCTCGCCCAGGGTCGTCATGCTGGACGAACCCACCGCGGCCCTCGGTGTCGAGCAGACCGCCCAGGTGCTCGACCTGGTCGAACGGCTGCGCGAACAGGACCACGGCGTGATCCTCATCAGCCACAACATGGCCGACGTGATGGCCGTCGCGGACACCGTCGCGGTGCTGCGCCTCGGCCGCAACAACGGCGTCTTCGACAAGCGCTACACCAACCAGGAAGAGATCATCTCGGCCATCACCGGTGCCACGGACAACGCCGTGACCCGCCGGAGGGCCCGGGGCCAGGAGGGTTCCGAGTGAGCGAGAACATCCCCGGGAGCCCCCCGGGCGGCGAGCCCGAACGCCGGCACGTCCCGGTGCCCGAGGACAGCATGCCGTACGGCGGCGTCAACGCCCCCGAGCCGGTCGCCCCCGGGGCGACCCCCGCCGTCGACCCCCGGCTGATCGTCCGGCAGGAGGGCGTCAAGGGCTACCTCGGGGAGTTCCGCCGGCGCCTGAGCAGTGGTGAACTCGGCTCGCTGCCGGTCGTCCTGGCACTGATCGTGATCTGGGCCGTGTTCGGCAGCCTCAACAGCAGCTTCCTGTCCGCCCAGAACCTCTCCAACCTGTCCCAGCAGATCGTCGGCACCGGCATGATCGCGATCGGTGTGGTCTTCGTGCTGCTGCTCGGCGAGATCGACCTCTCGGTCGGCTCGGTCAGCGGCCTGTGCGCCGCGATCTACGCCGTCCTGAGCGTGACCAACGGCGTCAACCAGTGGCTGGCGCTGCTCACGGCCCTGGTCGGAGGCGCCGTGGTCGGCTGCATCCAGGGCGTCTTCTTCGCCAAGGTCGGCGTCCCGGCCTTCGTCGTCACCCTCGCCGGCAACCTCGGCTGGAACGGCCTGATGCTGCAGATCCTCGGCGCCACCGGCACGGTCAACCTCCCGGGCACCGACATCGTCTCCAGGCTCTACAGCACCATCTACGGCCAGCAGGCCGCCGCCTACGGTGCCGCGGCGGTCGGCGTCCTGCTGTTCCTGTTCGCCTCGCTGGTCGACGCCCGGCGGCGGCAGGCCGCGGGCGTGCCGTCCCGCCCGCCGACCGACATCGTGCTGCGCACCGTCCTGCTGGCGATCGTCGCCTTCCTCGCCGCCTACACGCTCAACCAGTACAAGGGGCTGCCCCTCGCGCTGCTGATCTTCCTGATCTTCATCGTGGTGCTGGACTTCGTGCTGCGCCGCACGTCCTACGGCCGCCAGGTGTTCGCGCTCGGCGGCAACATCGAGGGCGCCCGGCGTGCGGGCATCAACGTGGCCTGGATCCGGATCAGCGTCTTCACGATCTGCTCCACGATGGCGGCCGTCGGCGGCCTCTTCCTGGCCGCGCAGATCCAGTCGGCCAGCCAGACCTCCGGCGGCGGCAACCTGCTGATGAACGCCATCGCGGCGGCCGTCATCGGCGGCACCAGCCTCTTCGGCGGTCGCGGCAAGACCTGGTCGGCGCTGCTCGGTGCGCTGGTGATCGGCTCGATCCAGTCGGGGATGAACATCCAGGGCCTGAGCAACGCCATCCAGTTCATGATCACCGGCCTGGTCCTGCTGGCCGCCGTCGTGGTCGACTCGCTGGCCCGCCGCACCCAGAAGGCCGCGGGCCGGGCCTGAGCGCCCGGGGGAGGGGCCGAGCCCCCGCGGACGGGCGAACGCTCGCCGCGGGGGCTCTATGCTGCGGGCATGCCGAGTGAGCTGCGTACTCTTCAGCCGACCGAGGACCTCGCCTTCATCCGGCGCGAGACCGAGCTGAAGCCCGTCCCCTTCGTGCCCGAGATCAGCCTGCACATGGCCGAGGACGCGATCGTCCTCTGGGAGACCACCGAGCGGGCGCGCGGGGAGGCCGGGCTGCCGCCGCCGTTCTGGGCCTTCGCCTGGGCGGGCGGTGTGGCCGTCACCCGCTACGTGCTGGACCACCCCGAACTGGTGCGGGGCCGTACCGTGCTGGACGTCGCGGCCGGCTCCGGGCTGATCGGCGTCGCCGCCGCCCGCTGCGGCGCGGCCTCGGTGCGGGCCGCCGAGATCGACGCCTACGCGGTCGCCGCGATCGGCCTCAACGCCGAGGCCAACGGGGTGCGGGTGGACGGCGCCCTGGTCGACCTGGTGGACGGCGACGGCGCCCCGGCCGAGGTGGTCCTCGCGGGCGACGTCTTCTACGAACGCGCCATGGCCGCCCGCTTCCTGCCCTTCCTGGAACGGGCCGCCGCGCGCGGGGCCACCGTCATCGTCGGCGACCCGGGCCGCGCCTACCTGCCCCGGGAGCGCTTCACGGCGGTGGCGGCCTACCGGGTGCCGGTGGTCGCCGACCTGGAGGACACGGCGGTGAAGACCACCACGGTGTGGCGGCTGGGCTGACGGCCGCTCATCGCGTCATCGCGGCGCGGGCGCGGGCGCGGGCGCGGTGGGGCGGTGGGGCCAGTGCGACCGCTGACGCTCGGTCATGTCAGGATGGTTACCGTCTGGTAATCAGAAGATGTCCAGGCAGAGAACCATGCACCACCGTAAGGAGTCACCCATGCGTCGACGCATCCCCGCCCTGGTCCTGACCGCCGCCCTCGCCGGCGGCGCTCTGGCGACGGTCGCCCAGGTCGCCACCGCCCAGCCCGCGGCCGCCGCCTCGATCACCGTCGACCTCAACCAGATGCGCCAGCAGGTCCACCAGCTGCGCCAGAAGGCCGACCGCCTGGAGCACGAGGGCGAGCGCGACGCGGCTCGCAAGGCCCGCGCCCAGGCCGACGCGCTGCAGCGCCGGATCGACCAGATCGAGAAGTCCGAGCGCGACACCTCCCACCACATCTGACAGCCGCGTCCCGGCCGCCGTCCGCTCCGCCCCTCCGTCGGGCCGGGGCGGGCGGCGCCTCGTCCCGGCCGTCCAGGACGTGGAATCCCCGGCGCCGCGGCAGAACCGGCTGCTAGACAGGCCCGCATGACCGACCAGATCGCCCTGCGCCCCGCCACCCCCGACGAGATCCCCGCCGTGCTCACCCTCTGGGGCCGGGCCGCCAAGGGCGCCAGCATCACGGACGACGAGGCGGGAGTGGCCGCGCTGCTCGCCCGCGACCCGGAGTGCCTGATCGTCGCCACCCCCGCCGACGACCCGGCGGCGCTGCTCGGCACCGTGATCGCCGGCTGGGACGGCTGGCGCTGCCACCTCTACCGGCTCGCCGTCGACCCCGCCCACCGCCGCCGCGGCATCGGCGCCGCCCTGCTGGCCGCCGCGGAGGAACGCTTCACCGCACTCGGCGGTCGCCGCGCGGACGCCATGGTGCTCGACGACAACGCCCTCGGCCACCGCACCTGGCAGGCCGCCGGCTACGCCCCCGAGCCGCAGTGGAGCCGCTGGGTCAAGCCGCTGACGGGCTGACCGGGCGCGCGGCCGGACCCACCGGTGCGGCACCCGGGGCGGGCTTCGCGCGCTGCCCCGGGTGCCGTACGGCGTTCCGGCGTCAGCCGCGGAGGGCGGCGAGCCAGGCCTCGACCTCGTCGGAGCGGCGGGGGAGGGCGGCGGAGAGGTTCTCGTTGCCGTCCTCGGTGACCAGGATGTCGTCCTCGATCCGCACGCCGATGCCCCGGTACTCCTCCGGCACGGTCAGGTCGTTCTCCTGGAAGTAGATGCCCGGCTCGACGGTGAGCACCATGCCCGGCTTCAGCGGGCCGTCCACGTGGAGCTCGGTGAGGGAGTGCGCGCAGTCGTGGACATCGATGCCCAGCATGTGGCCGGTGCCGGCCAGGGTGAAGCGGCGGTGCAGGCCCAGCTCGTACACCTTGTCGGCGGTCAGGTCCCCGAACAGGCCCCAGGAGGTGAGGTGTTCGGCCAGCTCGCGCTGGGCGGCGCGGTGGAAGTCGCGGAAGTCCGCGCCCGGCTTGACGGCGGCGATGCCGGCCTCCTGGGCCGCGTACACGGCGTCGTAGACCTTGCGCTGCAGGTCGGTGAAGCGGCCGCTGACCGGCAGGGTCCGGGTGATGTCGGCGGTGTAGAGGTGGTTGGTCTCCACACCGGCGTCGAGCAGCAGCAGGTCGCCGGGCTTGGCGTGGCCGTCGTTGCGCACCCAGTGCATGGTGGTGGCGTGCGGGCCGGCCGCGGCGATGGTGCCGTAGCCCACGTCGTTGCCCTCGACCCGGGCGCGGACGAAGAAGGTGCCCTCGATCAGCCGCTCCGCCGTCTCGGTGTCGGTGCCGAGCACCCGCACCACGTCCTCGAAGCCGCGCGCCGTCGCCGCGCAGGCGAAGCGCAGCTCGGCGATCTCGAACTCGTCCTTCACCAGGCGCAGCCCGGACAGGAAGACCTCGAACTCCTCGTCCCGCTCGGCGACCACCCGGTCCTTCAGGGCCTCCTCCACGCCCGCGTCGTGGCGGCGCAGCACCCGCACCGGGCCGGTGGCGGCGCGCAGGTCGGCGCGCACGGTGCGGACGTCCCGGCAGGGGAGGCCGAGCAGCCGCTCGCTCTCGGTCAGGCTGTTGCGGCGGCCGTCCCACAGCTCGCCGTGGGTGTCCAGCCAGAACTCGCCGTTGTCGATCCCGGAGCGGTTGCGCAGGTAGAGGACGGCGGTGTGGCCGCTCTCGCCGGTGGGCTCCAGCACCAGCACCGCGTCCTGGGACTGATCGCCGGTCAGGTAGGCGTAGTCGGAGGACGGACGGAACGGGTAGTCGGTGTCGTTGGCCCGGACCTTGGGGTTGCCGGACGGCACCACCAGCAGCTCGCCGGGGAAGGCGGCGGACAGCGCGGCGCGGCGACGGGCGGTGTGGGCGGCCTGCGGGTTCGGCTCCAGGGCGGTGCGCTCGGTGTCGGCCCAGCCCTGCTTCATGTTCTCGGCGAGCTCGTCCGTGACGCCGCGGGTGAGGCCGTTCTTCCGGTACGTGATGGTGTCGGCGGGCTCGGTCACTAGGTTCTCCCGGTGAAGGTGGTGGGCGAGGCGGCGGGCGAGGTGCTTCGCTACGCTGCCCCGTCCGTCGGCAGGCGTCCCGTACGGTATATCGAACGAGGCCGGGAGAGAAGAGGTCGAGCATGAACGACACCGGGGAGTCCGCCCGGGAGCCCGCCGGGGCACCGGGCGAGGAGTGCGTCCGGGGTGTCCTCGCCGCCAACCTGAAGCGGGTGCGGGCGCAGCGCGGCCTGTCGCTGTCCGAGTTGTCCCGGCGGGCCCGGGTGGGCAAGGCCACGCTCTCCCAGCTGGAGTCCGGGGCCGGCAACCCGACCCTGGAGACGGTGCTCGGACTCTCCCGGGTGCTCGGCGTGCCGATCTCCGACCTGGTGGAGGCGCGTCCCGCCGAAGAGGTGACGGTGGTGCGGGCGGCCGACGCCGAGGTGCTGAGCGGCCGGGGCGTCGACCTGCGCCCGCTGCGCCGGATCGAGGCCGGGGACGTCGTGTTCGAGCTCTACGACCAGCAGGTCCGCACCGACGGCACGCAGATCTCCGGGGGCCACATCGGCACCGAGCACACCGTCGTCCAGTCCGGGCGGCTGCGGGTGCGGGCGGGGCGCCGGGAGGTCGAGCTCGGCCCGGGCGACTACGTGGGGTTCGACGCCTCGCTGCCGCACTCGTACACCGCCGTGGGCGGGGAGCCGGTCCGCTCGGTGCTCCTGCTGCAGTACCGGGCGGAGCAGCGGCTGCACCTCGCCGGCGACGGGCAGGAGTCCGAACTGCCTGCGGCGTCCCGTCCGGCGCTGGGGCCGGGGGCCTCGCTCGGGCACGGGCACTGAGACCGGTACGGGCGCCAACACCGATACGGGCACTGGCGCAGGCCCGGGTACTGGCCCCGGTACGGGCACTGGCGCAGGCCCGGGCACTGGCCCCGGTACGGGCACTGGCGCAGGCCCGGGCACTGGCACCGGTACCGGCCCGGCTGGAGCACGGCCGCCGACCCGGTCGCGGGCGCCGACACCGGCCCGGGGGGGGGGGGGGGGGGGGGGGGGGGGCCGCCCCCCCCCCCCCCCCCGGGGCCCCGGGAAAAGGCCGTTTCACGACAACAAAGGACACACCCCCGCCCCCCCCCCCCCCCCCCCCATTCCCCACCCCCCCCCCCCCCCCCTTCACCTCCCCCCCCCCCCTCCTCTGGGTGTTTTCTATCTCCCCCCCCCCCCCCCCCCCCCCCCCCCGGGCCGGCGCCGGAGGCACTGCGTTCGGAATACCGAACGAGTGCTCCGGCCCCCACTCCCCTCGTGGTGGGGGCCGGAGCGGGTCCTCGTCGCGCCGGCCAGAGAGAGCATGCCAAGCGCGGCGGCCGACCGGCCATGCATTAGCCTCAGGGCCTAATAGTCAAAAACGCACCAGGTCAGGGTGGTTGCGGGGATCCGGAGGAGGCTTTGTGATCGCGTTGAGGTTCGGGGTCGCGGACCTCGCGAAGACCCGGTTCGTCATCTCGCCGCTCGACCACCTGATGGCCGGCTCCGCTCGCAGGGGCGTGCACCAGGGCACGGGGTCGCGCAGCGAGCGATGGTGGCGGGACATCCGCCGGCACGTGCCCCACCGGGCCGTGCGCTTCCTCGAAGTGGTCAACGCGAGCCCGATCGGGGTCCCCGACTTCCTGGTGGCGGACCTCGACAGCGTCCGCCGGCAGCTGACCGAGGAGCTCGACGCGCTCCTCGCCGTCCCGCAGAGGGTCGTCGAGGAGGACGTCGCGATGTTCGGCAGCGGGGCCGAACTCCCCACCGCGCTCGCCCGGTTGCGCGACGACGGCTCCCGGGGCCTGCGGGAGGTCAGTGACGGCGCCTGGGCGCTGTTCCGGTCCTGCCTCGCCCCGGACTGGCCCGACATCCGTCGCGCGCTGGAGGCCGACATCGCCGTCCGGGCCCGCACCGCCAGCCGCTCCGGCATCGGCGCGATGCTCGACGCGCTCCACCCGAACGCGGTCTGGCGCGACGAGGGCGTGCTGGAGTGCACCCTCGGCGAGCTGGAGGGCTCCTTCGAGCTGGGCGGCCGCGGCCTGGAGCTGCGGCCCAACTACTTCGTCCAGCAGAGCATCAGCCTCCTGGCAGGACCGGACCGGCAGAGCCTGCTGCTGCACCCGATCGCCACCCCGGCCGCCGAGGCCCCGGCCCGGCCGACGGCCGCCGACGGCCTCGCCGCCGTCCTCGGCCCCGCCCGGGCCCGCGTCCTGCGTGCCATCGCCGGCAGCGACTGCTCCACCACCGAACTCGCCCAGCGGCTCGGCGTCACCCCGCCCTCCGCCTCCGCCCACGCCGCCGCCCTGCGCGCGGCCGGCCTGATAGCCACCCGCCGGGAGGGCAAGCAGGTCCGCCACTCCCTCACCGAGGTCGGCCACGACCTCCTGCTCGACAACCCGCAGCCCCCGGCGCAGCCGTAGGCCGGATCGTTTCGCCTGGAGGGGGACCGGATGAGTCAGTACTTCGAGATGGCCGGCAGGACGCTGTGGAACCCGTCCAACGGGGTCTCCCGGCTGTTCCTGCGCCAGGTGGCCGACTTCGAGGCCGAACTGGGCCTGGCCTCGGGCATCGGGCCGATGGTCCATGACGAGAGCGAGATCGACCCGGCGGCGTTCGGCACCTTCGTCAAGGCCCTCGCCGCCTGGCACGGGAGGACGAGCCACCGCGTGCTGCGCGCGCTCTCCGAGGGGTTCGTCGCCACCACCCTGGCTCTCGCCGAGCGTGCCGGCACGCCGTGGGAGGAGGAGGTGTCCGATCCGCAGCTGCGGGAGCGGGTGCGGGAGATGCTGCGCAACGTCGCACCGTGAGGGCCCGGTCGTCAACGGGTGCGCCCCTGGAGTCCTTCCTCCGGGAGCGAACGGCGTGGAAACGGGGCGTGAATTGTTCCTCCGTCGGGGTCGTGCCCGGGCGGGGGCGTCGATCTCGGCGCGGGCGGGCGCGGGCGGGCGTGCGGGGGCGCCCGGGCATGGCGTCGGGAGCGTGGTGCGGCGGTGCATCGTGGCTGCGTACGGGCGGTGGGTGCGGCCGTTCACGGGGTGGATTCCGGGCCGTCACCCGCGCTTGGCGGGGGCGTGGGGAGGTTCGCGCAGGCTCGGGGAGCACGCCGGGCGGTGATCGGCGGAACAGTGCCCTCCGCCGCCGGGCCGGGCATCATGGGCCGCGACGGGACGTCGTCGAACGGGTGGACGCGGAACAGGGAGTCGACCGATGAGAAGGCCGATGATGCAGTTCGGCTGCGCGAAGTGTTACGGCGGGGACGCGCACGCGGTGTGGCGGGGGCAGCGCGAGGCCTTCGAGCAGGAGGCCGAGGTGGTGGACGGCGCGCACTTCTCCGTCGACGTCCGGCGCTGCCGGGACTGCGCGCAGCAGTTCGTCTGGATCTTCAGTGAGTCCGTCGACTGGATGGGCGGCGACGACGCCCAGTACGTGACGGTCATGCCGCTCACCGCCACCGAGGCCACCGGCCTGGTGGCCGGCACCCTGCGGCCGCTCGACCTCGGCGCCCTTGGCCGGGACCGTCGCCGGCTGGACCACGAGTGGCCCACCGGCGGCCCGGCCGGGCTCCAGTGGAATTCGGGGGCCTTCCGGGTCGCCGCGGCGCGCTGACGCCCGTCGGGCCGACCGCGGGCGGGCCGTCGCGCTGCCGCGGGCGGCGCGGGGGCGCGGTCGATGGACCTGACGCCGTCACCGGTGCCCGCACGGGAAGTCGGCGCCGTCGACGTCCCGTTCCCGGCCTCGTACCGGCCCCGTACCGGCCCCCGGCGCATCGGTTGAGGCCGCCGTGCCGCCGCCCTCGCGAGGCTGAGGCGCTGGGGCGGCCGGCGTTCGGTCGGCGATGCCGAGGGTCGAGCAGGTCCTCAAGCGGCTCGGCGGCGGCCCTCACGGCGGTCGGGGGCACGGCGGTCGGGCGGCGGTCGGGGCGTCGGTACGGTGCGTCCGCGGCCCCTGCACGTCCCTGGCCCCTTCGCGCCTGCGGCCCCTGAGGTCTGGGGCCCCGGTGCGGCCTACTGGTCGCGGCCGGGCCAGACGGGGCCCTGGTCGGTCCAGACGACTCCCTTGTTGCGGCAGAGGCAGAAGGGGTGGCCGATCGGGTCCGTGTAGACGCGGAAGCCGTAGCCGTTGGGGCCGATGCAGTCCCGCTGCAGGGACGCGCCGAGGGCCAGGACGCGACTCTGTTCGGCCTCGATGTCGTCGACCTCGAAGTCGAGGTGGAACTGCTTCGGGTGCTCGCTGTCGGGCCACTGCGGGGCGCGGTAGTCCTCGACCCGGATGAAGGCCAGTTCGATCTCGCCGAACCGGATGCCGGCCCAGTGCTCGGTGCTGTCCGCCTTGACCGGGCGGCCCGTCACCTCGGAGTAGAAGGCGGCCAGCTCCATCGTGTCCGGGCAGTCGATGATGAAGTCGGTGAGTCGCAGCATTCTGCGATCTTGCCACACGGTCGAAGGAGCCGGCCTGCGTCGGGGCGGGGCGCCGGCCTGGCCCGGCCCGGCGAGCGGGCCGGGGGCGCGTTGATCGGCTGTCTACCGGCGCCTGGGAGGGTGCGGATGCTTGATCACGTACGAGTAAGGAGCGTCCTCAGTGGTTCGGAAGGTTGTGGTCCGCGCGGTGGTCGCCGGTGCGGCGGTGCTGGTGTCGGTGCTGGGCGCCGTGGCCGTGGGTGCGGGAGAGCCCGGACGGCACGGCTCGTCGGCCGAGCCGCCGGCGGGGGCCTGCGGCGGATCGGCCGACGTGCGGTGCCTGGCGAACAAGGTCGCGTGGAACGGGACGGGCCTCGTGATCGTCAATCCGCGCGGGGTGTGAGGGCTGCCCGGTCGGCGGTGGCCAGCGCCGTCAGCAGCGGCTTCGCGTCGGCGGACTCCGACGCGCTCAGCCGGCCGAGCAGCAGGTGCGCCCTGGCCTCGTGAACCCGGGCGGCCGGGTGGTCGCCACGGGTGGTCAGGACGTTGGCCAACACCAGGTGGGCGAGGGCGCGTTCGCGCTGTCGCCCACCTTCCGTCGCCAGGGTGAGGGCGCGCTCCGCCTCTGCGGCGGCCTCGTCGAGGCGGCCGAGCAGGCGCAGGATGTCGGCGAGGCGGCTGCGGGCGGCCGACTCGCGGTCCAGGTCGCGGGCGGGGTGTGCGCGGTCGATGCAGCACCGCATCTGCGCGGCGGCGTCGTCGAGCCGGCCCAGGACCTGGTGGGCGAGGCCGAGGACGTAGTGCACGTACGCGGTCATGGCGTGGTCCGTTGATCCGGTGCCGGCGGTCGGCGCGGTGCCGGTGCGTGTCTCGGTGCCGGTGTCAGTGCAGGCGGTCGGTGCGATGTCGGTCTGGGTGCTGGTGCCGGTGCCGGCGGCGGGTTCGGTGAGGAGCAGGCGGCAGGTCTCCGCCGCGACGGCCGCCTGTCCGCTGCGGATCCGGGACAGCGCCGCGTTCGCGGTGCTCGCCACCTCGCCCGAACGGTGGCCCAGCCGCCGGGCGAGCAGCGCCGCCTCGTCGAAGGCGGTGATCGCCTCCTCGTGCCGGCCCTCCGCCTGGGCGATCAGGCCCAGGTCGTTGAGGGCCTGCCGCAGGACGGCCCGGTCGCCGACTTCCTGGCAGGCGTCGGCGGCCTGCCGGGCCTCGGTTCCCGCCTCGCCGAGCCGGGCCCGGGCCAGCAGGATCGTGCCGAGCAGGAAGCGGGAACGGCCCTCGGCGGCGCGGTCGCGGCGTTCGACGGCGGCGGCGACGAGGAGGCGCGCCGCCTCCTCCGCCCGGCCGCCGAACGCGCCGAGGCCGAGCGGGCTGAGCGCGATCAGGAGGTCGATGGCGGAGCGCAGTTCGGCGCGGCCGTGCGTCGCGACGGCCGCCGCGAGCGCGACCGCGCCCGGTGTCTCCACGCGCGCCCAGCGGCGGGCGTCGGCCAGGTCGGTGAAGGGGGGACGGCCGGTGGGGGAGGGTGTCGGTTCGCCGAAGACGTCGGCCACCGGGTCGCCGGGGACGGCGAGGGCGAAGGCCGTACGAGCGCGGCCGAGCAGGAGGGCCAGCAGCCGGTGGTGTGCGGCGCTGCGCTCGTCGGGGCCGAGCCGGAGGGAGACCCGGCGGGCGAACGCGCGCACCAGGTCGTGGAAGCGGTAGCGGCCGGCGCCGAGCGACTCCAACAGGGCCTGGTCCACCAGGGATTCGGCCAGCCACTCGGCCTCGTCCTCCGGCAGGTCGAGGACGGCGGCCGCCGACTCCAGGCCGATGTCCGGCTCCACCCAGGCGAGCATCCGGAACGCCGCCGCCAGGGAGGGCGGGAGCAGGCGGTAACTGACGTCGAAGACCTGCTCGATGGCGAGGTCGCGGGTGCGGAGGGCGGCGATGCCCTCGCGGTCGTCGGCCAGGCGGCGCAGGAGGTCGGCGATCGACTGGTCCGGTGCGGCGGCGAGCCGGGCGGCGGCGATCCGTACGGCCAGCGGAAGCCGTCCGCAGGCCTCGACCAGCCGCTCGGCCTCGGCGGCCTGCGCACGGCGGCGTGCCGTACCGATGACGGAATCCAGCAGGTCGAGGGCTTCGTGCTCGCTGAACACGTCCAGGGGGAGGTTCAGGACCGCCGGTACGCCGGGGAGCACGGTACGGCTGGTGACGAGGACCGCGCACTCGGGGGAGCCGGGCAGCAGCGGCTGGATCTGGGCGTCGTCGCGGGCGTTGTCGAGCAGGATCAGCAGCCGCTTGCCGGCGGTCGCCGTGCGGAGGAGGGCGGAGCGGCCCGGGAGGTCCTTGGGGACGGCGGACGGCCGGATGCCCAGGGTGGTCAGGAAGTCGGCCAGGATGTCGGACGGGCTGGCCGGGACCAGGTCGGCGCCCCGCAGGTCCGCGTACAGGCGGCCGTCCGGGAAGTCCGGGCGCACGGTGTGGGCGGCGCGCACGGCGAGGGAGGTCTTGCCGACGCCGGCCATGCCGGTGACGGTCACCAGCCGCAGTCCGGAGCGGGGCGGCGTGGTCAGGGCCCGGGTGATCCGGCCGACGTGGTGCGCGCGGCCGGTGAAGTGGGCCGGGGAGGAGGGGAGTTGGTCCGGGTCCAGTTCGCGGCGCAGGGCGGTGAGGTCGGGGCCGGGTTCGATGCCGAGGTGCTCCACGAGGCGGTGGTGCAGGGCGTCGTAGACGGCGCGGGCCTCGGGGGTACGGCCCTGGCGGTGCAGGGCGCGGATGAGGAGGGCCTGCAGGCGTTCGCGGAAGGGGTGTTCGGCGGCCAGGGCCGTCAACTCCGGAGCGGGGTCGCCGAGTGCGACGTCGAGGGCGAGACGCTCCTCCAGGAGCGTGAGGCGCAGTTCGCGGAGGCGCTCGCGCTCGCGCTGCATGAGGGGGCCGGGGAGGTCGGCGAGTGGTTCGGCGCGCCAGAAGGAGAGTGCCTCGGCGAGGAGTTCGCGGGCACGGGCGGGCTGGTCGGGGGAGTGGCGGGCGGCGAGTTCGTGCAGGTGCTTGGCGCGCCAGAGGTCGATGTGGTCGGGCTCGACGGCGAGGCGGTAGCCGCCCGCGTGGGAGAGCAGGACGGTGGGGGTCTCGCGGACCGGTTCCAGGAGCTTGCGGAGCTGGGAGAGGTAGGAGCGGAGGGTGACGAGGGGGGAGCCGGGCGGCTGGTCGCCCCAGAGGCCGTCGATCAGTTCGTCGGTCGTGACGACGGCGTTGGGACGGAGGAGGAGCGCGGCCAACACGGCCCGCTGCCGGGGAGCCCCGAGGGGGATCGCACGATCGGCGCGCTGCACCCGCAGCGCGCCGAGTATCGCGAAGCGCAGGGGACCCGGGGTCGGCGGTAAGTCAGACTGCACCGAACTCGCCCGCCTTGACCCCGGCGATGAACGACTGCCAGGCCTCGGCGCCGAAGGCGAGCTGAGGGCCGTGGAGGTCCTTGCTGTCGCGGACGGGGAGGACACCGGGGAGGCCGGGGGCGACCTCGATGCAGTTACCGCCGCCGCTGCTGTAGGAGGACTTCAGCCAGGAGGCGGGTTTGGCCGTCGTGATGGGGAACATGGCGTGCAACTCCTTGAGACGGGTGCGGACGAGCGTCAGTGAGTCCGCACACGAGAGGGCCTGGGCCTGGAGCCAATCGTATGTCCTCATGAGGGAACGGATCTTGCTCTCATCCTCGCGCTCGACGTAACCCCGCTGGATGGTTTCGAGGTAGGCCATCCACTTTCCGTTCGTGTCGGTCAGCAGCGTGAACGGCATGGTCGCTGGAAGGTCTGCGCCCAGGTGGACGGAGCGATCTGCAGGGTGACATGAGGAAGACGAGCCACGCTCTCAAGTCGGCGAAGCTGTTCTGCCATGACGAAGGGGCCGCCGACCGGCCGCAGACAACTCTCCTCGATGACGACCTGGATGGAGGGAGACGGTTCGCGGTACAGCGATGCCTGCCGCGCCATGCGGACATTCAGGCGTTCGATGGCCTTGTCTTGCGGGACCTCACCTCTCTGAACCGCAGCGTTGATGAGGGCGGAGGCGTACTGATCGACCTCGGGGCCGCCCGGCCGGACGTCATCGAGCAGCTGGTCGTCGTCCTCCGCAGAGGTGTGCGGCCGTCGTCGCCGCCGGAGTCATCGGCGTCGGCTCCCTCTCTGTCGCGGGATTCGCTGTCCTCCTGATCCCCGAGGGCGTCCCCGGCCCGGCGCGCGGCCTCGTCTTCGCCCTCGTCCTCCTCGCCGTCTCGACGGGCGGATTCGCCCTCGCCGCCGGGTGGATGCGGGTGCGTTCTTAGCGCGGAAACGCGGCTTCGCGGCGTCTCGGACACGCAGCGGCGCGGGGCTCCGGGAAGGTCCGGAACCCCGCGCGGGAGACCGGCGCCCTCAGGTGCCGTTGAGGGCGTAGCTGCGGAAGGTGGCGAGCAGGGGCAGGACTTCGGTCTTGCCGGGGTCCTCGGTGACGGCGCGCATGGCGTCGATCACGGTGTGGGCGATGATCTTGGTGACGGCGAGGTCGTCCGGGGCGGCGAGGGTGCCCCAGGCCTTCAGGGTCTGGGTGAGCAGGGCGCTCATCCGGGCGCCGATGTTGGAGCTGACCGCGTCGGAGATCTCCGCGAGCTCCTCGTCGCTCATGCTGGAACGCAGGCCGAAGGCCAGGGCCATCAGCGTGTCCATCGCGTGTTCGCCGTACGCGGCGACCAGCGCCGGCAGCGGCTGTTCACCGGCGCCGCCCGCCGCCAGGGCGGACAGCGCCTCGTCGTCGTCCTTCCACGCCGCCTCCAGGGCGGCCAAGGCCCGCAGGGCCTCGTCCACGGTGAGCCCGTCTGTCATGGGAGGAACGGTATTCAGCCAATGGCGGAGACTCCCACGGTTCGGGGGCGGAGATCACCCCTTCGAGCGAAGCGGGCCCGGTTCGGGCCGATGGGCGTGCGCGAAGTGCTCCGCGTCCCAGGTTCCGCCCAGCTCAGGGGCCAGTGAGGCGAGTGCGAGAGACGCGAAGTCCTCCGCCGTGCCCGCGCGTTCGGGCAGGGCGCCGAGCAGCGGGGCGCCGGCGCAGCGCGGCAGGTCGGCGAGGTTGCAACGCTCGGCGAGGCCGGGGTCGGCGGGCCAGGAGCCGACCAGGACGCCGGTGAGGGGCAGTTCGCGGGCGGCCAGCGCCTCCGCCGTGAGGGCGACGATGTTGAGCGTGCCGAGCCCGGCGGAGGCGACGAGCAGGATCCCGACCGGCAGCCCGGCGTCCAGCACGGCCCGGGCCTGGTCGGCGAGCGTGCGGCCCTCGTCGTCGTAGCGGACCAGCAGGCCGCCCGCGCCCTCGACCAGCACCAGGTCGTGGCCGGCGGCGAGCTCGGCGACCTCGGCCACCACGTCGGCGGGGGAGAGGCGGGGCAGTCCGGAGCGCCGGGCGGCGGTGTCGGGTGCCAGCGGCTCGGGGTAGCGGACGAGTTCACGGTACGTCAGTTCGCCCGCCAGGCGGACGACTTCGGCGGCGTCGCCGGGCTCGTCGGCCGTCACGCCGGTCTGGCCGGGCTTGAGCACCGCGACCTTCCGCCCGGCCCGCAGTGCCGCCGAGGCGACGGCGGCGGTGGCCACGGTCTTGCCGACGTCGGTGTTGGTACCCGTGACGAAGAGGATGCGCGCGGTCATCCCGCCACCGCCGCGGCGGTCACGGCGGCGGCGATGCGTGCCACGTCCTGGTCCTCCGTCACGTAGGGGGGCATGGTGTAGATCAGGTCCCGGAAGGGCCGCAGCCACACGCCCTGCCGGGCGGCCGCCTCGGTGGCCGCCGGGACGTCCACCGGGTGGTCCAACTGCACGACGCCGATGGCGCCCTGGACGCGGACGTCGTGCACGCCCGGCAGCCCGGCCGCCGCCGCGAGGCCGTCCCGAAGGCCGGTCTCGATGCGCTTGACCTCCGTCGCCCAGTCCTGCCCGAGCAGCAGGTCCAGCGAGGCGTTGGCGGCCGCGCAGGCCAGCGGGTTGCCCATGAAGGTCGGGCCGTGTGCGAGCACCGGCATCTCGCCGCGGCTGATGCCGTCGGCGACCTCGCCGGTGCACAGGGCGGCGGCCAGCGTCAGGTAGCCGCCGGTGAGGGCCTTGCCGAGGCACATCACGTCGGGCGAGACGCCGGCGTGGTCGGCGGCGAACAGGGCGCCGCTGCGGCCGAATCCGGTGGCGATCTCGTCGAAGACCAGCAACACCCCGTACCGGTCGCAGAGTTCGCGCAGCATCCGCAGGTACGCGGGGGAGTGGAACCGCATGCCGCCCGCGCCCTGGACCACCGGTTCGACGATGACGGCGGCCAGCTCGTCGGCGTGACGGGCCATCAACTCCTCGAACCGTGCGGCGTACGCGGGGTCGAGCGGGGCGTCGAACCCGGCCGGCGGCTGCGGTGCGAAGAGCTGCCCGGGCAGCACTCCGCCCCACAGGTGGTGCATCCCGCCGTCCGGGTCGCAGACCGACATCGGGTGGAAGGTGTCACCGTGGTAGCCGCCGCGCCAGGTCAGCAGCCGGCGCTTGCCGGGCCGCCCGATCGACTGCCAGTACTGCAGGCACATCTTCATCGCGACCTCGACCGAGACCGAGCCCGAGTCGGCGAGGAAGACGTGCTGCAGCGGCTCCGGAGTGATCTCCACCAGCCGGGACGCCAGCCGGACGGCGGGCTCGTGGGTGAGCCCGCCGAACATCACGTGGCTCATCCGCCCCAGCTGCTCGCGCACGGCCTCGTCCAGCACCGGGTGCCGGTAGCCGTGGATCGCCGCCCACCAGGACGACATGCCGTCGACCAGCTCGCGCTGCCCGCCCGCGACCGGTTCGGCCAGGCGCAGCCGTACGCCGGAGGCGGACTCGACCACGTACGGGGTGACCGTCCCGGGCATCGGCCCGTACGGGTGCCAGACGTGGGCGCGGTCGAGGCTGAGCAGCGTGTCCGCGGACAGCTGGGGCATGGTGGGTGACTCTCCAGAGCGGTGGAACGGTCAGGCGTTGGGCGCGAGTTCGGTGCCGGCGCCGCGGCGGCGGACCTTGACGAGGTCGCTGCGGAACTCGGCGTTGCCCTCGGCGGGCTCGGTCTCGGTGGTGTCCGGGGCCGCCTCGACCGGTGCGACCGCCCCGACCGGTGCGGCCTGCTCGGCCGGCGCGGTGTGGGCGTGCCCGCCGCACGGGCCGCAGCCGCCGCCGCTGCCGCAGGCCGAGGCCGCGGTGCCGCAGCTGCCGGCCTGGGCGGCCGCGGCGATGTCGGCGCGGTGGCGCGGGAGGGTGGCCTCGCCGGTGCCCTCGACCTCGAAGCCGGCGTCCTTGATCATGTCGAGGTCGGCCTGCCCGGCCTGGCCCTCGCTGGTCAGGTAGTCGCCCAGGAAGATGGAGTTGGCGATGTGCAGGCCGAGTGGCTGCAGGGTGCGCAGGTGCACCTCGCGCCCGCCGGCGATCCGCACCTCGGTGTCCGGGTGGACGAAGCGGACCATCGCCAGGATGCGAAGGCAGCGCTGCGGGGTGAGGTTCCACTCCTTGGCGAGCGGGGTGCCCTCGAAGGGGATCAGGAAGTTGACCGGGACGGAGTCCGAGCCGAGCTCGCGCAGCGCGAACACCACGTCGACCAGGTCCTCGTCGCTCTCGCCCATGCCGGCGATCAGGCCGGAGCAGGCGGACAGGCCCGCACCGTGCGCCTTCTGCACGGTGTCGACCCGGTCGGCGTAGGTGTGGGTCTTGGTGATGGTCCCGTAGGTGCTCTCGGAGGTGTTGAGGTTGTGGTTGTAGGCGTCGGCACCGGCCGCCTTGAGGCGCTCCGCCTGGTTGTCGGAGAGCAGGCCGAGGCAGACGCAGATCTCGACCTCGGGGTCGGCCTCCTTGATGGCGGCCATGGTGTCGGTGACCCGGTCGATGTCGCGGTCCGTCGGGCCGCGACCGCTGGCCACCAGGCAGACCCGCTTGGCGCCGCCGGCCACCCCGGCGCGGGCGGCGTCGGCGGCCTGGTCCGGCTTGAGCCAGGTGTACTTGAGGATCTCGGCCTTCGACCCGAGCCGCTGCGAGCAGTACGAGCAGTCCTCCGGGCAGAGCCCGCTCTTGAGGTTCACCAGGTAGTTGAGCTTGACCCGGCGGCCGAACCAGCGGCGGCGCACCTTGCCGGCCGCGGCGACCACGTCGAGCAGCTCGTCGTCGGTGGTGGCGAGGACGGCCAGGGCCTCCTCGCGGGTCGGGACGTCGCCGCGCAGGCCCTTGGCGGTGAGGGTATCGAGCAGATCCATGGGGTGATCCTGCCTGCTGGCCGTCGAGCGGCGCCAGAGCAAACCCGCCAGAAGATCGGTGCGAGGATGTGCCGATTGCCACAGTGTCGAAGGTCACGGCTCCGCCCCAGGTCACGCGCTTGACGTGGCGCCGGGCCGGAGGTTACCGGCGGGTAGTGGCGGCCGCCCGGGAACGATGATCCACCAGACCCGCCCCCGTGATCCAGGCCACCCCCGGGGTGCTTAGAATCTGCGCCATGACCACGCAGGGGGAGCGCACCCCGACTCCGGGAGAGGGCCAGGAAGGCCGGGCAGGACAGCGGACCGGCGGGGGCGCCGACGCGGGGGGCACCTGCGCCGGGGGTGCCGGTACGGCGGGCGCCGGTGTGACGGGAAGTGGCGCGGCGGGATCCGCTGCGCCGGGTGCCGGCGCCGGCACCGGCAGCGGCGTCGGCGCCGGGCGTCGGCCGGTCCGCCGGCTGAGCGGCCGTCGGGCCGCGGGCTGGGTCGTCGTGGTCGGCGTGGTCGCGGTCGGCGGATGGATCATCACCCGCCCGATGCCCGGCGACTACATACCCGGGCTCGGCCCGTCCAGCGAAGACGCCGCCAAGACGCCGCGGGTGGTCGGCTCCCCGCCGCCGCGCATCGACACCGAGGGCCTCAACGTCGACGACTACTTCCCCGCCCAGCGGCTGGTCGAGGTCGGCACCTTCAAGGCGCGGCGCAACAGCGTCCGGCAGGGCGAGAACTGCGCCGAGGTGCTCCAGGACCGCGCCCAGGACCCGCTGAAGGACAGCGGCTGCCAGGCCTACCTGACCGTCAGCTTCAGCGGCCAGGACCGCCCCGTGCTGAGCAGTGTCACCCTGCTGCGCTTCGCCGACCAGACCGCCGCCGCCAAGGCCGCCGACGCCCTGCGGGCCAAGCCCGGCTCGGTCGCCTTCATCCTCGCCGACGCCTCCACCGCCCCCGCCCAGCCCGCCGGCGCCAAACCCGGCGGCGACCCCCGGGTCGAGACGGTCGGGCACTACGTCACCGTCACCAGCTCGCGCCCCGGCGACGGCCGTCCGGCGGGCACCACCACCCCGAGCGCCACCGGTGCGCCCACCGCGCCGACCCCCGCTCCCAGCGGGACGGCGCCCAGCACCGAGCAGACCCTGGACGAGGCCACCCGCGCGATCTCGTACGCGGTCGGGTCGCCGTTCGTCTGGATGTGACCCCGGTCGGTCCTCGGCCCGGGCCGAGGACCGACCGCCGCCCGCCGCCTGCCGCCCGGTGACCGCCGCCCGCCGCCTGCCGCCCGGTGACCGCCGCCCGCCGCCTGCCGCCCGGTGACCGCCGCCCACCGCCTCGCCCGGAACGGCCCGAGGGGGCCCGGCAACGCCGGGCCCCCTCCGCATCCTTGACGCCCCGTCAGGTCAGCCGCCGAGCCGGTCCACCGCCGTCACCCGCAGCACCGCCCGGCCCTCCTCGTCCGAGCCGTACAGGTCCACCTCGGCGCTGATGCCCCAGTCGTGGTCGCCCTCCGGGTCGTCGAAGATCTGCCGGACCTTCCAGGCGGAGTCCTCCTCCTCGATGATCAGCATCTTCGGGCCGCGGGCGTCCGGGCCGGTGCCGAGGTCGTCGTACTCGTCCCAGTACCCGTCCATCGCGTCCGCCCAGCGGTCCGCGTCCCAGCCGTACTCGCCGTCCAGCTCCGCGAGTTCGTCGTAGTGCTCCAGCGCGCACAGCTCGACCCGGCGGAACATCTCGTTGCGGACCAGCACCCGGAAGGCCCGCGCGTTGGCCGTGACCGGCGCCGGCTTGTCGTCCAGCCGCACCTCCTCGGCCTGCGGCTCGGTCGGGTTGGCCAGCTGCTCCCACTCGTCCAGCAGGCTGGAGTCGACCTGGCGGACCAGCTCGCCGAGCCAGGCGATGACGTCCTTGAGGTCGTCGGTCTTCACGTCCTCGGGGACGGTCTGCTCCAGCGCCTTGAACGCGCCGGCCAGGTAGCGCAGCACGATGCCCTCGGTGCGGGCCAGCTCGTAGAAGCCGACGTAGTCGGAGAAGGTCATCGCCCGCTCGTACAGGTCGCGGACCACCGACTTCGGCTGCAGCTGGTGGTCGCCGATCCACGGGTGCGCCCGGCGGTACACGTCGTAGGCGTGGCTGAGCAGCTCCTCCAGCGGCTTCGGGTAGGTGATCTCCTGGAGCCGCTCCATCCGCTCCTCGTACTCGACGCCGTCCCGCTTCATCTCGCCGACGGCCTCGCCGCGCGCCTTGTTCTGCTGCGCGGCGAGGATCTGGCGCGGGTCGTCGAGGGTCGCCTCGACCACGGAGACCACGTCCATCGCGTACGAGGGCGAGGTCGGGTCGAGCAGCTCGAAGGAGGCCAGCGCGAAGGTGGACAGCGGCTGGTTGAGCGCGAAGTTCTCCTGCAGGTCCAGGGTGAGCCGCACGATCCGGCCCTCGGCGTCCGGCTCCGGCAGCCGCTCCACCACGCCGCCCTCCAGCAGCGAGCGGTAGATGGCGATGGCGGTGCGGATGTGCCGGCGCTGCGCGGCCTTGTCCTCGTGGTTGTCGGTGAGCAGCTTGCGCATCGCCTCGAAGGCGTTGCCCGGCCGGCCGATCACCGACAGCAGCATCGCGTGGCTCACCTTGAACCGGGAGACCAGCGGCTCCGGATCGGCGGCGATCAGCTTCTCGAAGGTCTCCTCGGTCCAGCCGACGAAGCCCTCGGGCGCCTTCTTGCGCACCACCTTGCGCTTCTTCTTCGGGTCGTCCCCGGCCTTGGCGATCGCCTTGTCGTTCTCGATCACGTGCTCCGGCGCCTGCGCCACCACCTGGCCGACGGTGTCGAAGCCGGCCCGGCCGGCCCGGCCCGCGATCTGGTGGAACTCGCGGGCGCGCAGGATCCGTACGCGCTGCCCGTCGTACTTGGACAGGGCGGTGAACAGCACCGTGCGGATCGGCACGTTGACGCCGACACCGAGCGTGTCCGTCCCGCAGATCACCTTCAACAGGCCCGCCTGGGCGAGGCGTTCGACCAGCCGGCGGTACTTCGGCAGCATGCCCGCGTGGTGCACGCCGATGCCGTGGCGGACGTAACGGGACAGGTTGCGGCCGAACTTGGTGGTGAAGCGGAAGTTGCCGATCAGGTCGGCGATGGCCTCCTTCTCCGCCTTCGAGCACATGTTGATGCTCATCAGCGACTGGGCCCGCTCCACCGCCTCCTTCTGCGTGAAGTGCACGACGTAGACCGGCGCCTGGCCGGTCTGCAGCAGCTCCTCCAGGGTGTCGTGCAGTGTGGTGCGGCGGTACTCGTAGAACAGCGGCACCGGGCGGGTCGCGTTGCGCACCACCGTGGTCGGACGGCCCGTGCGGCGGGTCAGGTCCTCCTCGAAGCGCCGGACGTCGCCCAGCGTCGCCGACATCAGCAGGAACTGCGCCTGCGGCAGCTCCAGCAGCGGGATCTGCCAGGCCCAGCCGCGGTCCGGCTCGGCGTAGAAGTGGAACTCGTCCATGACCACCTGGCCGATGTCCGCCCGCGCGCCGTCCCGCAGCGCGATCTGGGCGAGCACCTCGGCGGTGCAGCAGATGATCGGCGCCGTCGGGTTCACGCTCGCGTCGCCGGTCATCATGCCGACCTGCTCGGTGCCGAACATCTTCACCAGGTCGAAGAACTTCTCCGACACCAGCGCCTTGATCGGCGCGGTGTAGAAGGTCCGCTGCCCCTCCGCCAGCGCCGCGAAGTGCGCCCCGGCCGCCACCAGGCTCTTGCCCGAGCCCGTCGGCGTCGCCAGGATCACGTTGTTCCCCGAGACCAGCTCGATCAGCGCCTCCTCCTGCGCCGGGTACAGCGTGATCCCACGCTCCTCCGCCCAGGCTGCGAACGTCTCGTACAGCGCGTCGGGCGTGGCGGGCTTCGGCATCAGATCAAGGAGGGTCACCCGGCTATCTTGCCTGCTCGCCGCCACCCCGGGCAAAGCCCGCCGCCGGGCCCCGGAGGGCGCCGCGCTGCGGTGACCGGCCGACGAGGCGTGCCGATCATGTGCCGAGCGGCACGTTGCCCGGCCTGCGCGGGCCGTGCCAGAGTGCCGGGCATGAGCCAGCCCCTCGCGTACGGACCGCGTCCCTCCGTCCTCGCCCCCGAGAGCGTCCTCGCCCCCGAGACCGTCTTCGACTGGCTCGACGAGGCCGCCGCGCTGCGGGCCGACGCCGGGCTGACCCGGACGCTGCGCAGCCGGCCCGCCGAGGACGCGGTGCTGGACCTCGCCGGGAACGACTACCTGGGGCTGACCAGGCACCCGGCGGTGACGCGGGCGGCGGCGGAGGCCGCGCTGCGCTGGGGCGGCGGGTCGACGGGATCGCGGCTGGTCACCGGGACGACGGCGCTGCACACCGAACTGGAGGAGGAGCTGGCCGAGTTCTGCGGTGTCGAGGCCGCGCTGGTGTTCTCCTCCGGGTACACCGCCAACCTGGCCGCGCTCACCGCGCTCACCGACCCGGACACCCTGATCGTCTCCGACGCCTACAACCACGCCTCGCTGATCGACGGCTGCCGGCTCTCGCGCGCCGACGTCCACCGTGCCCCGCACAGCGCCCCGGCGGCCGTCGCCGAGGTGCTCGGCGCGCGCACCCAGCGGCGGGCGCTGGTCGTCACCGACTCGGTGTTCTCGGTGGACGGCGACGCCGCCCCGCTCGCCGGACTCTCCGCCGCCGCCCGCGCGAACGGCGCCGCCCTGCTGGTGGACGACGCGCACGGGCTGGGTGTGCTCGGCCCCGGCGGCACCGGCGCCCTCGCCGCCGCCGGGCTCGCCGGACAGCCCGACACCGTGGCCACCGTGACGCTCTCCAAGTCGCTCGGCTCCCAGGGCGGCGCCGTCCTCGGCCCCCGCCGGGTGATCCGCCACCTCACCGAGACCGCCCGCACCTTCATCTTCGACACCGGCCTCGCCCCCGCCGCCGCCGGCGCCGCCCTCGCCGCCCTGCGGCTGCTGCGCGCCGAACCCGCCCGCGCCGAGCGCGCCCGCGAGGTCGCCCGCACCCTCGCCGCCCGGCTCACCGCCGCCGGCCTGCACGCCTGCGAGCCGGACGCCGCCGTGGTCTCCGTCCGCGCCCCGGGGCCCGAGGCCGCCGTCGCCTGGGCCGCCGACTGCCGCCGCGCGGGCCTCGCCGTCGGCTGCTTCCGCCCCCCGTCCGTCCCCGACGGCATCTCCCGCCTGCGCCTCACCGCCCGCGGCGACCTGACCGACGGCCAGATCGCGGAGGCGGTGCGGATCATCGCGGAGTGCGCCCCGGCGGGCGCGAATCCGGTGGATCGCACGGGCGCCCGGAGGTAGGGTGCGGTCTCGTTCGGGGGGAGACCGGAGGTCGTCGGTACGCGGATGACGCGCCGCGGACTCGGCCGCGTCCTGACTCGGACCGAGGCATCCGCACCCGCCGATGGGAGACAGCTCCGATGAACCCCGTGCGCCGCACGCTCGTCCCGGCACTCGGTGCCGCGCTACTGGTGGCGGCCGCCGCCCCGGCCGCAAGCGCCGACACCTTCCCGCCCGGCTTCCCCAACGGCATTCCGCCGCAGGTGGCGATGTTGCGGAACGCGCACAGCGGCAAGTGCCTGGAGGTAGCGGACTGGAGCACCGAGAACGGCGCTCCGGTGCGGCAGTGGGACTGCCACGGCGGGGCGAACCAGGTGTGGAACTTCGTCTCCGGCCTCCCGGGCACGTTCGTGAACGTGCACAGCGGTAAGTGCCTGGAGGTGGCGGACTGGCGCACGGACAACGGCGCTCCGGTGCGGCAGTGGGACTGCCACGGCGGGGCGAACCAGCGCTGGCAGTGGGAGCGCAAGAGCCCGACCGAGGGGTGGAAGGTCACCACCACCTATCCCAAGGCACTGGAGATCGGCGGCTGGAGCACCGAGAACGGCGCCGCCGCCGAACTGTGGGACTTCCACGGCGGGGACAACCAGCGGTGGCAGACCATCGAGCGCTGAGCGGCGGCCCGCTGCGCCACCGTGCCCTACCCTACGGCCGCCCCGGCACCAGGAGGGCCTCGGCGCCGACCGGGCGGTAGCCGGCGGCTTGGAAGGCGCGGACGCTGGGGGCGTTGCCGGGGGCCTGCTGGGCCCAGAGGGTGGCGCCCTCGGGGAGCAGGTGGCGGGCGGCGGTTGCGAGGGCGCGGCCGAGGCCGCGGCCCCGGGCGTGCGGGTCGACCTCGACGGCGCACTCCCAGCGGCCGGCCACGCCGCGGCCGAGGACGAGCACCCCGCCGTCGGCGGTGAACACCCGGACGTCCTCGCGGTAGCGCAGGGCCCGCACCACCCGGGGGTGGTCGCGGTCCCGGACCTCGGTGAGCGGCAGCGGCGGCTCGCCCGGGAGGCGGTCGGCGACGGTCAGCAGGTCGACGTTGTTGACGATCCGCCCGGTGCGTTCGGCGAGGGCGGTGAGGAAGGGCGGGCAGAGCGGGGCGGACAGCCGGTCGCCCGGAGCGGCCGCGAGCGTGGCGCGCACCCAGGCCGGGTCCTGGTCGGTGAAGACGACGGCGTGCGCGGCGAAGGCCACCACCCCCGCCTCGCGTGGCGAGGGCTGCGCCACCACCGTGACCGAGCCGTCCGGCGGCGGGAAGACCCCGCCCGCCGCGTCCGCCAGGATCTCCGCCAGTCCCCGCACGCCCATCCACGCCCCCCACCGCCGTCGGAGGCGCCAGCCTACGCCGGGTCCGCCTTCCTGCGGGCCCTGCTCGGCTGGACGCGGGTGGGTTCGCCCGCGGCCTTGGGGTGATCGGGCGGGTAGGGGAGTTCGCCGAGGCCCTCGTCGTGCAGCTGCTTCTCGTACAGCTCCAGCACGCTCTCCAGGCGGAACGCCTGGCCGTCCATCTCGGCGTTGAGGTCGCCGAGTTCGGCGAAGCGGGCCGGCACGGTGCGCAGGTCGAAGTCCTCGGGGGAGGCGTCGTCGAGTTCCTCCCAGCGCAGCGGGGTGGAGGCGGTGGCGCGGGGGCGGGCGCGCAGCGAGTAGGCGGAGGCGATGGTGCGGTCGCGGGCCATCTGGTTGTAGTCGACGAAGATCCGCTCGCCGCGCTCCTCCTTCCACCAGGCGGTGGTGACCTTGCCCGCCATCCGCTGCTCCAGGACCCGGCCGAGGGCGATCACCGCGTGCCGCCCGTCGGTGAAGGTCCACTCGGGCGCCAGCGGCACGTAGACGTGCAGGCCGCGCCCGCCGGAGGACTTGGGCCAGCCGCGCAGCCCGTACTCCTCCAGCACGGCGCGCAGTTCGTGGGCGGCGCGGACGGCGTCGCGGAAGTCGGTGCCGGGCTGCGGGTCGAGGTCGATGCGCAGTTCGTCGACGTGGTCGGTGTCGGGGCGCCGCACCGGCCAGGGGTGGAAGGTGAGGCAGCCCAGGTTGGCGGCCCACAGGACGGCGGCGGGCTCGGTGGGGCAGATCTCGTCGGCGGAGCGGCCGCTGGGGAAGTTGATCCGGGCGGTGGGCAGCCAGTCCGGCAGGCCCTTGGGGGCGCGCTTCTGGTAGAAGAACTCGCCCTCCACGCCGTCCGGGAAGCGCTGCAGGGTGGTCGGGCGGTCGCGCAGACCGCGCAGCACCCCGTCGGCGACGGCCAGGTAGTACTGCGCGACGTCCAGCTTGGTGAAGCCGCGCTCGGGGTAGTACACCTTGTCCGGGTTCGACAGCCGGACGGTGCGCCCGGCGACTTCCAGTTCCACGGCGGAGCCCATGGCTCTCACGCTAAGCGCCGTACGCCCGGCGCGCGCCCCGAGCCGTACGCCCGGCGCGCGCCCCGGGCCCACCGGGGCGAGGATCGGACGCATGGACCTGCCTGTGATGCCGCCGGTGGCGCCGATGCTCGCCAGGTCGGTGGCCGAGATCCCGCCCGGGATGCAGTACGAGGCCAAGTGGGACGGCTTCCGCACCATCGTGTTCCGCGACGGCGACGAGGTCGAGCTCGGCAGCCGTACCGGAAAACCGCTGACCAGGTACTTCCCCGAGCTGGTCGAGGCGCTGCGGCGCGAGCTGCCGCCGCGCTGCGTACTGGACGGCGAGGTGGTGATCGCCCGCGACGGGCGGCTGCGCTTCGAGGAGCTGCTGGAGCGCATCCACCCGGCCGCCAGCCGGGTGAAGCTGCTCGCCGAGCGGACCCCGGCCTCCTTCGTCGCCTTCGACCTGCTCGCCCTCGGTGGCGACTCCCTGTTGGACGAGCCGCTGTCGGTGCGCCGCCCCGCCCTGGAGGCGGCGCTCGCCGGCGCCGCCGACCCGGTGTTCACCGCGCCCGCCTCCACCGACCGGGACCTCGCCCAGAGCTGGTTCGCCGAGTACGAGGGCGCCGGGCTGGACGGCGTGGTCGCCAAGCCGCTGGACCAGCCGTACCGACCGGGGGAGCGGACCATGTACAAGATCAAGCACGAGCGCACCGCCGACTGCGTGGTGGCGGGATACCGCGAGCACAAGAGCGGCCCGGTCGTCGGCTCGCTGCTGCTCGGCATCTTCGACCCCGCCGGGAAGCTGCAGCACGTCGGTGTCTGCGCCGCCTTCTCGATGGCCCGGCGCCGCGAACTCGCCGAGGAGCTGGCCCCGTTGCGGATGGCGGACCTCTCCCGGCACCCCTGGGGCGACTGGGCGGACGAGGCCGCGCACGCCGAGGGCCGGCTGCCCGGCGCGGTCAGCCGCTGGACCGGCGGCAAGGACCTCTCCTGGATCGCGCTGCGCCCCGAGCGGGTGGTCGAGGTCGCCTACGACCACATGGAGGGCACCCGCTTCCGGCACACCGCGCAGTTCCGCCGCTGGCGGCCGGACCGCACCCCGGAGAGCTGCACGTACGAGCAGTTGGAGGAGCCGGTCTCGTACGACCTCGGCGCGGTGCTGGGGATCTGACGGGAAGCGCGAGGCCCGACCCGGTGCGACCGGGTCGGGCCTGGCTGCGGCGGCCGCGCGATCACGTCCGCACGGTGCTGGGGTTGCTGCTCGCCGGCAGCGAGGGCGAGCCGCTGGAGGAGGCGCCGGACGACGGGGAGCCGGTCGAGGAGGCGCCGGCCGAGGGGGAACCGGTCGAGGGGGAGCCGGACGCCGAGGGCGAGGCGGTGCTGCTCTCCCCCGGGAGGGCGTAGACGTTCTTCGGCGAGATGATCTTGGTGATCTCGTTGGCGAACAGCGTGGACGGCTCCTGACCCTGGGAGATCACGTCGGTGTTGAGCAGCATCACCAGGGTGGCCTGGGCGTCCGGCATGTACACCGCCACGCTCTCGTAGCCCGGCATCGAGCCGTTGTGGCCGATCCAGCCGTTGTTGTCGAACACCCCGAAGCCGTAGGTGACGCCCGGGTCGGGGGTCGGCAGGAGCTTCATCCGCTGGGTCTGGGTGGCCGGGCTGAGGATGGCGCCGGTCGCCACGGTCTTCGCCCAGCTCTCCAGGTCGGCGAGGGTGGTGATGACGGCTCCGGCGGTCCACGCCCAGGACGGGTTCCAGCTGGTGGCGTCCTCGACCGCCCCGGTGGGCGTCTGGTTGGTGTAGCCGTGGGGGTGCGGGTCGGGGAGGGCCGCGTCGGTGGGGAAGCTGGTCTTGGCCAGGGAGGCGGGTGTGAACACCTGGTCCTTCAGGAAGTCGCCGGCCGGCTGCCCCCCGACGTTCTCGATCACCTTGCCCAGCAGGATGTAGTTGCTGTTGCTGTACTGGTACTTGGTGCCGGGCGGGAACACGGCGGGGTGCTTGTAGCCGTACGCGAGCAGCTGGTCCGGGGTGAACACGTGGTTCGGGTCGTTGATCAGCGTGTTCACGAAGTCCGGGTCGGAGCTGTACGGGAAGAGGCCGCTGCGCATCTCGCCGAGCTGGCGGACGGTGATCCCGTCGCCGCCCGGGACGCCGTCCACGTACTTGGAGATCGGGTCGTCCAGCCCCACCTTGCCCTGGTCCACCAGGCGGAGAACGGCGGTCGCGGTGAAGGTCTTGCTCTCGCTGCCGATGCGGGAGTACATCCCCGGGTCCATCGGCGCCTGGGTGGTCTTGTCGGCGACGCCGAAGGACTTCTGGTAGGTGCCGCTCGGGGTGATGATCCCGACCGAGATGCCGGGGACGCCGTTCTGGCTCAGCACCCGCTGGATCGTGGAGTCCAACTGGGCGGTGACGGCGGGGGTCAGCGGCACCACCGCGTTCGAGGAGGCGCTCCCCGAGCCGCCGGTGCTCGCGGACGGGCTGAGCGCGGCCGGTTCGGCGGTGACCGCCGGGTCGGCGGCCTGCCGGGTGGTCGAATCGCCGGAGCAGGCGGTGGTGGCCAGCAGGCCGGCCAGCGCGAGGGCGGCGGCTGCGGCCGGCCGGGCGGAGCGGGGGGCGGCCGGGCGGGGCCGTCGGATGTCGGTCATGGAGGTGGGACGCCTCTCTGCGGCGAAGCGGCGAAGGGCCCCGGAGCGCCTGCTCCATGGGGCCGCGGGGGGAGCGTCGTCACCGTAAGCACCCGCGTCCGGCACCCGCCCGTCGGCCGCAGCCGTGCTGGCCCGAACGGGAGGCGGCCCCACCCGAGTGGCCGCTCCCGGCCGGCGGTGCCCGTGGCGGGGCCCGCGAGGGCTGCCAAGTGCCGCCGCCCGGGGGCCGGTTGGTGTGAGGGTCGGCTCCGCGCGCTCCGCCGAACGAGTGGGCCCCGGCACGCCGCACCCGCCGTCGGGTGCGGCTCGGGCACGGCTCGGGCACGATCGTTCAGCCCAGCTGTGGCCGCCCTTAAGAATTCCTCGATGGACCGCACCCCCTCTCACCAGGCAGATTGCTGCCTGCCCGGAGCGCGCCCGTCAGGAGCGGCCGAACCGGGCCGCCGCGGCCTGCCCGACCCCCGAAGGCCGTCCCCCCGCACGTCAGGAGCCGTCGCCCGTGAAGGCACTCGTCAAGCAGAAGGCCGAGCCCGGCCTCTGGATGATCGACGTCCCGAAGCCCGAGATCGGCCCGGGCGAGGTGCTGATCAAGGTGCTGCGGACCGGCATCTGCGGCACCGACCTGCACATCCGGACGTGGGACAACTGGGCGCAGCAGACCATCAGGACCCCGATGACGATCGGCCACGAGTTCGTCGGCGAGGTCGCCGAACTCGGTGCCGGCGTCACCGACATCGCGGTCGGCGACCTGGTCAGCGGCGAGGGCCACCTGGTCTGCGGCAAGTGCCGCAACTGCCTGGCCGGCCGCCGCCACCTGTGCCGCAACACCGTCGGCCTGGGCGTCAACCGCGACGGCGCCTTCGCCGAGTACGTGGCGCTGCCCGCCTCCAACGTCTGGGTGCACCGGGTGCCGGTCGACCTGGACGTGGCCGCGATCTTCGACCCCTTCGGCAACGCCGTGCACACCGCGCTGTCCTTCCCGCTGGTCGGCGAGGACGTGCTGGTCACCGGCGCCGGCCCGATCGGCATCATGGCCGCCGCCGTCGCCAAGCACGCCGGCGCCCGGAACGTCATGATCACCGACGTCTCCCCGTACCGGCTGGACCTGGCCCGCGAGGTCGGCGTGACGCTGGCGCTGAACGTCGCCGAGCACACCATCGAGGAGGGCCAGCAGAAGCTGGGCCTGCGCGAGGGCTTCGACGTCGGCCTGGAGATGTCCGGCCGCCCCGAGGCGATGCAGTCGATGATCGCCAACATGACGCACGGCGGGAAGATCGCCATGCTCGGCCTGCCGGCCGACGACTTCGCCGTCGACTGGGCGCGGATCGTCACCTCGATGATCACCATCAAGGGCATCTACGGCCGCGAGATGTTCGAGACCTGGTACGCGATGTCCGTGCTGCTGGAGGGCGGCCTGGACCTCAGCCCGGTGATCACCGGCCGCTACGCCGCCGATGACTTCGGGGCCGCCTTCGACGACGCCGCGAGCGGCAACTGCGGCAAGATCATCCTCGACTGGACCGCCTGAGCCACCCCGCCGACGCCAAAGGAGCCTGTTGTGTTCGACAACGTGCGCGCCGACATCGCCACCACCCTCGACGAGATCCGCGAGGCCGGCCTGTTCAAGCCCGAGCGGGTCATCGGCACCCCGCAGAGCGCCGCCGTCACCGTCACCGGCGGTGGCAAGCCCGGCGAGGTGCTGAACTTCTGCGCCAACAACTACCTCGGCCTGGCCGACCACCCCGAGGTGCTCGCCGCCGCCAAGGACGCCCTGGACCGCTGGGGCTACGGAATGGCCTCGGTCCGCTTCATCTGCGGCACCCAGGACGTCCACAAGGAGCTGGAGGACCGCCTCTCGGCGTTCCTCGGCCAGGAGGACACGATCCTCTACTCCTCCTGCTTCGACGCCAACGGCGGCGTCTTCGAGACCCTGCTCGACGCCAACGACGCCGTCATCTCCGACGCGCTCAACCACGCGAGCATCATCGACGGCATCCGGCTCAGCAAGGCCCGCCGCCACCGCTACGCCAACCGCGACATGGCCGACCTGGAGAAGCAGCTCCAGGACACCCAGGACGCCCGCCGCCGCCTGATCGTCACCGACGGCGTCTTCTCGATGGACGGCTACGTCGCCCCGCTGCGGGAGATCTGCGACCTGGCCGACCGCTACGACGCCATGGTCATGGTGGACGACTCGCACGCCGTCGGCTTCGTCGGCGCGGGCGGCCGCGGCACCCCGGAGCTGCACGGCGTGATGGACCGCGTGGACATCATCACCGGCACCCTCGGCAAGGCCCTCGGCGGCGCCTCCGGCGGCTACGTCGCCGCCCGCCGGGAGATCGTCGCCCTGCTGCGCCAGCGCTCCCGCCCGTACCTGTTCTCCAACTCGCTGGCCCCGGTGATCGCGGCCGCCTCGCTGAAGGTGCTCGACCTGGTCGAGAACTCCAACGAGCTGCGCGAGCGGCTGGCCGCCAACACCGCGCTGTTCCGCTCGAAGATGACGGAGGCCGGGTTCGAGATCCTGCCCGGCGACCACCCGATCGCCCCGGTGATGATCGGCGACGCGGCCGAGGCCGGCCGGCTCGCCGAACTGCTGCTGGAGCGCGGGGTGTACGTGATCGGGTTCTCCTATCCGGTCGTCCCGCACGGCCAGGCCCGGATCCGGGTGCAGCTGTCCGCGGCGCACTCCACCGAGGACGTCGAGCGCGCCGTCGCGGCCTTCGTGGACGCGCGCGCCGCGCTGGGGAAGTAGCCCCGGCGCCCGTCCTGGGGCAGGAGCCCGGCCGGGCCCGGCAGGGGCCCGCACCGACTGCCCGCGGGCCGGACCGCTCGGAACCGGTCCGGCCCGCGGGCGAACGACCGCCGTGGGGGGGGGGGGGAAAGACGCGCCCCCACCCCCCAGGCCCCCCCCCCCCCCCCCCCCCCCCCACGGCCCCCAACCACCTGCCCCACCCTCCCGTTGCGGGGGCGGGACGCCGGCCCGGCCGACGTCCCGCCCCCGTCGCGGTTCCCGGGGCGTTCGCGGTCGCCGTCGTCCCGGTCGGTCGTCGGGCCGATCAGCCGTCGTCCCGGTCGGTCGTCGTCCCGATCGGTCGTCGCGCCGATCAGCCGTCGTCCCGGTCGGTCGTCGGGCCGATCAGCCGTCGTCCCGGTCGGTCGTCGCGCCGATCAGCCGTCGTCCCGATCGGTCGTCGCGCCGATCAGCCGTCGTCCCGTTCAGTCGTCGTCCTGGCCCTGGTCGTCGTCGTCACCGTGGTGCCCGCCGGTGCGGGCGAAGACCTGGTAGTCGCCCGCGGGGCCGGTGCCGGCGCCGACCAGGTTGCCGCTGGTCGAGCCGAAGACCACGGTGTCGCCGTCGGCGTCCACGAAGGGGTCGACCGAGGAGCCGTTGCCGAGCGAGCCGTCCGGGGCGGTGGAGACCCGCTCGGTGCGGCCGGTGCGCAGGTCCTGGCGGTAGACGTCCCAGCCCGGGTGCTGCGGGCCGGCCACCAGGTTGTCGGCGGCGGAGGAGAAGTAGATCCAGCGGTTGTCGGCCGTGATGCGGCCGTGGTCGGAGCCGCCCACCGAGGTGGTGCCGGGCAGACCGCCGCTGACCTTCGTCACGCTGCCGGTCCGGAGGTCCCGGACGTACAGCACCAGGTGGTAGCGGTGGCCGTTGGTCGACCCGCCGGGCTCGGGCAGGGCGTAGACCGCGCGCCGCCCGTCCGGGCTGATCGTCGCGGCGAAGCCTGCCGCGCCGGGCTTGCCGTCGGGGCCGATGCTCGCGGCGGAGATCCGGCCGGTCCGGAGGTCGGCCGTGTAGTAGGTGCCGGTGGTCGGCAGGGCCAGGTTCGACGTCGCCAGGCCCTCCCGGGCGCTGCGCGGCAGGGCCGGGGCGGTGCCCGGGGCCGGCTCGACGTCAGAGGCGGGAGCGGGGGTCCCCGGGGCGGACCCCGGTGCGGCGGTGAGGGCGGGGGTCTGCGCGGCCGGCAGCAGGTTGGAGGCGAAGGAGGTGAAGCCGACGGTGTGGCCGTCCGCGCTGATCGTCGGGTTGAGGGACATGCTGTCGCCCGGCTTGCCGTCCGCGCCGAGGGAGACCAGACGGGTCTTCCCGGTCCAGCGGTCGGTGACGTAGATGTTGTAGTCCCAGGTGTACGGGCGGGCGAGGGACGGGGTACCGGCGCCGCCCGGCATGCCGGGGACGAGGTCGGTGCGGGCGGACACGAAGGCCACGTAACGGCCGTTCGCGCTGATCGAGGGCGCGTAGGAGGCGTGGAACTTGTCGGTGTCGGCGACGGACAGGCCGCCGCTGATCAGCTCGGTGCGGCCGGTCGCGCGGTCGCGCAGGTACACCTCGGTGCGGCCCTGGACCTGCATGCCGGGCACCACGTTCTCGGCGTCGCTGTCGAAGACGACGTAGCGGCCGTCCGCGTTGATCCCGACGTCGTCGGTGAAGCCGCTCAGCGCCGAGCCGTCGGCGGCCAGGTCGACCCGCTCGGTGCGGCCGGTGCGCAGGTCGCGGACGTAGGCGTCGCGCGCGGTCTTCGCGGGCTGGGACACCAGGTTGGTGGCCCAGGAGGTGAACAGGGCGTAGTGGCCGTCCGCGCTGACCCCGCGGCTCCACGACTGGTTGTCGGGCACCGCGCCGTTCAGCCCGACGCTGACCTGGACGGTCGCGGGCGGCACCGGCGCGGCCTGGGCCGGGGCGGCGACCGCCGCCAGCACGGCGGCGGCCGCCAGCACGCTTCCGGCGCCGAGCAGCCACCGGTTGCGGGTGGTGCGGGTGCTGCGGGTCATGGGCGTTGTCCTCCCCTGTGATCGCCGCGGCGCCGGGCTCCCTCCCGGCGACGGGCTCCAGGAGAGCCAATCGCCGGGAGGCACGACGGGTCAACGGCCCCGGGTGATCTCGGCGGAAAATACGTCGACAAACGTATGCCGCACGGGAGTCAGGCCAGGGGAGGCGCCGGATCCGGCCATCGGATCGGGCCCGTGGTGGAGGCCTCCGGATCGGGCCCGTGGTGAAGGCCGCCGGATCGGGCCCGTGGTGGAGGCCTCCGGATCAGGCCGTCAGAGGCGACGCCGGAAGACGTCCGTGACGTTGTTGGTGTCGCCCGGGACGAGGTCGCCGTCCGTGGCGTTGAAGACCACGGTGTCCCCGAAGGCGTCCACGGACGGCGTGAACGACGAGGCGGTGCTCTGGGCGCCGTCCCGGGTGAGGCTCACCCGCTCGGTGCGGCCGGTCCACAGGTCGCGGCGGAAGACGTCCGATTGCTGGTTGGTGTCGTCCGGCACCAGGGTCTCGACGTCGGAGGTGAAGTACACCCACCGGCCGTCGTCGGTCATGACGGGCTCGTAGGAGGAGAGGTTCGTGGTGGTGCCGGGGAGCGGGGTGCTCACCTGCGTCACGGTGCCGGTGGCCAACTCGCGGGCGTAGACGACCAGGTGGACGCCGTGCGAGCCGGGTCGACCGCCGGGCTGGGGGACGCTGTAGACGGCGTAGCGGCCGTCCGGGCTGATCCGTCCGTCCTGGCCGGTGGGCCGGAAGGCCCCGGTCTCGTCGTAGCTGGCGGCGCTGATCCGGCCGGTGCGGGCGTCCCAGACGTAGAAGGGGAAGAACCTGGGCACTGCCAGCTGCGGCCGGGCGCCGGTAGTGGGCGCGGGCGCGGTGGCGTCGTCGTCGGCCGGGGCGTCGTCGGCCGGGGCACCGGCGCCGGCCGCGGTCGGCTCCTCCGTGGACGGGACGAGGTTGCTCGCCCGCGAGGTGAAGCCGACGGTCCGGCCGTCCGCGCTCAGGGTCGGCGCGGAGGAGTGCTGGTCGGCCGGCGTGCCGTCGGCGCCGACCGTGATCAGCCGGGTGGTGTGGGTCCAGCGGTCGGTGACGTAGATGTTCGCCTTGCCGCGCTTGACCGTCGCCCCGAGATCGGTGCGGTCGGAGTCGAAGGCCACGTAGCGGCCGTCCCGGCTCAGGCTGGGGTTGCCCGACCTGCGGATCGACTGGTCGTCGGTCGTCGAGCCGGTGCCGACGCTGATCAGCTCGGTGCGGCCGGTCCACCGGTCGCGGACGAAGACGTCGGCCGCGTGCTTCTGCTGGCCGGGCACCGCGTTGGTCGCGGCGCTGCTGAACGCCACGAACCGGCCGTCGCCGCTGATCGTGGCGTTGTCGGCCGGCGCGTTCAGCTGAGAGCCGTCGTCGGCCAGGTCGACCTGTTCGACGTGTCCGTTGCGGAGGTCCTTCACGTAGAGGCCCTCCGAGCCGTCGGCGTGACCGGGGGCGAGACCGGTCGCCGTCGAGCTGAACAGCACCGAGCGGCCGTCGGAGCTCACCCCGAGCTGGTACGAGTCGCCGTTCAGCGCCTCGCCCTTGGGCCCCTCGCTGACCCGGGCGGTCTCGCCCTTGGGCGGCCGGGCCTGGGCGGCGGGCATCGCGGCGCCGACCGCGGTGACGGCGGCCAGCACGCAGGCGGTGCGGGCCAGCCGGCGGCGGGTGCGTGCGGTGGTCATCGATCGTCCTCCCCTGGTGTCGGGCCCGCTCGACCCCCGCGGCCCGGTTGGGCACGAGCCAAGCGCCGCTCAGCCCGGCGGTCAACGGACTGCGGCGATCTCGGCCGGAAATACGTCACCGGTGGTAGCGGCGACCGGAACCGCGCAGCCCCGGAGGGCGGTGCGGGCCGACTCCGGCCGGTCCGCTCCGCCACGCTGGCAGAATTGGCCTGTGATCGACGCACGACGGCTGCGGACCCTGCGGGCCGTGGCGGACCACCGCACCGTGACCGCCGCGGCGGCCGCCCTCTACCTGACCCCCTCCGCGGTCTCCCAGCAACTGGCCGCCCTGGAGCAGGAGACCGGACACCACCTACTCGCCCGTGAGGGCCGGGGGGTGCGGCTGACCGCCGCCGGGGAGATCCTGCTCGGCCACGCCGATGTCGTACTGGCCCAGCTGGAACGGGCCGAGGCCGACCTCGCCGCGTACAGCGCGGGCGCCTCCGGCGAGGTCACCGTGGCCTCCTTCGCCACCGGCATCGGACTGGTGCTGGTTCCCGCGATCGGGCTGCTCGCGGAGCGGGCGCCCGGAGTGCGGCTGAAGGTCCTGGACGCCGAGGGCGACGCCAGCCTGCCGATGGTGCTGGAGGGCCGGGCCGACCTCGCGGTGGCCGTCGAGTACCGGGGCGCGCCGCGCGCCGACGACGCCCGGCTGACCCGGGTGCCGCTGTACGCCGAGCCCTTCGAGGCCGTCCTCCCGCTCGGCCACCGGCTGGCGGGCGAGGCCGGCCCGCTCGCGGTCGCCGCGCTGGCCGACGAGCCCTGGATCGGGCCGTACCCGGGCAACCCCTGCCACGACGTGGTGCTGCTGGCCTGCGAGCACGCCGGGTTCCAGCCCCGGCTGCTGCACTCCTCGGACGACTTCCGGGCGGTCGTCGCGCTCGCCTCCGCGGGTGCCGGGGTGGCCCTCGTCCCGCGCTCGGCGCTGCGCGGGGTCGACCTCGGGCAGGTCGCCGTGCGCCCGGTGGACAGCGAGCTCGCCACCCGTCGGGTCTTCGCCGCCGTCCGGGCCGGCGCGGACGGGCACCCGCTGATCCGGCCGGTCCTGGACGCCCTCGCCGAGGCGGCTGCGGCGGGCGCGTAGGGCGTTCCGGGCTCGGCGGGGGCGTGGGGTGGTCCGGGGGCGGCGGGCGTGGGGGCGTTCCGGGGGAGGAAGGCGCGTGGGGCGTTGTGAGCGGGTGGGGCGGGCGGGGCGAATCCGACAATTCGCGGCCGATCCGGCGGAAGTGTCGGAAACGCCGCAGGGTGCTCGGGTGATCCCGGACGTGGTCGTGCGGTTGCGCAGCGTCCCGGCCCGGGCGGCCGAGCAGCCGCAGGCTAGGGAAGGTGCGGTCGGATCATCCGACCGTCGGGGTCACCCGTTGGTGGGGGTGGTCAGGCGGACGGCCGGAGCGGAAACCACCTGAACGGTATCGGTGCCGGGGATCAGCAGCTTGACGAAGCTGCTCTGGGCGCCACCGGGGCCCGGGTGCCGAGGAGACATGGGGCCGGCGTGACGGGAGCCCCGCACCGGCCCTGGCGGCCCGCACCCGCCCGCGCGCCCGCGCCCGCCCGCAGTGCCGGTGCGGGGTGGGGAGCGGGCGGTGACCGAGGACGTGGGGGGCCCGATGTCTGGAGGTGCTCCCGGGCGGGCCGGTCGGGCGGCGTGCCCGGGAGGCCGGTCAGGTGCCGGTCGGACCGGTCAGTCCCTGCGGGCGCCACCAGGCGAGGGGCGAGGAGCAGGCACCGGCCGTCAGGGGCTCGTCGGCGCCGTGGTCGAGCAGACAGCGGGTGCCGTCCTGGGTCCTGATGTGCAGGCAGTCGGTGACGGAGCCGTCCGCCGGAGCGGCGTCCGGAACCGGCCGGCGGTCGGTGAACTGCCAGCGCTGGGTGGTGGTTCCGGTGGTGTCCGGTGGGGCGTCGTCCCGTACGGCCACGGTGCCGGTGGGCTCCACGGTGATCAGCCGGGGCACCGGCGCACCGCTGGAGAGCAGGGACTGCAGGGCCAGGCCGCCGTCCGGCTCGGTCCAGACGAGCCACTCCTCACCGTTGCCTCCGGTCGGTGCCACGGTGCCGACGGGTGCCCCGTCCGGCACGTCGGACGGCGGCGCGTCCAGCACGGACAGGCGGCGTCCGGAGGTGCAGGAGGTCAGCGTGCCGAGGCCCCCGTAGGAGGGGGTGCGCGGACCGTCCGGGTCGAACGCCGGGGTGCCCGTCGGCGCGGTGGCCGGGTCGCCGAGGCCGCTCGGGAGCACGTCGTCGGCCACGGGCTCCGGACCGGCGGGGGAGGCCTCGGGCGCGGCCGCCGCCCGGTCGTTCGCGGCGTGGACGCCCGGGGCGGTCGACGGACCGGTCGTGGCCGCCCGGCCGCCGGTGCAGCCGGCGATCAGCAGCAGGCCGGGCAGCAGGCCCGGCAGGAGGACGGCGGCAGCGCGGGTGGCGCCGGGCCGGTCCCGCCGAGGGCCGGAGGGGGCCGTCCGTCCGGTCCGTTCCGTGGTCGTCCTGCGCAGCGTCATCCGACGTCCTCCTTGCCGTGCCGTTCCCCGTGGGCGGGCGCCCGGAGCTCCACATGAGGGGGTCGACCGCCCGCCGGGGCCGTGCCTGTCGACCCCTGTCCACGGTCACGCTAGGGGCGGGGGCACCGGTGGATGACGGTCGGTACCGCAGGCTCTGCCGGGTGACGGTGCTTCGTTCCGTTGACGAACGAGACGACGGTTCCGGTCCCGGCGGCGACGGTGTCGGCGCGGGTGGCGTCGGCCTCGGCGCGGGGTGGCAGCGAAAGGTTTCGGTCCGGGTGCCGACAGTTCTGCCCGATCCGAGCGGAGCGGTCCCGGTGCCCCGGCCGCCGGTCGCCCCGTCCCCGGTGCCGACCGGCCGTGCGCGCGGACGACCCCGCCCCAACGGTGGGCGGCACACGGCCGAACGGCCGCGCAGCGGGGCTGCGTATGCTGGGACGGTGATGGCGAACGAGGGACGGCAACCGGTGCTGCGGGCGGACGCCGCGCGGAACCGGGCCCTGGTGTTGCGCGTCGCCCGGGAGCAACTCGCGGCAGGGGACGACACGCTCCAGCTCAACGTCATCGCCCGGCTGGCCGGGGTCGGGGTGGGAACCGTCTACCGGCATTTCCCCAACCCGCAGGCGTTGCGCGAGGCGCTGCTGGTGGAGCGGTTCCGGGAACTGGTCGAGGAGGCCCGCGCCGCCGCCGACGTGGAGGACCCCTCCGAGGGGCTGCGCCGACTGCTGCGCTTCACGCTCCTCAGGGCCTTGCAGGACGACGGCCTGGGGGCCGTGCTGGAGTCCGCCAATGACGCCGAGGCACAGACGTCGGCCATGAAGGCCGAGTTGGACGAGGCCGTCGCGAGCCTGCTCGACCGTGCTCGTCTGCAGGGTGCCGTCCGCGCCGACCTCGGCCCCGGCGACGTGCGCCGCCTGCTCTGCGGGATCGAGCACGCCCTGCGCAGCGGCGACCACGGCCCCGCGCGGGTCGAGGTCTACCTCGGCGTCCTCGTCGAGGGGTTGCGTCCTCCGCGCTGACGCGGATCACCGTCGCGAGGACGACACCGGGCGTCGTGCGGCCGTCCCTGAACCGCACGGACAGCCAACATGCCTGCCCGGCACGGCTTGTTCCGGCTGTTCCCGCTGCACCGGAGGACCGGGCGCCGGCCCTCCGGTCTCGACTCGACCACCCGGCGGTGGCGTCGCCCGTCGGTCGCCGGCACGCGTGTGCGCGGTCGGGCCCACGTGGACAGGGCCGGGGCGGCACGACACTCAGCTAAACGGATAGCTATCCGTTCGTGCTAGCGTGTGGTCCACCAACCGGATACCTATCCGGTTGATCTGCCGCGATGGAGAAGGGGCGAAGCTGATGGAACGCCAGGCAGTGGTGACCGCCGGGACGGGCGGGATCGGACTGGAGACGGCGCTGGGCCTCGCGGAACGCGGCTACGCCGTCACCGTGATCGGCCGCGACGAGGCCCGCGGCCTGCGGGCCGTGGACCGGATCTCGGCCGTGGCGACCGGCAGCCGGCCGAGGTTCATCGCGGCCGACCTGTCCTCGCTCGGCGCCGTGCGGGCCCTCGCCCTCGACCTGGCCGCCGTGGGCCCGCTGACCGTCCTGGTCAACAACGTCGGCGCGATGTTCGCGCGGCGGCAGCGGACCGTGGACGGCATCGAGGCCTCCTTCGCCGTCAACCACCTCTCGCCGTACCTGCTCACGGAGCTCCTCCTGGACCAGCTCCGGGCCGGCGGGCCGAGCCGGATCGTGAACGTGAGCTCCGGCGCGGTCGTCGTGGCCAAGCGCACCTTCGGCGCCGTCGAGCCGCCGGGTGGCTACTACGGCTTCCACTGGTACGGCCGGGCCAAACTCGCCAACCTCGCCTACACGTGGGACCTGGCCGAGCGCCTGCGCGGCAGCGCCGTCAGCGTGTTCGCGGCCGACCCGGGCGGCGCCGCCACCAGCATGACCAACGGCACCATGACCTCGCCGACGATCGTCTCCCCGGCCCTGCGCCTGCTGTGGCCGCTGGTCCGTCGGCGCTTCGAGCGCTCGACGGCCGCCCCGGCCTCCGAGGCCGCCCGCTCCTCGGTGTTCGCCGCCACCGACCCGTCGCTCGACGGCCGGACCGGCCTGCTCATCGGCCCGGACACCCGCCCCGCCCCCGCCCACCGGGCGAGCACCGACCCCCGCCTCACCGCCGACGTCCTCCGGCTCAGCCGGGAGCACACAGCCCGATGGACACTCGCGTGAGGCCCCCTGCTCGCCGGGACGCCGGCTCCGGAAGCGCCCGCACCCGGGCGGCCGACCCCGAGCCGCCGAGCGACGGAGCGCCCTGAGAGCCGGTCTCCCCGTACGGAAGGGGCCTCAGGAGGGGCGTGTTCCGGCACCGCGGCCCTGCCGTGGTCCCATCCGCTCCAGGAGAGAACGGGCGGTGATCCGCCCGGTACGGTGGCCGACCGACTGTTCCGCTCGGCGCGTACGGGCCCAGTTCCAGCGCCCGCTCCAGTTCGTCGATGCGCGCCGCGACCTGCCGCGGTCGCCGCGCCACCGGACCGGACGGGCGGGCCAAGACGACCGTCGCGACCAGCCGCCGCAAGGCCAGGACGGGTACGGCGAGGACCCACAGCGCGCCCGCGCAGAGGGCCAGCGCCTCCATCTGCTGCCGTTCCTGCCGCTCGAAGGCGTCTGCCGTCGGCTGGACCGCCGCTTCGTCGGCGCCGCGAATGAAGTCCTCCCTGCCACGCCGGAACACGGAACGCGCCGTCAGGATCGCACCGATCCCGTAGGCCGTGAAAACTCCCAGGCACAGCAGCAGCACTGCGGATCCCCTCCTCCGGTGGTGACGGGCCGCTCCTCGGCGTTCGAGCCGCCGTGCGGCGGTCACCGGCCCGCTACCCCTCGGCGACTCACCTCGACGAAGGGGTTCCCGACCCGACGGACCGCGCTGGGGCCGTCCTGGACGACGATGAAGGACCGGCCGATAGCAGGGCCGACCGGCGCCTTCCCGCTCTCCTCGGAGGAAAACCGCCCGAACGGTTCAGAAGCTCGGCCAGGCTGACACCCGGTCGACTTCTCCCCCCCCGCCTCATCGTCGGCGTGGACGCGGGCCCGCTGGGCGGCGGACCAGGTCGGCGCAAGGCCCCGAATGAGCGATCGGTGTCGGTGACGGTCGGCGGAACCGGCCACCGCGCGCGCCCGACTCCTCCGGCCTCCTCGTCGCGACGGCGGGCGCCCCTGGCAGCCCCGGCGGCCCGGCGAGCGGGTCGGGGGGTGCCGGTTTGCGCCTGCGGTCGTGGGGCACGCGCCCGGCACCCGAGCGCGGCGAACGCCGAGAAGGGAGGCAGCACGATGGCGACCGGCGAAATCGGTTCAGCGACGTGGTCTTCGCCCTGATCTCCGTCCCGTACCACGCACTGAAGGCCGGGCATGACCAGTGGCCGTACGTCCAGGACGCGGACGACGCCGGCCAGTCGGACATCGCCGCGTTCCTCCGTACGGTGACGGAGGAGGATTCCGCCCGCGCCCGGCCGTGTCACGCGTTCCTGCGCCGCCTCAGCGGTGACCGCGAAGCAGGCGGGGCCGCGCCGAGCAGCGGCCGGGGGAACGGTGGCGGGACCGCGACCGGGGACGAGGACCCCGCTCCGTCCCGAGCTCCGCGGTCCTGCTCGGCCCCGCCCTGAAGGGAGGCAGGCCTCGTGAAGCCTGCGAGCTTGATGAACAAACCGTTCGGCCTGGTGCTGGGGCCGTGGGGAGGTGTGGCGGCCGGGTGGGTCCTACGGCGACTGCGGCGCCACGGCGCACGCCCCCGCCGCGGCAGGCGGACCGGGGCGGCCCTCCGGTCAGCGGCGTTCGGGCTGGTGCTGCTGGTGGTGCGCAGCCGTGCGAGGGCAGCGCACCCGGGGGCGGCCGGCGATCGCTCCGGATGAGCGCTCGTGGCGGAGCGGGCGGCGGCCGGAGGCGCCTCCGGCGACCGCCCGCTCCGGCGTGCCACTCGGTGGGAAGCGGCGGGAAGGCCCGGTCCGGCTCAGTCCGGCGGTTCCGGTGCGCGGGGATCGACTGGCTCCGGCGCCGCCGGTGCACGGCCGGGCGGGGCGGGAGCGGGGCGCTGAGGCTCCCGCGGCGGCTCGGGCACGCCGGGCGGCGGCGGGGGATCCGGTACCAGCGGCGGGTCGGACGGGTCGGGCGGGTCGGGCGGACGGGGGGTGGCCCCGGCAGGCGGCGCGGGGTGGGTCACGGTGGTGCTCCCTGTGGTGGTCGGGCCGGGCTCCTGGACGGTCCGGCCGCTCTGCGCGTCCGGGTGCCCCGGATCGGCGCGTTCATGCTCTTCGGCCCGGGGTCGCCGGGTACGGGCCGGCATGGCGGGTGCCGGGCGCCCACTCGAACCGCTCGGGCCGGTGCCTTCCGAGTTCTCGCCCAGCAGCGCGACCGCGACCGGTGCACCGGCCGGCAGCTCGCGCCGAAGCGCCGCCGCGCCATCGCCGGACCGGCGGGCCCCGTCCGTCGGTCCGCGCGGTGCCCGGTCGTCACGTGGCCGGCCGCTCATGGCCGGAACCCCGTCCCGCGCCCCGCGTCGCGAGGTGCATAGGGTGGGGGCGATGCCGACGGTGCCTGTGTAGGGAGATGTGGATGGGTTCGACCTCTGTTGCTGACGGCCTGCTCCCGGTCGGGGTGATCGGGCTCGGTGACATCGCGCAGAAGGCGTATCTGCCGGTCGTCGGGGCGTTGCCGGGGCTGGACCTGCGGTTGATGACCCGGGACGGGGCGAAGCTGGAGCGGATCGGTGAGGCGTACCGGGTCGCGCCGGAGAAGCGGTTCACCGATCTCGGGGAGTTGATCGGGAGCGGGATCCGGGCGGCGTTCGTGCACGCGGCCACCGATCAGCACGTGCCGATCGTGGAGCGGCTGTTGACGGCGGGCGTCGACGTCTACGTGGACAAGCCGCTGGACTACACGCTGGACGGCTCCCGCCGCCTGGTGGACCTGGCCGACCGGACGGGCCGCTCGCTGATGGTGGGCTTCAACCGGCGGCACGCGCCCGGCTACGTGCAGGCCAGGGAGCGTCCGCGGGACCTGATCGTGCTGCAGAAGAACCGCGAGGGCCTGCCCGAGGCCGCCCGCACGCTGGTCTACGACGACTTCATCCACGTCGTCGACCTGCTCCGGTTCCTCGTGCCGGGCGAGATCGAGCACGTGGACGTCCGCTCCCGCAGCCGGAACGGGCTGGTCGAGCACGTGGTGCTCACCCTCGGCGGGGAGGGGTTCACCGCGCTGGGCATCATGAACCGGCTCTCCGGCTCGACGGAGGAGGTGCTGGAGGTGTCCGGCGGCGACTCCAAGCGGGAGGTGCGCAACCTGGCGGAGGTGATCGACCACCGGGGCCAGCCGACCGTCCGGCGCCGCGGCGACTGGGTGCCGGTGGCCCGTCAGCGCGGCATCGAGCAGTGCGTGCTGGCGTTCCTGGACGCCGTCCGCGCCGGAAGGACGCTCGACGCCCGTGACGCGCTGCGCACCCACGAGCTGTGCGAGCTGGTCGTGGAGCGGATCGAGGCTTCCTGGGAGTCGGCTGGGAGCGGCCTGTGAGCGGGCTGGACTGACGGGCGGTCACGTCACCGGGGCGGAACCGACAGTTCACCGACGAGGTCTTGTCGGGGCTTTTTCTACGCGCGTATCTTGAGGGGCGCCGCGGGGGGCGGGTGTCCGTCCCCTGCCCCCTCTACGCGAGTAGCGCGCGCTTCGGGCGCGCCTCCGCCCCGGACCGCCGTGCCACCACCCGTGCCGCACGGCGGAGCTAGGAGTCCTGCCCCGGTGACCACCGCCCCCGCCTCCCGCCCGCACAGAAGCCTGCTGCGCGCCGCCCTGATCCCGGCCTCGCTGGCCGCCTCGCTGGTGCTCGTGCCGCTGCCGGCGGCCGACGCCGCCGGTGCCGCGACCCCCGCCCCGACCGAGACCGGCCCGCTGCGGATCCACGACATCCAGGGCACCACCCGGATATCCCCGCAGGCCGGCAAGCCCGTCACCGGTGTGCCCGGCATCGTCACCGGCGTGCGCGCGTACGGCAGTTCCAAGGGCTTCTGGATCCAGGACCCGAACCCGGACGCGGACCCGGCGACCAGCGAGGGCGTCTTCGTCTTCACCGGCGGCAACCCGACCGTCAAGGTCGGCGACTCGGTGCTGGTGAGCGGCAAGGTCACCGAGTACTACCCGAACTACTCCGGCGGCTCGCAGTCCCTCACCGAGATCTCCGCCCCGGGCGTCACGGTCGTCTCCTCCGGCAACCCGCTGCCCGCCCCGGTGGTCGTCGACACCCGCGACATCCCCGGCACGTACAGCCCGGCGGCCGGCGCGGACGGCAGCATCGACGGCGTGAAGCTCGACCCGGAGAAGTACGCCCTCGACTTCTACGAGTCCCTGGAGGGCATGCTCGTCCAGGTCAAGGACGTCCGGGTGATCCAGGCGACCGACAAGTACAACGAGCTCTGGGTCGCCGCCGACCGCCAGGACCAGCGCAGCAAGCGCGGCGGCGTGCTCTACGAGTCCTACCGCGAGCCCAACGTCGGCCGCCTGATGATCCAGCAGCAGGCGCCCACCTCGCAGCAGGCGTTCCCGGTGGCCAACGTCGGCGACGAGCTGACCGGCACCACCACCGGCCCGCTGGACTACAACGCCTTCGGCGGCTACACCCTCGTCGCCGGCCCGATGGGCACGCTGAAGGACAACCACCTGCAGCGCGAGGTCACCGCCCAGGCGAGCGACCGCGAACTCACCCTCGCCACCTACAACGTGGAGAACCTGGCCCCGAACAACCCGGACTCCAAGTTCGCCGCGCTGGCCCAGGGCGTCGTCACCAACCTGCGCTCGCCCGACATCGTCGCCCTGGAGGAGATCCAGGACGACAACGGTTCCAAGGACGACGGCACGGTGGACGCGAGCCGGACCGTCGCCAAGTTCATCGCCGCGATCAAGGCGGCCGGCGGCCCGGCGTACGACTGGCGTTCGATCGACCCGCAGGACGGCAAGGACGGCGGCGAGCCCGGCGGCAACATCCGCCAGGTGTTCCTGTTCAACCCGCAGCGGGTCTCCTTCACCGACATCCCGGGCGGTGACGCCACCACCGCCGTCGGCGTGACGGGCACCGGCGCCGCCACCGCGCTGACCGCCTCGCCCGGCCGGATCGCGCCGAACGACGAGGCGTGGACCACCAGCCGCAAGCCGCTGGTCGGCCAGTTCGCCTTCCGCGGCCAGAAGGTCTTCGTGATCGCCAACCACTTCAACAGCAAGGGCGGCGACCAGGGCATCGACAGCCGCTTCCAGCAGCCGACCCGCAGCTCCGAGGTGCAGCGGGTCAAGCAGGCCACCGTCGAGCAGGCCTTCGTCGCGCAGCTGCTGGCCGCCGACAAGGAGGCCAAGGTCGTCTCCCTCGGCGACTTCAACGACTACCAGTTCTCGCCCGCGCTGGCCGCGCTCACCAAGGACGGCGTGCTGCGCGACCTGGTGAACGAGCTGCCGGAGACCGAGCAGTACTCCTACGTCTACCAGGGCAACTCGCAGGTGCTGGACCACATCCTGGTCAGCCCCGAGGTCGGCTACGCCAAGTACGACGTGGTGCACATCAACGCCGAGTTCGCCCAGCAGGCGAGCGACCACGACCCGCAGGTGGTCCGCATCAAGCCGTGACGCGAGCCGCCATGCCGGCCGCGCGGTGATCGGCGGGGCGCGAGCCGGAGCGCCGGCCGTGCCGTGAACTGCGGCTATCCTGCCTCCGCCGCCGGTGATCACCGGCGGCGGAGGCAGCGCCGTACGGGGCGCCGGGTGACGGGGGAGACCGTGGAGACCGTGCAGTACCGGATCGAGCGGATCGGCCGCGAGGACTGGCAGCGCCTGCGGAAGGTGCGCCTGGCCCAACTCCTCGACACGCCGCTGGCGTTCGGCGAGACCCACGAGTACGCGAGCCACCAGGGCGAGGGCAACTGGCGGGCGCGGACGAACTGGGTCAACGAACCCGACAAGGTCGGCCTGGTGGCCGTCGACGCCGAGGGGGAATGGGTCGGCACCATGCTGTCCGTCCCGAACCGGCAGCACCCCCGCACCGTCGACCTGATCGGCGTCTGGGTGGACCCGGCGCACCGCGGCCGCGAGCGCGGCGTCGCCGACGCCCTGCTGGACGCCGTCCTCGCCTGGGCCCGCGACCAGGGTGCCGAGCGGATGCTGCTCGGGGTGCACGAGGCCAACCCCCGCGCCGCCGCCTTCTACGTCCGGCGCGGGTTCGCGTACACCGGGGGGGCCACACCGTACGTGCTGGACTCCTCGGCGCGGATCCTGGAGATGGCCCTCCCGCTCGTCTGACACCCCTGCGGCGCCCGCTGCTCAGCCGACGTACTCCGCCAGCGCCTCGCCGGTCGCGGTGGAACGGGCGGCGACCAGCTCGGCCGGGGTGCCCTCGAAGACCACCCGGCCGCCGTCGTGGCCGGCGCCCGGGCCGAGGTCGATGATCCAGTCGGCGTGCGCCATGACCGCCGGGTGGTGCTCGATGACGATCACCGACGTGCCCGAGTCGACCAGCCGGTCCAGCAGTCCGAGCAGCTGCTCGACGTCGGCCAGGTGCAGGCCGGTGGTCGGCTCGTCCAGGACGTAGACGCCGCCCTTGTCCGCCATGTGCGTGGCCAGCTTGAGCCGCTGCCGCTCGCCGCCGGAGAGGGTGGTGAGCGGCTGGCCGAGGCTGACGTACCCGAGCCCGACGTCCACCAGCCGCTCCAGGATCCGGTGCGCGGCCGGCAGCTTCGCCTCGCCGGTCCGGAAGAACGCCTCCGCCTCGGTGGCGGACATCGCCAGCACCTCGGCGATGTCCCGGCCGCCCAGCCGGTACTCCAGCACCGCCGGCTGGAAGCGCTTGCCCTCGCAGTCCTCGCAGGTGGTGGCGACCCCGGCCATCATCGCCAGGTCGGTGTAGACCACCCCGGCGCCGTTGCACGTCGGGCAGGCGCCCTCGGAGTTGGCGCTGAACAGGGCCGGCTTCACGCCGTTGGCCTTGGCGAAGGCCTTGCGGATCGGCTCCAGCAGCCCGGTGTAGGTGGCCGGGTTGCTGCGCCGCGAGCCCTTGATGGCGCCCTGGTCGACGGAGACCACGGCCTCGCCCGAGGCCCCCGGCCGTCCGCGCAGCGAGCCGTGGATCAGCGAGCTCTTGCCCGAACCCGCGACCCCGGTGACCACCGTGAGCACCCCGAGCGGGACGTCCACGTCCACGTCGCGCAGGTTGTGGGTGTTCGCGCCGCGGATCTCCAGCGTCCCGGTGGGCTTGCGCACGTCCTCCCGCAGCGGCGTCCGGTCGGCCAGGTGGCGCCCGGTGACGGTCCCGCTGCGGCGCAGCCCGTCGACGCCGCCCTCGTAGCAGACCGTGCCGCCCGCCGTACCGGCGCCCGGGCCGAGGTCCACGACGTGGTCGGCGATCGCGATGGTCTGCGGCTTGTGCTCGACCACCAGCACGGTGTTGCCCTTGTCCCGCAGGCGCAGCAGCAGCGTGTTCATCCGGTCGATGTCGTGCGGGTGCAGGCCGGTGGTGGGCTCGTCGAAGACGTACGTGGTGTCGGTGAGCGAGGAGCCGAGGTGGCGGATCATCTTGACCCGCTGCGCCTCGCCGCCGGAGAGGGTGCCGGAGGGGCGGTCGAGCGAGAGGTAGCCGAGGCCGATCTCCACGAAGGAGTCCAGGGTCGCGCCCAGGCCGGCGAGCAGTGGAGCCACCGAGGGTTCGTCGAGCCCGCGGACCCAGTCGGCGAGGTCGCTGATCTGCATCGCGCAGGCGTCGGCGATGCTGATCCCGGCGATCTTGGAGGAGCGGGCGGCCTCGCTGAGCCGGGTGCCGTCGCACTCGGGGCAGGCGGTGAAGGTGACGGCCCGCTCCACGAAGGCGCGGATGTGCGGCTGCAGCGCGTCCTTGTCCTTGGCGAGCATGGACTTCTGGAGCTTGGGGATCAGGCCCTCGTAGGTGAGGTTGACGCCGTTGACCTTGACCTTGGTGGGCTCCCGGTGGAGGAAGTCCTGCAGCTCCTTGCGGCTGTACTCGCGGATCGGCTTGTCCGGGTCGAGGAAGCCCGAGTTGGCGTAGACGCCGACGGTCCACCAACTGTCGGTCTTCCAGCCGGGGATGGTGATCGCGCCCTCGGCGATCGACTTGCTGTCGTCGTACAGCTGGGTGAGGTCGATGTCGGAGACGCTGCCCCGGCCCTCGCAGCGCGGGCACATACCGCCGGTGATGCTGAAGCTGCGCTTCTCCTTGACGGTCCTGCCGCCGCGCTCGTACGAGACCGAGCCCGCGCCGCTGACCGAGGGGACGTTGAAGGAGTAGGCCTTGGGGGAGCCGAGGTGCGGCGTGCCGAGGCGGCTGAAGAGGATGCGCAGCATCGCGTTGGCGTCGGTGGCGGTGCCGACGGTGGAGCGCGGGTCGGCGCCCATCCGCTGCTGGTCGACGATGATCGCGGTGGTCAGGCCCTCCAGGACGTCCACCTCGGGGCGGGCCAGGGTGGGCATGAAGCCCTGGACGAAGGCGCTGTAGGTCTCGTTGATGAGCCGCTGGGACTCGGCGGCGATGGTGTCGAAGACCAGGGAGCTCTTGCCCGAGCCGGACACGCCGGTGAACACCGTCAGGCGGCGCTTGGGGATGTCGACGCTCACGTCCTTGAGGTTGTTCTCGCGCGCGCCGTGCACGCGGATCAGGTCGTGGCTGTCGGCGGTGTGCGGCGCGGGGTGCGCGTCCGTCCTCTTGGGCATGGCTCTCTCTCGTTCCCTGGATCTGGGGCGGGGTCTTCAGGCAGGTCTTCGGGCGGGGCCTTCGGGCCGGCGGGGGCCGGCCGTCGGGCGGGGCCTCGGGCGGGGCCGTCGGGCCGGTCGGCGGCCGGCCGGAGGGGCCCGCCCGCCGTCACGGTACGGCACGGGGCGGGCCCGGGGGTGCGATCGGCGCACCCTGCCGGATCAGCGCACCTCGTTGAAGCGGATCAGGTTGCCCGCCGGGTCGCGGAAGGCGCAGTCGCGCACGCCCCAGGGCGATTCGGTCGGCTCCTGCACCAGCTCGGCGCCGCCCGACTTCAGCCGGTCGAAGACGCCGTCCAGGTCGGCGGTGGCCAGGACGAGCCGGGCGTAGGTGCCCTTGGCCATCATCTCGGTGATCGTGTCGCGCTCCTCTTCGGTGACGCCCGGGGCGGCGGCCGGCGGCTCCAGCACGACCGAGACGTCGGACTGGCCGGGGGCGCCGAGGGTGAGCCAGCGCATCGCGCCGCCGCCCACGTCGTTGCGGACCTCGAAGCCGAGCAGGTCGCGGTAGAAGGCGAGGGAGGCCTCGGGGTCGGTGTGCGGGAGGAAGGTCCAGTGAATGGTGATGTCGCTCATGACCGCAACGCTAGGCGCGGGCCCGCCCGGGACGCTTCTCCGATCCTGATCGGTCCGGTCGGGCGCACCGGGCTCGAATCCGGCCGGTCGCGGAGCGTCCGCAGCGCCGCCGCGGCGGCGCTGCGGTCCGGCAGCGGTGCCGTGGGTGGCCCGGACGGCGGCGGCCGGGCGGGGCGGCGGCCGACGCCTCTCCGTTCGGAGAAAAACAAGCAGGCATGATTGCTTTTTTCTCGGCCCGGTGCCACGCTGCTGCCCGGCGGCGTTCGTTTCGGGGTGCCGCCAACTCACCGGCAGGGGAGGCGCATTGGTGCGCGAGCGCGCGGTACTGCGGGTCGGCAACGCCTCGGGGTTCTACGGGGACCGTTTCGCCGCGGTGCGGGAGATGCTCTCCGGCGGGCCGTTGGACGTGCTGACCGGGGACTACCTGGCCGAGCTGACCATGCTCATCCTGGCGCGGGACCGGCTGAAGGACCCGTCGCGCGGGTACGCCCGGACCTTCCTGCGGCAGATGGAGGAGTGCCTCGGCCTGGCCCGCGACCGCGGGGTGTCGATCGTGGTGAACGCGGGCGGCCTCAACCCGGCCCGGCTGGCGGAGGAGCTGCGCGAGCTGGCCCGGCGGCTGGGGGTGGCGGTGCAGGTCGCGCACGTCGAGGGTGACGACCTGCTGCCGCGGCGGGAGGAACTCGGCCTGCCGCCGGGGTTGTTGGCGGCCAACGCCTACCTCGGCGCGTTCGGCATCGCGTCCTGTCTGCGCGAGGGCGCCGAGGTGGTGGTGACCGGCCGGGTGACGGACGCGGCGCTGGTCGTCGGGCCCGGGATCGCCCACTTCGGGTGGGCGCCGACGGACTTCGACGCCCTGGCCGGGGCGGTCGTCGCCGGGCACGTCCTGGAGTGCGGCGCCCAGGCGACCGGCGGCAACTACGCGTTCTTCCGCGAGCACGACGTGACCCGCCCCGGCTTCCCGCTCGCCGAACTGCACGCGGACGGCTCCAGCGTGATCACCAAGCACCCGGGCACCGGCGGCGCCGTCACCCCCGGCACCGTCACCGCCCAACTCCTGTACGAGACGAGCGGATCGCACTACCTCGGCCCGGACGTCACGGCGCGGCTGGACACCGTCCGGCTCACCGAGGAGGGCCCGGACCGGGTCCGGATCGACGGCGTCCGGGGCGAGGCCCCGCCGTCCACGCTGAAAGTGGGGCTCAACGCGCTCGGCGGCCACCACAACGAGGTGGTCTTCGTCCTCACGGGTCTGGACATCGAGGCCAAGGCGGACCTGGTGCGACGGCAGTTCGCCGAGGCCCTGCCGGCCGCCTCCCGCCCGGCCGAGCTGCGCTGGACGCTGGCCCGCACCGACCACCCGGACGCCCCGACCGAGGAGACCGCCTCCGCGCTGCTCCGGCTGACCGCCCGGGACGCCGACCCGGCCAAGGTCGGCCGCGAACTCGGCAAGGCGGCGGTGGAGCTGGGCCTGGCCGGCTACCCCGGCTTCCACCTCACCGCCCCGCCCGGGCCGGGTGCGCCGTACGGGGTGTTCACCGCCGCGTACGTGGACGCCAAGGCCGTCGAACACACCGCCGTGCTGCCGGACGGCCGCCGGATCGCCGTGCCGCCCGCGCCGGTCAGCGACGGCGCGGCCGACGGTCGCCCCGCCGGCGCCGAACCGCGCAGCACCCGCCCCGCCGGCGCCGAACCGCGCAGCACCCGCCCCGCCGGCGCCGAACCGCGCAGCACCCGCCCCGCCGGCGCCGAACCGCGCAGCACCCGAGGCGCCGGCAGCGAGCCGCCGCTGCCCGAGCCGCTGCCGCCCGGCCCCACCCGCCGCGCCCCGCTCGGCCTGGTGGCCGGCGCCCGCAGCGGTGACAAGGGCGGCGACGCCAACCTCGGGGTCTGGGCCCGTACCGAGGAGGGCTGGCGCTGGCTCGCGCACACCCTCACCGCGCATCGGCTGCGCGAACTCCTGCCCGAGCTGGCGGAGTTGGACGTGACGCGCCGGCTGCTCCCGAACCTGCGCGCGGTGAACTTCACCGTCAGCGGCCTGCTCGGCGAGGGCGTCGCCGCCCGGCACCGCTTCGACCCGCAGGCCAAGGCCCTCGGCGAGTGGCTGCGCTCGCGCCACCTGGACATCCCGACCGCCCTCCTCGACACCCCGGAGACGCCGCTGTGACCGTCCTGCCCACCCGCGTCGACCCGGCCGGGCCGGAGTACGCCGAGCACCGCGCCGCGATGCTCGACAAGCTCGCCGAGCTGGACGCCGAGCACGCCAAGGCGCTGGCCGGCGGCGGCCCCCGGTACGTGGAGCGCCACCGTGAGCGCGGCAAGCTGCTGGCCCGCGAGCGGATCGAGCTGCTGGTCGACCCGGACTCGCCGTTCCTGGAGCTGTCCCCGCTGGCCGCCTGGGGCAGCGACCACCCGGTCGGCGCCGCGTTGGTCACCGGCATCGGGGTGGTCGAGGGCGTCGAATGCGTGATCACCGCCAACGACCCCACCGTGCGCGGCGGCGCCAGCAACCCCTGGACCCTGCGCAAGGCCCTGCGCGCCAACGAGATCGCGCTGCACAACCGCCTCCCGCTGGTGAACCTGGTCGAGTCCGGCGGCGCGGACCTGCCCAGCCAGAAGGAGATCTTCATTCCCGGCGGCGCCCTCTTCCGCGACCTGACCAGGCTGTCCGCCGCCGGGATCCCCACCGTGGCCGTGGTGTTCGGCAACTCGACGGCCGGCGGCGCGTACGTGCCCGGCATGTCCGACCACACCGTGCTGGTCAAGGAGCGCGCCAAGGTGTTCCTCGGCGGGCCTCCGCTGGTCAAGATGGCGACCGGCGAGGAGGCCGACGACGAGTCGCTCGGCGGCGCCGCGATGCACGCCCGCACCTCCGGTCTGGCCGACCACTTCGCGGTGGACGAGGCGGACGCGCTGCGGCTGGCCCGGCGGATCGTCGCCCGGCTGGACCACCGCAAGCCCGGCCCGGCGCCGGACCTGCTCGCCGAGCCGCCCGTGCACGACGAGGAGGAGCTGCTGGGCATCGTCCCCGGCGACCTCAAGGTGCCCTTCGACCCGCGCGAGGTGATCGCCCGGCTGGTCGACGGCTCCGACTTCGACGAGTTCAAGCCGCTCTACGGCGCCAGCCTCTGCACCGGCTGGGCCCGCCTGCACGGCTACCCGATCGGCATCCTGGCCAACGCGCAGGGCGTGCTGTTCAGCCAGGAGTCCCAGAAGGCCGCGCAGTTCATCCAGTTGGCGAACCAGCGGAACACCCCGCTGCTGTTCCTGCACAACACCACCGGCTACATGGTCGGCAAGGACTTCGAGCAGGGCGGCATCATCAAGCACGGCGCGATGATGATCAACGCGGTCGCCAACTCCACCGTCCCGCACCTGTCCGTCCTGATGGGCGCCTCCTACGGGGCCGGCCACTACGGCATGTGCGGCCGGGCGTACGAGCCGCGCTTCCTGTTCTCCTGGCCGAGCGCCAAGTCCGCGGTGATGGGACCGCAGCAGCTCGCCGGGGTGCTGTCGATCGTCGCCCGGCAGTCGGCGGCCGCGAAGGGCCGGCCGTACGACGAGGACGCGGACGCGGCGATCCGGGCGATGGTCGAGCAGCAGATCGAGGCCGAGTCGCTGCCGGTGTTCCTCTCCGGCCGCCTCTACGACGACGGCGTGATCGACCCGCGCGACACCCGCACCGTGCTCGGCCTGTGCCTGTCCGCGATCCACAACGCGCCGGTCGAGGGCGCGCGCGGCTACGGCGTCTTCCGGATGTAGTGAGGGGACCTGACCATGCTCACCAACCTGCTGGTCGCCAACCGCGGCGAGATCGCCCGCCGGGTGTTCCGCACCTGCCGGGCCCTCGGCATCGCGACCACCGCCGTCCACTCCGACCCGGACGCCGACGCCCCGCACGTCCGCGAGGCCGACGCCGCCGTCCGGCTGCCCGGCGCCGCGCCCGCCGACACCTACCTGCGCGGCGACCTGATCGTCCGGGCCGCCCTCGACGCGGGCGCCGACGCCGTCCACCCGGGGTACGGATTCCTCTCCGAGAACGCGGAGTTCGCGCAGGCCGTGCTCGACGCCGGCCTGATCTGGATCGGCCCGCCGCCCGCCGCGATCGCCGCGATGGGCTCCAAGACGGCCGCCAAGCGGCTGATGGCGCAGGCGGGCGTGCCCGTCCTCGACGCCCTGACCGAGCCCACCGAGGCGGACCTGCCGCTCCTGGTCAAGGCGGCGGCCGGCGGCGGCGGACGCGGCATGCGCGTCGTGCGCTCGCTGGCGGAGCTGCCGGGCGAGATCGAAGCCGCGAAGGCCGAGGCGGCCAAGGCCTTCGGCTCCGACGAGGTGTTCTGCGAGCGCTACCTGCCCGCCGGACGCCACGTCGAGGTCCAGCTGATGGCCGACGCGCACGGCACGGTCTGGGCGGTCGGCGACCGCGACTGTTCGCTGCAACGCCGCCACCAGAAGGTGATCGAGGAAGCCCCCGCGCCCGGGATCCCCGACGGCGTACGCACCGCGCTGCACGAGGCGGCCGTCGCCGCCGCCCGCGCGATCGGCTACGTCGGCGCGGGCACCGCCGAGTTCCTCCTCTCCGAGGACGGCCGCTTCCACTTCCTGGAGATGAACACCCGCCTCCAGGTCGAACACCCGGTCACCGAAGCCGTCACCGGACTCGACCTCGTCGCACTCCAACTCGCCGTCGCCGAGGGCGAGAAGCTCGCCGCCACACCCCCGCCCACGGACGGCTGCGCGATCGAGGCCCGCCTGTACGCCGAGGACCCGGCGCACGACCACCGCCCCGCCACCGGCATCCTGCACCACTTCGAAATCACCGTCCCGCACGAGGAGTTCACCGGTCCTCTCCGTCTCGACTCCGGAGTCGAGAACGGCAGCACCATCACCCCGCACTACGACGCCATGCTCGCCAAGGTGACCGCCTGGGCCCCGACCCGCACCGCCGCCGCCCGCCGGCTCGCCGACGCCGTCGCCCGAGCCCGGCTCCACGGACCCACCACCAACCGGGAGTTGCTCGTCCGCGCGCTGCGCCACCCGGCCTTCCTGGCCGGGCGGCTGCACACCGGCTTCCTGGCCGAGCACGCGGCAGACCTCACCGCACCGGACGACAAGGGCGCCGCCCGGGCCGCCCTGGCCGCCGCCCTCGCCGACGCCGCCGCCCGGCGCACCGCGCTCCCCTCGGGCTGGCGCAACCTGCCCTCCCAGCCGCAGCTGAAGCGCTACCGGGCCGACGGCGGCGCCCAGTTCGAGGTCCGCTACCGCCTCACCCGGGACGGCCTGCGGACCGAGGACCATCCGGGCGTCGAGCTGGTCGAGGCCGCACCCGACCGGGTGGTGCTGCGCGAGGACGGGCTGCGACGCGCCTACCTGGTCACCCGCCACGGCGACCGGGTGTACGTCGACACCCCGGCCGGCGGCACCGCGCTCACCGCCCTCCCGCGCTTCCCCGACCCGACGGCGCGCACCGACCCCGGTGCGCTGCTCGCCCCGATGCCCGGCACCGTCCTGCGTACCACCGCCGCCGTCGGGGACACCGTCACCGCCGGCCTGCCGCTGCTGGTACTGGAGGCGATGAAGATGGAGCACCGCGTCACCGCCCCCGCCGACGGCGTACTCGTCGAACTCCGCGTCACCCCGGGCCAGCAGGTCGAACTCGGCACCCTGCTCGCCGTCGTCACGTCCCCCCACGAGGCCCAGGAGCGGGTCTGACGATTCCGCCGGGTGCGGCGAACCGTCAGACACGCCCCAGGAAGGACCCGCATGTCCGCCATCGGCAGTCAGCTCCTCGAAACCCCCGAACGCCGTGACCTACGCCGGGCCGTCGGCGACCTGGGCCGCCGCTACGGCTCCGGCTACTACCTCGCCAAGGCCCGGGCCGGCGAGCCCGCCGAGGAACTGTGGGCGGAGGCCGGCAAGGCCGGCTACCTCGGCGTCAACCTGCCCGCCGAGTACGGCGGAGGAGGCGGCGGCATATCCGACCTCGCCATCGTCCTGGAGGAACTCGGCGCGGCCGGCTGCCCGTTGCTGCTGCTGATCGTCTCCCCGGCGATCTGCGGCACGGTGATCGCCCGCTACGGCACCGCCGAGCAGAAGCGGCGCTGGCTGCCCGGGCTCGCCGACGGCAGCCGCAGGATGGCCTTCGGCATCACCGAGCCGGACGCCGGCTCCAACTCGCACCGGATCTCCACCGTCGCCCGCCGCGACGGCGAGGACTGGCTGCTCACCGGCCGCAAGGTGTTCGTCTCCGGCATCGACCACTCGGACGACGTGCTGTTCGTGGCGCGCACGGAGGACGCACGCACCGGCAGGCTCAAGCCCTGCCTGTTCGTCGTCCCGCGCGAGACCCCCGGCTTCGAGTACCGGGCGATCCCGATGGAACTCGTCGCCCCCGAGAAGCAGTTCCAGGTCTTCCTGGACGACGTCCGGCTGCCCGCGGACGCCCTGGTCGGCGACGAGGACGCGGGCTTGCTGCAGCTGTTCGCGGGGCTCAACCCGGAGCGCATCCTCACCGCCGCCTTCTCGCTCGGCCTGGCCCGCCAGGCCCTCGGCAAGGCCGTCGAGTACGCGAAGACCCGCACCGTCTGGTCCACCCCGATCGGCGCCCACCAGGGTCTGGCCCACCCGCTCGCGCAGTGCGCGGTGGAGATCGAGCTGGCCCGGCTGATGACCCAGAAGGCCGGTCTGCTCTACGACGCGGGCGAGGACGTCGCCGCCGGGGAGGCCGCCAACATGGCCAAGTACGCGGCCGGCGAGGCCGCCGCCCGGACCGTGGACCAGGCCGTGCAGACCCTGGGTGGCAACGGCCTCACCCAGGAGTACGGGCTGGGCGCGCTGCTGGCCGCCACCCGGGTCGGCCGGGTCGCCCCGGTCAGCCGCGAGATGGTGCTCAACTACGTCGCCCAGCACACCCTGGGCCTGCCGAAGTCGTACTGAACCGCCGCGCCGTCCCGACGGCGGCCCGGCAGACCGGCAGACCGGTCCTGCCAAGGCCCGGCGGCGCAGCGGCCCGTGGCGGCCCGGACGTGCCGAGGCGCCGCGACGCAGCGGCCCGGCGGTTCAGCGGCTCGCCGAGAGGTGGGCGAACACCACGGTGTTGGACTCGTACCCGGTCTTCCGGTCGAACTTCCCGCCGCAGGTGATGAGCCGCAGCTCCGCGCGGTCGGCACTGCCGCCGTACACCAGCGCGTCGGGGAAGTCCTGCTTCGGGAACACCCGGACGGCGTCGACGGTGAACACGGCGGTGTGCCGGTCCTTGCGGACCACCTCGACGGTGTCGCCCGGGCGCAGCAGGCCGAGCCGGTAGAAGACCGCCGGCCCGCTGCGGTTGTCCGCGTGCCCGACGACGATCGCCGTCCCGCCGGCGCCGGGCGCGGTGCCGTCCCGGTACCAGCCCGTCAGGTTGCGCTGCTCCATCGGCGGGGTGGCCAACTGCTGCGCGGCGGTGAGGCCGAGGCCGGTCACCGGGGCGTCGACCCTGATCGCGGGGATCCGGATCCGGGTCGGCACCGAGGCCGGCAGCGGCGGCGCGGCGGGCACCGGGGGCGGTGGGGGCGGGGTGGCGGGTGCCGACCCGGCGGCCGGTGAGCCGGCCGGCGTGGAGGGGACGGGCGGCAGCGGCGGCCCGTGCCGGCCGGCGGCGCCGTCGTGGACCAGCCAGGTGCCGCACGCCGCGAGCACCAGCGCGGCGACCCCGGCCCGCCAGAGGGCGGGGCCGGGGCCGCCGCGGGGCGCGCGGGCGGGACGGTCAGGATTCGGCATTGGGTCCGGGACGGCGGCGCATGGCGCGGACGGCCAGTCCGCCGGCACCGACGACCAGGGCGACGCCGCCGACCACCTCGGCGGCGTTCGCCCCGGAGGTGCCGCCGCCACCGGTGCCCACACCGCCGTGCGGGCCGCCGGTCGGGGTGTGGGTGGGGGAGTGGCCGGGGGAGGACGAGGGCGAGGCGCTCGGGGACGAGGACGGCGAGGAGGAGGGTGACGAGGACGGGGAGGAGGACGGGGACGGTGAGGGCGAGGAGGTGGCGCAGGAGACGTCGAAGACCTTCTGCTTCGCGTTGCCGTTCTCGCCGACGAACGTCCATTCGAGCTTGTAGTGCCCGTCCGGCAGGCTGTAGGTCTGGGTGCTGCCGGTGCCGTTGGTCAGCACGATCGACCCGGCCAGGACCAGCGCGTTGCCGGTCGGCGGCTGCTGCGAGATGGTCCAGTTCACCAGCTGGACGGTGTCGAAGTTGAAGGCGTCCAGGTAGAACCGGCAGACCTTGGGCTCGTCGCGGGTGTCGGCCACCGGAGTGGTGTCGTTGTGGATCTTGACGTCGCCGTTGTCGCCCGGCGCGGCCAGTGCGGCCGGGGCCGCGCCGAGGGTGAGTGCGAGCGCGGCGCCCGCCGCGGCGAGCAGCCGGCGGACCGGGGGAAGGGGAGGGGAGGTGGTGCGCACGGTGGGGTGCTCCATGGTCCGGGGCCGCTCCCGGGGGCGGGCGGCCGTGGTGCAACACCGTCCGGTCAGGCGCCCCCCGGAGCAACCGCGCCACGCGAGTCCCGCCCCCGGTTCCCCACAATGGCCCAGCCTCACCCCGCACTGTCCGTATGCTCCTGAACGCGCCCGCGCAGGTTTTGTTGCCGCGTCAACTTCCTTACTGGAGGCTTACCTTGGTGTTCCGTAGCGACTTCCCGGACGTCCCCGTGGTCGACCTGCCGATCCATGACGCGGTCCTCGGCGCCGCGGCCCGGTACGGGGACCGGCCCGCCCTGATCGACGGCCTCACCGGGGAGCGGGTCAGCTACGCGCAGCTCGCCGACGCGGTCGAACGGGTCGCCGCCGCCCTGGCCGGGTCGGGCGTGCGCCGGGGCGACGTGGTCGCCCTGTTCAGCCCCAACTCGACCGCCTACCCGATGGCCTACTACGGCGCCACCCGGGCCGGCGCCACGGTGACCACCGTCTCCTCGCTCGCCACGCCCACCGAACTCGCCGGCCAGCTGCGCGACAGCGGCGCCCGCCGGCTGGTCACCGTCTCCCCCTTCCTGCCGACCGCCCGCGCGGCCGCCGACCTGCTGGCCGAGCAGGACCACCCGCTGACCGAGATCGTCGTCCTGGACGGCGCCGACGGCCACCGCTCGCTCGCCGACCTGCTGGCCGTGCCCGGCCCCGCCCCGGAGATCGCCTTCGACCCGGGCGAGGACGTCGCCGTGCTGCCGTACTCCAGCGGCACCACCGGCCTGCCCAAGGGCGTCATGCTCACCCACCGCTCGATCGCCACCAACCTCGCCCAGTGCGACGCCCTCTACCGCCCCGCCGTGGGTGAGCGGGTGCTCGCCGTGCTGCCGTTCTTCCACATCTACGGCCTCGCGGCGCTGCTCAACCAGCCGCTGCGCTGCGGCGCCACCGTGGTCGTGCTGCCCCGCTTCGACCTGGAGCAGTTCTGCCGCGCCATCGAGGAGCACCGGGTGCAGGCCCTGGTGGTGGCCCCGCCGATCGCCCTCGCGCTGGCCAAGCACCCGGTCGTGGACCGCTTCGACCTCTCCTCCGTCGAGTACCTGCTGTGCGCCGCCGCCCCGCTGGACCGCGAGCTCGCCACCGCCTGCGCCCGCCGCCTCGGCCTGCCGCACCTGCTCCAGGGCTACGGCATGACCGAGCTCTCCCCGGTCACCCATGTGGTCTCGCCCCGGGAGAGCGAACCCTCGCTCGGCAGCGTCGGCCGGATGGTCCCCTCCACCGAGCTGCGGATCGTCGCCCTGGACGGCACCGACGGCGACCTCGGCGCCGGCGAGCGCGGTGAACTGCTGATCCGCGGCCCCCAGGTGATGAAGGGCTACCTCGGCCGCCCCGGCGAGACCGCCGCCGTGATCGACGCCGAGGGCTGGCTGCACACCGGTGACGTCGGCTACGTGGACGACCGCGGGTACCTGCACATCGTCGACCGGGTCAAGGAACTGATCAAGTACAAGGGGTACCAGGTCGCCCCCGCCGAACTGGAGGCCGTGCTGCTCGGCCATCCGCAGATCGCCGACGCCGCCGTGATCGGCGTCCGGGACGCCGAGGGCAACGAGTGCCCCAAGGCCTTCGTGGTCCGCGCCGAGGACAGCGGGCTGACCGCCGAGGAGGTCATCGGGTACGTCGCGGCGCTGGTCGCCCCGTACAAGAAGGTGCGCGCGGTGGAGTTCGTGGACGCCGTCCCCAAGTCCGCGGCCGGCAAGATCCTCCGCCGCGAGCTGCGCGCCCGCGAGGCCGAACGGGCCGCCGTCCGGTAGGACGTCTCCCGGTCGGGCCGGGCCGTGCCGGGTCGTGCCGGGCCGGGCCCCCGGCCGCCGGAGGCCGCCGCCCGTCTGTGAGGATCGACCCGCCGCGCCCCCACCGGAACAGGAGCCGCCCACCGCCATGACCAGCCACACCGCCGCCCGCACCCCCCAGCAGGACCGCAGCCGCGCGACCAGGGCCCGGCTGCTCGCGGCGGCCGTGGACTGCCTGGCCGAACTCGGCTGGCACGGCTCCACCGTCACCGTCGTCGCCGAGCGGGCCGGCGTCTCCCGCGGCGCGGCCCAGCACCACTTCCCGACCCGCGAGGACCTCTTCACCGCGGCCGTCGAGCACGTCACCGCCGAGCGGCTGGCAGCCGTCCGCGCCCACGCGGACGAGCTGCCGACCGCCGGCCCCGACCGCACCCGCGCCGTGGTCGACATGATCGTCCGCCTCTACACCGGCCCCCTCTTCCGCGCCGCCCTGCACCTGTGGACCGCCGCCGCCACCGAGCAGGCACTGCGCGAGCGGATCATCGCGCTGGAGGGCCACGTCGGCCGGGAGGCCCACCGGGCCGCGGTGGAGTTCCTGGACGCCGACGAGAGCCGCCCCGGCGTGCGCGAATCCGTGCAGGCCACGCTGGACCTCGCCCGCGGCCTCGGCCTGGCCAACCTGCTCACCGACGACAGCCTCCGACGATCCGGAGTGATCCGGCAGTGGGCGGGCGTTCTGGAGAGTACGCTGCGCCCGGTACGCCCATGACGCCCGGACACCCCGAGCGGCCGGACAACCCCTGACCAAGGGGTCGCCGGGCGACCGATGTCCGTGCAGTCTGGAGAAGAACCCCGGCCGGCACGGACCGCGAGGCCCACCCGGCCGGGCACGAGCCGAACCGGGGTGCTGCCTGATCATGCACGGACACGAGTGGGACGCGACCGCCGCCGACCCGGCACCGGGCGGCGACGCGGCACGTCCCGAGGGGGCACGTCCCGAAGGCGCCCGCGGCGGCGGGCCGGACACCGACGACACACGCACCGAGGGCCACCGGGTCGTCCCGCTCGCCACGGCGCTGCTCCAGGGCGACGGCCTGATCCTGCACTGGAGCGAGGACGCCGAGGCCCTGCTCGGCTACACCACCGAGGAAGCCGTCGGCAGCTACGCCGCCCAGCTGCTCACCGACGGCGGCGACCGCGCCGAGGTGCTCGCGCTGTTCGAACGGATCATGGGCGGCTCCGGCTGGTCCGGCGTCTTCCCGGTCCGCCACCGCGACGGCCACAAGGTCGACCTGGAGTTCCGCGCCTACCCGATAGCCGGCCCGGCGGGCACCCTGCTGCTGCTCGCCACGGCCTCCGACACCCGCGCCCTGCACGCCGTCGAAGCCGACCTCGCGGTGCTGGACGGCATCTTCGGCCGCTCCCCGATCGGCATGGCCGTCTACGACACCGACCTGCGCTTCGTCCGGATCAACGAGGCGCTCGCCCGGATGAACGGCGTCCCGGTCGCCGCCCACCTCGGCCGCCGGATATCGGCGGTCCTGCCCGGCATCAACACCGCCGAGATCGAGCAGACCATGCGGCAGGTGCTGAGGACCGGCAAGCCCGTCGTGGACGCCCGCTCGCACGGCCGCGTCCCCGGGGACCCCAAGCGGGACCGCGCCTGGTCCGCCTCCTACTTCCGCCTCGAGGACTCCACCGGCCGGGTGTTCGGCGTCTGCTCCTCGATCATCGACGTCACCGAGCGCTTCCAGGCCGAGGCCCGCGCCGCCCGGGCCCAGGAGCGTCTCTCCACCATCGCCGAGGCCACCGCCCGGATCGGCACCACCCTCGACCTCCAGCGCACCGCCGAGGAACTGATCGAGGCCGTCGTCCCCCGGTTCGCCGACTTCGCCACCGTCGACCTGCTGGAGCCGGTGCTGCGCGGCGCCGAACCCACTCCGATCCCCGCCGACCGGGCCGTCACCCTGCGCGCCGTCGCCGTCGGGGAGTCCTACGAGACGGGCCTCGCGAGCGCCGTCGACGTCGTCGGCGAGACCTCCGAGTACGCCCCCGACCGCAGCTACACCCAGTGCCTGCGCAGCGGGAGGCCGCTGCTGCGGGCCCAGGTGGACGAAGAGGTGCTGCGCGGGCTGGTCTCCAGCGACGACCGGGTGGCCCCCGGGATGGCGGCGGGCATCCACTCGTACCTGATGGTGCCGATCACCGCCCGGGGCATGGTGCTCGGCGGCTCCGAGTTCATCCGGATGCGCAACCCCGAGCCCTTCACCGCCGCCGACGTCGCCCTCGCGGAGGAGCTGGTCGCCCGCACCGCCCTGGCACTCGACAACGCCCGGCTCTACCGCCGCGAGCGGGAGACCGCGCTCACCCTCCAGCGCAGCCTGCTGCCGCAGGAGGTGCACCGCACCCTCGGCCTGGAGATCGCCTACCGCTACCTGCCCAGCAGCGTGGTCAGCGAGGTCGGCGGAGACTGGTTCGACGTGGTCCCGCTGTCCTGCGGGCGGGTCGCCCTGGTGGTCGGCGACGTGATGGGCCACGGCATCCGGGCCGCCGCCACGATGGGCCAGCTGCGCACCGTCGCCCGGACCCTCGCCACCCTCGACATGCCGCCCGAGCAGGTCCTCACCCGGCTGGACGAGACCGCCTCGGGAATCGGCGAGGGCCAGTTCGCCACCTGCATCTGCGCGGTCTACGACCCGCTGGAGCGCACCGTCCAGGTCGCCGCGGCCGGGCACCTGCCGCCGGTGCGGGTCGCCCCCGACGGCACCGCCGAGAAGGTCGACGTGCCGCCGGGCGTGCCGCTGGGCGTGGGCGGGGTGGCCTTCGAGTCGATCGAGTTCAGCATCCCCGAGGGCGGCATGGTCGCGCTCTACACCGACGGCCTGGTGGAGCGGCGCGGCCAGGACCTGGACGCCGGGATCGACCTGCTCGCCCGCACCCTGGCCGGCCCCGGCCGGACCCTGGAGGAGAGCTGTGACGCGGTGCTCGCGGCGCTGGTCACCGACGGCACCGAGGACGACATCGCGATGATCATGGCCCGGGTGCTGCCGCTGCCCGCCGACCGGATCGCCACCCTCCCGCTCAGCGGCGGCGGCCGGCTGCCCGGCAAGGCCCGTCGCTTCACCCGCGCCACGCTGGAGGCCTGGGGCCTCGCGGCGCTCACCGACTACGCCGAACTGCTCGTCAGCGAGCTGGTCACGAACGCCCTGCTGCACGCCGATGCCCCGCGCCGGCTGCGGCTGTTCCGCGACCGGGTGCTCACCGTCGAGGTCTCCGACGCCGGCGGCCAGACCCCGCAGCTGCGCCCCTTCGCCGAGCAGGACGAGGGCGGGCGCGGGATGTTCCTGGTCAGTGAGCTGGCCCAGCGCTGGGGCAGCCGGCTCACCCGGGACGGCAAGGTGGTCTGGGCCGAGCTGGAGCTGCCCTTCGGAACGAAGTAGCGGCGCCGAACACGGCGGAACGGCCGTTCTCCTCAGGAGAACGGCCGTTCCGTAGGGCACCGCCGGGCGCTGCCGGAGGACCGGTCAGACGCGGGCCTTCTCCGGGCCCGCGGCCTCCTCCGGGATCGGGGCGGGCGCCTCGGTGGCCCCGACCGGCTCCCCGGAGGCCGAGGCCGGCCCGGACAGCCCGCGCAGCAGCCGCCAGGCCATCACGGCCGCGCCGACCAGCAGCGCGGCGGCCAGCAGCCCGGCGCTGTTCATGCCGCCGACGAAGACCTGCTTCGCGCTTGCCAGCAACGGCTGCGCCACATCGGAGGGCAGCCCCTGGGCGGTCTCGACCGCTGAGCCCAGCGACTCGCCGGCCCGGGCAGCGGCGGCCGGGTCCGTCCCGGCCGGGACGACCAGCCCGTTGGCGTAGATCGAGCCGACCACCGAGCCGACCAGGGCGATGCCCAGTGCGGTGCCCAGCTCGTACGCCGTCTCGGAGACGGCCGAGGCGGCCCCCGCCTTGTCGGCGGGCGCGGCGCCGAGCACCAGGTCGGCGCCGAGCGTGTAGACCACGCCCTCGGCGGTGCCGACCAGCAGGAAGGAGGCGGCGAGCAGCAGGTAGGTGGTGTCCTGCTCCAACCAGCCGAGCGCGCCGACGCCCAGTCCCATCGCCAGCAGACAGGCGGTCAGCGCCCTCCGGGCCCCGAACCGCCGGGCCACCCGGGCGGTCAGCAGGCCGCCGACCACCGAGCCCGCGAACGCCGGCAGCTCGGCCAGGCCGGCCTGGAGCGGCTGGTAGCCGCGCACCAGCTGCAGGTACTGCGAGACCACGAAGATCACGCCGGAGAGGCCGACCAGGGAGATCAGCGAGGCCGAGACGGCCGCCGTGAAGCGCCGGTCGCGGAACAGCCGGACGTCGAGCAGCGGGGTCTCCAGCCGCAGCTGGCGGCGGACGAAGACGGCCAGCGCGGCGGCGCCCAGCACGAAGGCGACCGGCACGTCCCAGCGGGCCACGCCGTGCGCGGCGGCCTCCTTGACCGCGTACACCACGCCGATCACCCCGGCCATCGACAGCGCGACGCTCAGCACGTCCCAGCGGCCCGGCTTCGGGTCCTTGGACTCCGGCAGCAGCCAGAGGCCGAAGCCCAGCAGCAGGAGCAGCACCGGGATGTTCATCAGGAACACCGACCCCCACCAGAAGTGCTCCAGCAGCGCCCCGCCGACCACCGGCCCGAGCGCGGCGCCGGCGGTGGCGGCCGCGCCCCAGATGCCGATCGCGGTGGCCCGCTCCCGGTCGTCCGGGAAGAGGCTGCGGATCAGTGACAGCGTGGACGGCATGATCGTCGCCCCGGCGACGCCGAGCAGCGCGCGGGCCAGGATCAGCCAGCCGGCGCTCGGCGCGTAGGCGGCCAGCAGCGAGGCGGCGCCGAAGGCGGTGGCACCGGCCAGCAGCAGCCGCTTGCGGCCGATCCGGTCGCTCAGCGCGCCCATGCTGACCAGTAGGCCGGCCAGGACGAAGGAGTAGGAGTCGCCGATCCAGAGCAGCTGGGTGCCGCTGGGGCGCAGCGTCTCGCTGATCGACGGGATGGCGAGGGAGAGGACGGTCGCGTCCAGCGCGACCACGGTGACGGCCAGGACGAGGACGGCGAGGCCGGTCCAGCGCTGGCGGGCGGTCAGGGGCGAGTTCATGGCGTATCGGTGTCCGGTCTGCGGTCCGAAGTGCGGGGGGTGGTGGGGTCCGGGGTGGCGGTGACCGGTCTGCGCAGGGCGCCGCCGAGGAAGAGTTCGGTGAGCGAGAAGGCGGCGTCGCGCGGGGCGAGGCGGCCGTCCTGGATGGCCCAGCCGACGCCGGCCACCAGGTCGAAGAAGGCCTCGCTGAGCCAGGCGGCGCTCAGCTCGATCCGGAACGCGCCCTGCTGCTGACCGCGCAGGAAGAGCGCGTGCAACCGGGCGATCTGGAGCTCCCAGAGGTCGTTGATGTCGTCGTGCTCGTAGAGCTGGTTCTCGCCGGCCAGGAAGGCGCAGAGCATGGCGTCCGGCACCGAGGCGTGCACCAGGCGGCGCAGCGCGGCCTCGGCGTCGCCCTCCTCGACCCCGGCGGTGTCCAGTGCGGCGGCGAAGCGGCGCAGGCCGAGCAGGCCGACCTCGCGGATCAGCGCCTCGCGCCCCGGGAAGAGCCGGTGCAGGGTCGCGCGGCTGATGCCGGCGGCGCGCGCGATCTCGTCCAGGTGGGCGGTCGGGCGGCGGGAGAGTACGCCGACGGCGGCTTCGAGGACGGTGTCGCGGTCAGTGGCCATGAATCGAGTGTAGTTCATATGAGACATGGATGTCTCAAAATAAAATCTCAGGTCTCATGGGCCGCTGGTGGCGCGGCTTTCGGGCCGCAAAAAACCGGGGACGGCGGGTGCCGTCCCCGGTCGGGGATGCCGGTGCGCCCCGGGGGCGCCGCGGCTCAGCTCTGGTTGTAGAAGCCGGTGTCGTCGATCGGGCGGTCGATCACCGTGACCTCGACGTCGGAGGGGGTGAGCAGGAAGACCCGGCGGGCGATCCGCTCGATGCCGCCCCGGGTGCCGAAGATCAGCCCGGAGGCGAAGTCGACCATGCGCTTGGCCTCGGCCTCCTCCATCTCGGTGAGGTCCATGACCACCGGGATGCTCGCCCTGATGTGCTCACCGACCGTGCGCGCCGCCTCGAAGCCCGTCGGCCGCAGGGAGACGATCTTCGCGGGCGCGGCGACGGAGGGCACCGTCTCCTGATCCACCCACTCGTCGTCGTACACCGCGGCCGGGTAGTTCCCCGAGGGCATCAGCCACCCGTTGTGGTGCTCGTCGCGAAGTGCTCCCATGCCGCGCCTCCCTGCCTCGTCCCGTCTGGTCCCCCGGAGGTGCGTGTCGTGTTTTGACACGTCATCCACTCGTCGGAACTGTCCGAGTATCGCACTGTTCACCGGTCCCGTGCCCGCTCGCGACCCCCGTACGAGTCGTGCCGCGCCGGAAACCCGGGCGGACCCGGGCAAAGAGAGCAGACGCCGCGGGCGGTCGTACGGTTGCGCGCGTAGACCATATCGGTAGCGGTCACCGGTTAATTGACCTTCTGTCAACAATGCGAGAACGATTTCGCACGGCGGCTCACTCGCCGGTCGAACCGTCCACCGATTCGCGCAGGAGATCGGCGTGGCCGTTGTGTCGCGCGTACTCCTCGACCATGTGGGCGAGGATCCAGCGGAGCGTCACTTCCTCACCGCGGCGCAGCCGCTTGCCGACGGTGTCCAGGGGCAGGCCGGCCGCGGCGCTGCGGGCGGCGTCGACCTCGGCGCGCCAGGTGGCGAAGTCGGCCGCGACGTCCGCGGTGTCCACGTGGTCGAAGTCGCCGTCCGGATCGGCCTCGGTCCAGTAGTGGCCGGCGATCTCCGCGCCGAGCAGGACGCTCTGGAACCAGTACCGCTCCACCTCGGCCATGTGCCGGACGAGGCCGAGCAGCGAGAGGTTGGACGGCGGGACGGCGCGCCGGCGCAGCTGGTCGTCGGTCAGTCCCTCGCACTTCCGCGCGAGGGTGCTGCGGTGGTAGTCGAGGAAGGCGGTGAGGGTGGCGGCCTCGTCGGCGGCCATGGGCGGGTCGATCCGCGGGGTGGAGTCGGTCATGACGGCCATCCTGGCGTCGGGCGCCGCGCCCGCGCGAACGATTTGTTCGCGCATCCGCCTGTCCGTCTGTCCGTTCGGTCGGATGGTCGGGTCGGGTCGGGGCGGGGCGGACGGCCCGGCCGGTCAGGCGGCCGTCGCCCGGCGGCGGGCCCGGGCCGTCCGCAGCAGCCCGGCCAGGCTGCCCAGCCCCAGCAGCGCGAGCAGGCCCGCGGACAGCAGGAAGGCAGCCGAGCCGGGGCGGCCCGCGCTGGCCACCGCCGTGACGTACACCGCCGTGGTCGGCACCGCGCCGACCGCGGTGGCCAGGACGAAGGGCACGAAGCGCGTCCCGGAGAAGGCGGCGCCGTAGTTGATCGCCTGGAACGGCACCCCGGGCAGTAGCCGCAGCACCAGCACGCTCCGGAACCCCTGCTCGGTGAACCGCCGGTCCAGGGCGCCGAGCACCTTGCCCTTGAGGTACGGGCGCAGCGCGTCCCGCCCGAGCCCCCGGCCGAGGCCGAAGGCGAGGGCGGCGCCCAGCGTGGTGCCGAGCAGCGCCATCGCGACGCCCTGCTGGACACCGAGCAGCAGCCCGGCCGCCGCGTTCAGGGCCGGCCGGGGCACGAAGGCCACCGTCCCCACCGCGTAGACCAGGGCGAACAGCGGCCCGAACCAGTACCCGGGCACCCGCTCGGCGAGCCCGCCCGACAGCAGCTGGGTCGGGCTCCACAGCAGCAGCGACCCGGCCGCCGCGCCGAGCACCACGATCAGCAGGGCAGGCCGCCACCAGGGCGAACGCGGCGTGGTGGGCGGGGCGGGGGTGGCTTCGGGCTGGGGCACCGCCCGAGCCTAACCGGCGTGGCGGGCCGCCCGGGCCCCGGCCCGGTGTCGTCGCAGGGCCGGGGCTCCCGGGGTCACCGCCACGGCGGGTCGTAGCGCCAGTACTGGTTGGTCGCCGACTGGGTCGGCTGCCACTGGATGACCGGGGCGCCGTCGGCGGTGCTGCCGCCGGAGACGTCGAGGAAGAGCTGACTGGCGGCGTTCTGCAGGTAGAAGGTGGCCGTTCGGGGCAGGATGACCATCTGCCACTGCTGGTTCGCCCCGCCGTCGCACTCCCACTGGTCGGCCTGGGTGCCCCAGGTGGTGCTGAACCCGGGGATCTCCAGGCACTTGCCGCTGTGGGCGTTGACGAGCCGGCCGTCGGCGCCCCGGATCCACTGCTGGTTGGCGCCGCCGGTGCAGCTCCACATCCGCACGGGGGCGCTGTCGTCGGTGCGCCAGTCGGCGACCTCCAGGCACTTGCCGGAGAAGCCCACGATCACCCGCGGCGTGTCCTCGGTGCCCGGCGCGCTCCCCTCCGCGACGGCCGGGGTGGCCGCCGCGAGCGCGAGGGCGCCGACGGCGGCGAGCGCGCCGACGGCGGTTCGGAGGCGGGTTCGGTCGGGTGCGGCGGTCATGTGTTCCCCCCTGGGACGTGGTCATGGAGTGTCGGCCGGCGCCGAGCGGATGCCCGGCGGCGCCGACGAAGGGACGGGCGGTTCAGCGCGGCCCGGCGGGCGAGCCCGGCAGGCATCGCCGGGAGCTCGGGGCCGCGACGGCGTGTCCGACGATCGGGAGCCCGAAGGGGTTGTACGGGCGCGCCCCGGTACGGGACGCATGCTCGGGAACGGCCCCGCCCGCCGGAAGGCCGGGTGCGAGCGGGCGGGGAGTCGGCCGGGCGGTTCACCGAGGCCCTGCGGCGGTCTTCCGGCTCGTCGTCCGGGAGGACGAGCCGCCGGCCCGGGCGGTCGCCGCCGGGGCCGGGGACGTGCCCGCGAGGATTCCCGTCACAGCGTGGAGAGGTCCTTGCCGGGCGTGCGGTCCGCCTCCCGGTCGGTCGGGTGCTCGCCGGAGGAGTCCCGCTCGGCCCGCCGCAACGCGCCGGCGCCCAGCAGCAGGGCGAGGGCGAGGGCGGTGACCAGTCCGAAGGAGACGGTCAGCGAGGTGGCCTGGGCGAGGGCGCCGATCACCGCGGGGGCGACCAGGCCGGAGGTGTAGGTGACGGTGGCGACGCCCGCGATGGCCTGGCTGGGGTTGGGGCCGATCCGGCCGGCGGCGGCGAAGGCGAGCGGGACGACGACGGCGATGCCGATGCCGATCAGCGCGAAGCCGGGGATGGCCAGCGCGGGGCGGTCGGCGGCGACCACCAGCAGGCCGCCCGCGGTGGCGACGGCGCCGCTGGCCCGGGTGGCGCGGACGGCGCCGAGGCGGCGGATCACGGCGTCCCCGGCGAGGCGGCTGACCGCCATGGTGAGCGAGAAGGCGGTGTACGAGGCGGCGGCGACGGTGGCCGAGGACCCGGTGACGTCCCGCAGGTAGACGCCGCTCCAGTCCATCGAGGCGCCCTCGGCGAAGACGGCGCAGAAGCCGACCAGCCCGATCACCAGCGAGCTGCGTGGCGGCAGCGCGAACCGCGGCGGCTCCTCCGCGCCCTCCTGCGCCCGCAGCTCGGGCAGGCCGCGGCAGACCGCCTGGCCGAGGATGAGCAGGACCAGGGAGGTGACGGCCAGCTGCAGCCGGGCGTCGAGGTCGAGGTGGGCGGCGAGGATGCCGAAGCCGGAGGCCAGCAGCCCGCCGGCGCTCCACATGCCGTGCAGGCCGGACATGATCGACCGGCCGAGCCGTTCCTCGATCTCCACGCCCTGCGCGTTCATCGCGACGTCCGCCGTGCCGGCCGTGGCCCCGAACAGCAGGAGCGCGGCGCAGAGCACCGGCAGCGAGGGGGCGAGCGCGGGCAGGGCGAGGGCCAGGCACCAGAGCGCGAGCAGGACGCGTACCGCCGCACGCCCGCCGTAGCGGTGCACGAAGCGGCCGGCCAGCGGCATGGCGAGGGAGGAGCCGACGGCGGGCATGACCAGGGCCAGGCCGAGTTGCCCGGCGGAGAGGTCCAGGCGGTCCTGGATCCACGGGATGCGGGTGACGAAGCTGCCGCTGACGGCGCCGTGCACGGCGAAGACCAGGGCGATGCCCGCCCGGGCCCGGCGCGGGGCGGTCAGGGGTTCCGGCGGCGGTGCGGTCGTGCGGGTCATCGGTGGTCCCCTCCCGGGCGGGTGGTGCGGTCGGGCCGCTCGGCCGGACGGTTCGATAAACTATCAGGAAGGGACCCTGATAGAAACACTCTGAAAGGATGACCGGTCATGACCACCGTGCGTACGGCCACGCCGAGCACCGCCCGGGCGATCAACGACCGGCTGGCGCTCAACCTCCTGCTCGAACAGGGCCCCCTGACCGCGACCGAGCTCCGCGACCTCACCGGCCTGTCCCGGCCGACCGTCGCCGACCTGCTCGAACGCCTCCAGCGCACCGGGCTGGTGGCCGTCGTCGGGGAACGCGGCGAGCAGCGGCGCGGCCCCAACGCCCGGGTCTACGCGCTGGTCGCCTCCCGCGCGCACATCGCCGCCTTCGACGTCCGCTCCGGCGGCGTCAGCCTCGTCGTCGCCGACCTGGCCGGACACGCCCTCGCCACCGCCGAGGTCCCGGTCCAGGGCGACGGCGGACCGGACACCGCGGCGGCGATCACCGCCACCCTGCTGGAGACCGCGCGCGGCGCCGGCGTCGAGCGGCTGCACACCGTCGCGGTCGGCGCCCCCGGCCTCGTCGACCCCGGCACCGGGCGGCTGCAGAGCACCGGCAACCTCCCCGGCTGGCACGCCGAACTCCTCGCCGCCCTCCGGGAGCTGCCCGGCACCGAGGTGATCCTGGAGAACGAGGTCAACCTGGCCGGCCGCGCCGAGCACCGGGTCGGCGCGGTCCGCGACCGGGACACCTTCGTGCTGATGTGGCTCGGCCACAGCGTCGGCGCCGCCGTCATGCTGGACGGGCGGCTGCGCCGCGGCTCCTCCGGCGGCACCGGGGAGATCTGCTTCCTGCCCGTCCCCGGCACCGTCGGGCTGCCCCGCGCCGACAGCTGCGAGGGCGGCTTCCACGACCTCGTCGGCAGCGCGGCGATCTGCGCGCTCGCCCGCGAGCACGGGCTGTCCGCCGACCCGGCCGGGGACGCACCCGCCGCCGAAGCCGTCGTGCGCACGGCGGTGGCGACGGCCGACGGGCAGGGCGAGGAGGGCCGCGCGGCCGGCCGCTTCCTGGACGAGCTGGCCGAGCGGATCGCGATCGGCGCGGCGAGCGTCTGCGTCGTGCTCGACCCCGGCTGCGTAGTGCTCGGCGGGGAGATCGGCCGGGCCGGCGGCCCCGAACTGGCCGGCCGGGTGGAGCGTCGGCTGGCCCGGCTCTCCCCGCTCAGCACCGAGGTGCGGGCCGGCACGGCGGGCGGCGGCGCGGTGCTCGCCGGGGCGGTGCTCACCGCCGGCGACGCCGTCCGCCGGGACCTCTTCGGCGAGCCGTAGACGCGGAGCCGTGGACCGCGAGGCGTGGACCGCGAGGCGTTGGCCTTGCGCCGTTGGCCTCGCGTCGAGCCGTCGAGCCGTCGAGCCGTCGAGCCGTCGAGCCGTCGACCTTGCTCCGGGCCCGAGCCGTTAGGCCCCGAGCTGTCGACCGCGAGCCGCGAGCCGCGAGCCGCGAGCCGTGAGCCGTGGGCCGTCGCCGCCGAGCCGTCGACCTCCGGCGGCCCGCGCGTTCCGGTCGCCGCCGCCCGTACGGCAGGATGTCGGTGGGAAGATCCGACCCGACCCGTCGTCCCCCCCCGATCCCCTCGAACCACCGTCAGGAGTCGCTCATGGGCCAGCCCGAGGTGCCGGTCAACCCGTACCGCATCGGTGAGGCCGCGGCGCTGCTCGGCGTCAGCGCCGACACCATGCGGCGCTGGGTGGACGCGGGGCGGCTCGCCGCCGCCCGAGACGAGCACGGGCACCGGATCATCCCCGGCGCCGAGCTCGCCGCCTTCGCCCGCGAGCTGGCCCGGCCGGAGAACGCCGAGGCCGAGGGCCGTCCGTCCTCGGCCCGCAACCGCTTCCCCGGGATCGTCACCGACGTGGTGCTCGGCGACGTGGCCGCGCAGGTGGAGATCCAGGCCGGGCCGTTCCGGGTGGTGTCGCTGATCAGCCGGGAGTCGGCGGAGGAGCTCGACCTCGTCCCCGGCGCGCCCGCCACGGCGGTCATCAAGTCGACCAATGTGATGGTCGAGCGGCGCTGACCGCCCACGGCGGCTGGTGCGCCGCCGACGTCCCACCGACGAGTGCCGGAACCGAACGGAATCGAACGGAAGCGAACGAGAGGCCCGGATGCCACCCCCGCACCTGCCGACCGGCCAGGGCGCCGTGCTCGCCGTCGAGGACGTCGAGGACGTCGCGCGGCGGCACGGCCGGACCCTCCGCGCCCGGCACGGCATCGGCACCGACCGGACCTCCGCCGGACCGGCCGAGGCGGGCGGCGGCCACGACGCCGTCCCGCCCGAGGCGCTGCCGGCGTTCGACGGCGGCTCGGCGGTCGGCCTCCGGCTGTTCATCCACGACGAGGCCGCGGTGACCGTCGAGGGCATCGTCTTCGACGTCGACCGCGACCGCCGCCGCGGCCCCCTGGGCGCCGTCCGGTCCGACCCGGTGCCCGTCAAGACGCGCACCTCCCCGCCGTCCACCACGCTGATCGCCACCGTCCCCGGGGAGCCGAGCCACCGCGAGGGCATCGGCGCGCACGACCTCACCCCCTGGCTCGCGGAGAGGATCCGATGAACACCCACCGCAGCCCCCGCGTGCAGGCCGTCGCCCACCGCGGCGACCCCTACCGGTACCGCGAGAACACCCTGGCCTCCGTCGAGTCCGCGCTCGCCGCCGGAGCCGACGCCGTCGAGGTCGACGTCCGGCTCACCCGGGACGGGGTGCCCGTCCTGCTGCACGACCGCACCCTGGATCGGCTCTGGGGCGACCCCCGGTCGATCGACCGGGTCACCGCCGAGCAACTGGACGAACTGCGGCAGGGGCACCTGGGCATCCCCACCCTCGCCGAGGCGATCAAGGCCGTCACCGGCCGGTCCGACGCCGCCGAGGACCGCCGCCTGCTGATCGACCTGGACGACCCCGGGCCGGCCGCGGCCACCTGGTCCGTGGTCACCGGACTCGGCGCCGAGCGGCACGTCGCCTTCTGCGGCCCCGTCGCCGCGATGCTCGCCGTACGCGAACTGACCCCGGACGCCGAGATCGCCCTCACCTGGAAGCAGCCCCGGCTGCCCGTCCCCGCCCTGCTGGCCGACCTGCGCCCGCGCTACCTCAACCCGCCGTTCGGCCTGGTCACCCCCGAGTTCACCGCCGCCGCGGCGGACGCCGGCCTCGCCGTCTCCACCTGGACCGCCGACCTGCGCCGCACCATGCGCAGGCTGCGGGACACCGGAGTCGCCTCCATCACCACCAACCGGATCGGCGTGCTGCGCTCGGTGCTGGACGGCCGCCGGTGACCGAGCACGGGCCCGTCCTCACCGCCAGGGCGCTCGGCCGCGCCCTGCTGGCCCGTCAACACCTGCTCGCCCGCACCGACCTGACGCCCGCCGCGATGATCCACCACCTCGGCGGCCTCCAGGCCCAGGCCGCACCCCAGCCGCCCTACCTCGGACTGCTCGCCCGCCTCGACGGCTTCACCCCCGAGCCGCTGAGCGCACTGATCGAGCGGCGGGAGGCCGTCCGGATCGCCCTCCACCGGGGCACCATCCACCTCGTCACCGCCGAGGACTGCCTGACGCTGCGCCCGCTGCTCCAGCCCCTCCTGGACCAGCAGCTGCGCACCACCTACGGCACACGGCTCGACGGGCTGGACCTGGACGCGCTCGCCGCCGAAGCCCGCGCACGCGTCGAGGAGGAGCCGCGCACCTTCCAGCAGCTCGGTGCGCTGCTCGCCGCCACCCGCCCGGGGCGCGACCCGGCCGCGCTCGCCCAGGCGGCCCGCTGCCGACTGGCGCTGGTCCAGGTGCCGCCGCGCGGCCTGTGGGGGCGCGGCGGCCCGGCCGCCCACACCACCGCCGAGGCCTGGCTCGGCCGCCCGCTCGACCCGGCACCCGCCCCGGACGACCTGGTCCTGCGCTACCTCGCCGCCTTCGGCCCGGCCACCGCGGCCGACGCCCAGAAGTGGTGCGGGCTCAGCCGGCTCGCCCCGGTGCTGAAGCGGCTCGCGCCCCGGCTGCTCACCTTCCGGGACGACCGGGGCCGACTGCTGTACGACCTGCCGGAGGCGCCCCGGCCGGACCCGGAGACCCCGGCGCCGGTGCGGCTGGTCGCGCCCTTCGACAACCTGCTGCTCTCGCACGCCGACCGCACCCGGGTGCTGCCCGAGGAGTACCGGAGGCGGGTGATGACCCAGAACGGGATCGTGCTGGGCAGCCTGCTGGTGGACGGCCTGGTCGCCGGGAGCTGGCGGCTGACGGGCGAGCAGGAGGTCGTCGTCCAGCCGTTCACGGCGCTGCGGCGGGCCGACCGGCAGGCGGCGGAGGCCGAGGCTCAGCGGGTGCTGGCCTTCGCGGGCGGGAGCGGCCCCCGGGGCGGGACGGTCCGGATCGAGGCGGCGTCGTAGCGGGACGGTGACGGCACCGGGCGGCGTCGTAGCGGGGCGGTGACGGCACCGGGCGGTGACGGCACGGGGCGGCACAACGGGCGGACCGTCACGTTCTCTGCTGAGATGGGGCGGTTCGGACTCGACGACGAGCTCGCCGGAGGTGGCCGTGTCCGTGGAACGACCGCCCGACCGCCGCCCGCCGTACCTGATGCTGCCGCCCGCGGTGCGGCGGGCGGCGGCCTGGTCGGCGGCGGTGATCCTGCTGATCGCCGTCGCCTCGATGGTGGTCTTCGCCCTGGTCGAGCTGCGGGCCGCGACCGTGCCGTTCCTGCTCGCGCTGCTCGGCGCCTCGCTGCTCCAGCCGGTGGTGCCCTGGCTGGTCGGGCGCGGCCTCAGCCGGGGCCTCGCCGCCGGGCTGACCTGCACCGTCCTGGTGGTGGCGGTCGGCGCCGTGATCGCCCTGCTGGTCAACTCCCTGGTGCACAGCGCCCCGCAGATCGCCGAGGCGCTGCCCGCGGCCGGTCGGCGGCTGGAGGAGTGGCTGGGCCCGCTCGGGAAGAAGATCCAGCACGCCCTCGCCAACGCCAAGGGCGAGACCAACTCCTTCGTCTCCACCCTCACGAACGGTGTGCTCTCCGGGCTCGGCCTGCTCACCCAGGTGATCACCGGCGGGGTGCTGGCCCTCGCCCTGGTGTTCTTCTTCCTCCGCGACGGCCACCGCACGGGCGACGCCATCCGGTCCTACCTGCCCGGTCGCGGCGCCGACACCGTCATCGCCTGCGCCGAGCGGGCTTTCGAGGCGATGGCCGGCTTCATGCGCGGCACCACCCTGATCGCCCTGATCGACTCGGCCTTCATCACCATCGGTCTGCTCGCCCTCGGCGTTCCCGGTGCGCCCGGTCTCGGCGCCCTGGTCTTCATGGGGGCCTACATCCCCTTCGTCGGGGCCTTCCTGTCCGGGGCGGTGGCCGTCCTGGTCGCGCTCGCCGACGGCGGCCTCGGCACGGCCCTCTGGGCGCTCGGCGTGGTGCTCGCCGTGCAGATGATCGAGGGCAACATCCTCCAGCCCGTCATCCAGAGCCGCACCGTCGAACTCCACCCGGCCACCATCATGGTCGCCGTGGTGGCCGGCTCCGGCATCGCCGGCATCATCGGCGCCCTGCTCGCCGTGCCGGTCTGCGCGGCGGCGGCCGGCGTGGTCTCCGTCCTGCGCGGCCTCCCCGGGGGAACGGCGGAGGCGGCCGAGTAGGGCCATCGTGCCGACGTCCCGGCGGCCCCACCTGCGCCGCCGCGGTCGGTGGGTGCCCCCTCTGGCGCCCTGTGATGCGCGCCCCCGCGGCAGCGCGCTGATCCGACGTGAAGGGCCGGAGACGCCTGAGGGCCATCGTGCCGCGTCCCGCGGGCGCCGCCTGCGCCGCCGCGGTCGGTGGGTGCCCCCTCTGGCGCCCTGTGATGCGCGCACCCCACGGCAGCGCGCTGATCCCGCGTGAAGGGCCGGAGACGCCTGAGGGCCACCGTGCCGACGTCCCGGCGGCCCCGCCTGCGCCGCCGCGGTCGGTGGGTGCCCCCTCTGGCGCCCTGTGATGCGCGCACCCCACGGCAGCGCGCTGATCCGACGTGAAGGGCCGGAGACGCCTGAGGGCCATCGTGGCGGCGTTCCGCCGCGGTCGGCGGGACCCGGTACCGGGTTGTCCCCGCGGCGGATGTGTGCGAGGATCCCTAATGCGACATGAGTCGCGATAGTGAGGAGCGGAGGGGTGGCGCATGGAACTGTTCACGGTGGCGGGCGAGGGGGCCGGGCCCTACGGGGTGGCCGTCGGGCCGGACGGGGGTGTCTGGTTCACGCTGGTGCACAGCGGGGAGGTCGGCCGACTGGCGGGCGACGGCACGGTGGAGCGGTACGGGCTCGGGGCGCCCGAGTGCGGGCCGGCCGTGATCGCGGCGGGGCCGGACGGGGCGCTGTGGTTCAGCCGGATGCGGGACCACCGGATCGGGCGGATCGACCGGGACGGGACGGCCGGCTCGTACCCGCTGCCCGGCGAGGGCGTCGGGCCGTACGGGATCACGGCCGGGCCCGACGGGGCGCTGTGGTTCACCGGGATGAACGCCGGGGCCGTCGGGCGGATCACCCTGGACGGGGAGGTGACGCAGTACCCGCTGCCGGTCGCCGGGGCCTTCCCCTCGATGATCACGGCCGGGCCGGACGGCGCGCTGTGGTGCACGCTCAACCAGGCGGACGCGGTGGCCCGGATCGGCACGGACGGGGAGGTGACCGTCCACCGGCTGCCCACGGCGGGGACCGCGCCGGTGGGGATCACCGCCGGGACCGACGGCGCGCTCTGGTACGTGGGCATCGGCGGCGGGCTGGTCGGGCGGATCACCGTGGACGGCGCGGTGACGGAGTACCCGCTGGCCGACCGGGCCGCCAAGCCGCACGCGATCGCGGCCGGGCCGGACGGCCGGCTCTGGTTCACCGAGTGGGGCGCCGGACGGATCGGGGTGCTCACCCCGGACGGGCGGCTCGACGGCCACCCGATCCCGGGCGGGGGCGCCGAGCCGCACGGCATCGCCGTCGCCCCGGACGGCGCGGTGTACGCGGCGCTGGAACGCGGCGAGATCCTCCGGATCGCGCCGGGGGAGGGTCAGGCCTGACGGCGCAGCAGTTCCTCCAGGTCGGCCAGCAGGCCCAGGGCGGCGGCGCGGTCGGGGACCGGCTCCGGGGCCGGGGTGCGCTCGGCGATCACCCGCAGGGCGGCGGCGGCCTGACGGGCGAACAGCGCCAGCAGGTCCAGCTCGGGCAGGCTGGAGCGGGCCTGTGGGGCCGGGTCGAGGACCTCCAGGACGCCGAGGACCCGGCTGCCGTGGGTGAGCGGGGCGGCCATCAGGGCGTTCGGGACGTAGGCGGTGGACTCGGCGAAGTCGCGGTCGAAGGTGCGGTTGGCGGCCAGGTCGTCGACCACCATCGGCTCGCCCGAGGCGGCGACCCAGCCGGCGATGCCCCGGCCGGCCGGGAAGCGGCGGCCGACCAGGGACTCCTCGCCGCGCCCGGAGACGGCCTGGAAGACCAGCTCCCCGGCGGTCTCGTCCAGCAGGCAGACCGAGCCGGCCTGGGCGCCGAAGATCGCCCGGGCGACGTCCACCACGGACTGCAGCAGTTCGCGGGCCAGCGGATCGACGGCGGGGTCAGTGCTGAGGGTCATCGGGCGCCTCCGGGGTGGGGGTGGTCGGGACCTTGACGTTGGCCGCGGTGAGGTAGAGCGCGCTCTTCAGCTGGAAGGTGGTCAGCCTCGGCCGCCGGGACAGGATGCGGGCGCAGAGCCCGGCCACGTACGGGGTGGCGAAGCTGTTGCCGGTGGTGCGGATGGTGGCACCGCCGAGCCAGGGCACCCGGACGTTCTGGCCGGGGGCGAAGAACTCCACCGGCGGCGCCGGGTTGTACAGGTGCAGGGCCGGGTCGTCCTCCTGGTGGCTGCCCACCGAGATGACCGAGGAGAACCGCCACGGGAAGCTCTCCACCGGGGTGTTGTGGGCGGAGGCGACGATCGCGGTGCGGGCGAAGAAGGCGTCGTCGGCGATCGCGTGCAGCTCCTCCAGGAAGCGGGTCCGGGTGGTGGAGAGGCTGAGGTTGACGACGTCGAAGCCCTGCCGGACGGCCCAGCGGAGCCCGGCGATCAACATGTCGCCGGTGCCGGTGAAGCGTTCGCCGAGGACCCGGACGCTGTAGAGCTCGCAGTCCGGGGCGGTGCGGCGGATGATGCCGGCGCAGGCGGTGCCGTGGCCGCAGGTGTCGCCCGCGGTGTCCGGGCGGACGGCGAGCTCCCGGGTGACCGGGTCCTTGACCACCGCCCAGGAGCCCTGCAGCGGGCCGACCAGGGGGTGGTCGGGCTCGATGCCGGAGTCGACCACGCAGACCCGCACGCCCCGGCCGGTGCCCTGCTCGGAGGCGGTGCCGCCGTCCGGGCCGACGGCGTCGGCGAGCACCGTCAGCTCGTCGGGGGTGCGGTCGCGCAGGCTCCAGGTCAGCCCGTCCGGGCCGCTCACCGGGTGCCCCCGAGCCGTTCGGCGCGCCGGATGCCCGGCAGGTGGCCCTTGGCGGCGAAGCGGTCCCGGGCGGTGGCGGCGGCCGTGGCGGCCTCGGCGGGGCGGTCCAGCAGCAGCAGGGCGTGCGCGCGGTCCAGCGCGGTCAGCGCCTGCAGCAGCAGCGACTCGGTTGCCTGGGCGGCGTTCAGCGCGGCCGCGGTGAGGTCCAGCGCGGGCTGGGCCTCGCCCCGCGCGGCGGCCAGCCGGCCGCGCAGCGCGTCCAGTTCGACGGCGAGCACCGGGGGCAGCGCGGTGGCCGCGTCGGCGCCGTCCAGGTGGCGGGCGGCGTGGGCCGGGCGGTCGGTGTCCAGCAGGACGCGGGCGGTGGTGAGGGCGAGCCGGGGCAGCGGGGCGGCGGTGCCCTGGCGGCGGGCGATCTCGGCGGCGTCGGCCAGCAGGTCCAGGGCCTGGTGGGACTGGCCGGTGGCGGCCGCGGCCTGGGCGGTCAGCGCGGGCAGCGCGACCATCGCCTCGGCCAGCGACAGCTCCCCGGCCAGGCCGTTGGCCTCGGCGAGCAGCAGCTCGGCCTCCTCGGGGCGGTCGCGCAGGGCCAGCAGGACGGCCAGCGGGCCGTTCAGCGCGACCCGGACGGTCCGGCGGCCGGCGCCGTGCTCGGCGAGCAGGGCCCGCAGCCGGAAGGTGGCGTTCGGGACGGGCTCGGGGCCGGCCAGCAGCGAGGCGGCCAGCGCGGCCAGCACCGCGGCCCGGTCCAGCTCGGCGTCGGTGCGCGAGACGTGGTCGAGCGCCTGGTCGAGCAGCCGCTCGGCCTCGGTGTGCCGGCCCGCCAGCAGGTGCTCCTCGGCCAGCCGCAGCCGGGCCCGGGCCTGGCCGAGGTCGTCCCCGGTGTCGGTGAACAGCGGCAGCACGGCGCGGGCGGTGGCGGCGGGCTGGTCCTGACCGGGCGGCAGGCCGCGGGCGGCCAGGGCGAGCCGGGCGTGCGCGGCGTCCAGCGGGTCGGCGGCCGCGTCGCGCACCTGCGCGAGGACGGGCAGCGCCTCGTCGGCGCGGCCGAGCGCCAGCCGGGCCTCGCCGAGGCGGCGCAGCACCGGGCCGGCGGAGCGCTCGTTGGGGTAGTGCAGCCGGACGGCGCGCTCCAGCAGGTCGGTGGCGGTCGGCAGGTCGGCCCGGGCGAGGGCCTGGGCCCCGGCGGCGCCGAGGGCGGCGGCGGCACGGGTGCGCAGGGCGTCGGTGCGGGCGTCGAGCAGGCCGAGTTCCAGCCGGTAGCGGTGGGCGCGCTCCAGGTGGCCGCCGACGGCGGCGTCCCCGGCGGTGCGGACGGCCGGCAGGTCGGCGGCGCGCTCGTGGCGCTCGGCGCGGGCCCGCTTGGACATCGACTGGTAGACCGACTCCTGGACCAGGCCGCTGCTGAACCGGTAGCCGGTGCCGGCCGCTTCGACCAGGCCGCGCTCGGAGAGCCGGGCCAGCGCGGCACGCAGCCGGGGCGGGGTGTCGTCGCCGGCGGTGGGCGGGTCGGCCGGCAGGCCGTCGATCGGGCCGGTGAAGACGTCGTCCTCCGGCTCGGCGAAGGCGTCCTGGTCGGTGCCGCCGTGGGTGAGCTCGGCCAGCTCGGCGGCGGTGAAGGCGCGTCCGAGGACGGCGGCGAGGTCCAGGGTGGCGCGCTCGTCGCGCTCCAGTCCGTCGATCTGGGCGCTGAGCAACGCCCGTCCGCTGGGCGGGAGTTCGTCGGCGAGGGCGGGGCCGTCGGCCTCGGTGAGGGCGGCCAGCAGCTCCTCCAGGTGCAGCGGGTTGCCCTCCGCCCGCTCCAGCAGCCGGGAGGGCACCGCGTCCTGGTGGGCGCTCAGCTCGGTCAGCTGGGCGGCCAGCAGGGCGGATTCGTCCCAGGACAGGCCGCCGACCGCGAGCGTCGGCAGCTCCGGACGGGAGGCCGGGAGCTCGGGACGGGCCAAGCAGAGCAGCAGGACGGGGGCGGAGCCGAGCACCTCGGTCAGCCGCTCGGCGGCGTCCAGCAGGGCCGGGCCGGCCCACTGGCAGTCGTCCAGGACGAGCACGGCGGGGCGCTCCACGGTGCGTCCGCGCAGGATCGCGGCCAGCAGCTCCAACGACTGCCCGGTGCCGACGCCCGGCGCGGTCGCCTCGTCCAGCCGGGCCAGCGCCTCGGCCGGGGCCGCGCCCTCGGGCTCGTCCAGCAGGGTGCGGACGGCCTCGGCGAGCGGAGCCGGCACGCCCTGCTCGCCGAAGCTGCGGCAGCGGGCGGTGCCGCAGCGCGCGCTACGCCGGCCCACCCGCTCGCGCCACTCGCGCACCAGGCGGGTCTTGCCGATCCCGGCCTCGCCCGCCACCAGCAGCAGCTCGGCGCCGGAACCGCCCGCCACCCGGGCCAACGCGGCGTCCAGGTCGGCCAGTTCGCGCTCCCGGCCGACCAGCGGGACGTCGAAGCGGCGCAGCAGCTCCGGGTCGTCCTCGTCCAGGCCGACCAGGCGGTAGGCGGTGACCGGCTCCGCCTTGCCCTTGAGCTGCAGCGGGCCCACCTCGTCCACCTGGGCGGCCGGGCCGGCCGCGCGCAGCGTCTGCGGGCCGATCAGCACCTGCCCGGGCGCGGCCCGGGTCTGCAGCCGGGCGGCGATGTTCACGGTCTCGCCGGAGATCAGCGCCTGGCGCGCCGAGGCGTCCGAACCCGCCACCACCTGACCGGTGTTGACGCCGATCCGGACGTCCAGCCGGACCCCGAGGGTGGCGTCCAGCTCGCTGTTGAGGTCCTCCAGGTCCTCCAGCATGGCGAGCGCGGCGGCTAGCGCCCGGTGGGCGTCGTCCTCGCGGATCACCGGGACGCCGAAGACGGCCATCACGGCGTCGCCGATGAACTTCTCCAACGTGCCGCCGTGCGCCTCGATCTGACGGTGCATCCGCTCGAAGTAGCGCAGGATCACCTCGCGCAGCGTCTCCGGGTCGAGCGCGCCGGACAGGGCGGTGGAGTCGACCAGGTCGCAGAAGACCACCGTGACCAGCTTGCGCTCCTCGGCGGCCAGGTCCAGGGCCGCGGACCGGGGCGTGCCGCAGGAGGGGCAGAACTGGTCGTTCGTGGCGACGAGTTGGGCGCAGAGTGGGCAGGGCATGGGGGCCGTCCTTCGGTCGTCCTCCGCTGTGCGGGGCGTACGGGGCGTACGGGGCGGCGCGGGCGGGTACGGCGCCGCGGTGTCCGGGCGTTCCGGCGTGCGTTCCGGGCCAGGGTGGCCGGGGCGGCTTCGGGCCCGGTTGGGGAGCGCTTGGCAGCCGGTATGGCCGCAGCCCGGGCGGGGTGCGGTGGTCTCCGGCGAGGCGGCGCGGCGCTGGCCGCGCGCCGCCGGCCCCACCGCGACCTGCGGCCATACCGGTCGCCAAGCGCCCCCGAAGCCGGGCGCAGCCGGCCCCGCCGACGATGGTCGGCACGGCGGGCGGTCGCCCGCCGCCACCGTGACGGCCCACCTGCGGCGGTCCCACCTGTGAAGGGAGTTCGACCATGGCGGAGAACATGGACCAGAACCTCGGCGAGAGCGGCGAGGAGACCCCGGAGGTCGAGGCGCACGCCGCCAACGTCCTGGACCTGCAGTCGATGAAGGTCCTCGCCGAGTCTTCGGACGGCAACTGCTTCAGCCTGATCAGCTACGTCGGCGGCGCCGAGACCAGCGCCTGACCGACACCGGTCGCCAGGCCGGACGCCGGACCGACCGGCCGATGACGGTCCGCTGGTCCGACCGGTCGGATGCCGGGCCGCACACGGGGGCGGGCGCACCACCGCCCCCGGTCGCCGGCCGTGCGGCCTCCCGCACCCGGAGCAAGGCCCCCGGGGCGGTCCCGTCACGACGGGACCGCCCCGGCCCGATCCCGCCACCACCCCCACGGAGGACGGCCATGGAGCCCACCGCCCCGGAGCCCACCGCCCCGGATCCCACCGCCCCGGAGGCCACCGCCTCGGAGCCCACCGCCCCGGAGGCCACCGCCTCGGAGGTCACCGCCCCGGAGGTCACCCCGCTCGCCCGCAACCGGGACTTCCGACTGCTCTGGGTCGGCGGCCTGCTGGCCTCGCTCGGCTCCCAACTCGCCTCGATCGCACTGCCGTTGCTCGTGCTGCGGGAGACCGGGTCGGCCGCCCGGGCGGGCGCCATCGGCACCGTCTCGGTCGGTGCGCTGCTGCTCACCATGCTGCCCGGCGGCGTGCTCGCCGACCGGATCGAGCGGCGCCGACTGATGCGGATCTGCGACGTCGGCAGCCTGCTGGCGGTCGGCGCCCTGGTCGTGGCGGTGCTGCGCGGCAGCGCGCCGCTGCCGCTGGTCCTGCTGGTCGCCGCCGCCGGGGCTTTGATCTCCAGCGTCTACGGACCCGCGGCCGGTGCCCTGCTGCGCACGGTGGTGCCGCGCGCACAGGCCCGGGAGGCCTCGGCGCGGATGCAGGCGCGCGGCGCAGCGGCCCGGCTGATCGGCCCGCTCGGCGGCGGGGCGCTGTTCGCCTGGCACCCGGTGCTGCCGTTCCTCGCCGAGGGCGTCGGGCTGCTGCTGTCCACGGTCTGCGTGGCCTTGATGCGGACCCGCTCCGCGCCCGCCGAGAAGAGCGGATCGGTGTTCAGCAGGACGGAGTTGACCGCCGGGCTGGCCTTCATCTGGCAGCAACCCTATCTGCGGACCCTGCTGCTGATCTTCGGCCTGGGGATGAACTTCGCGTTCAGCGCGCTGATGTTCGCCACCCTGGCCGTGGCCTCCGACGGCGGGCACTCCGGGATCGGCGGTGGCACGGTGGTCTCCTGCACGGCGGCCGGCGCCCTGGCCGGTGCGCTGCTCGCCCCGAAGCTGGGCGCCCGGGCACGGGACGGCAGCCTGGTGGCGCTCGCCTGCTGGGCCTCCGCGTTGACCGCCGGGGTGCTGACGGTCACCCGGGTGCCGCTGGTGATCGGGCTGCTCTGCGCGGCCTGCATGTGCCTGTCCACCATCGCCAGCATCGGCTTCGTCTCCGGCATGCTGCTCGCCGCGCCGCCGGACCGGATCGGCCGGGTGCAGAGCGCCGCCGGGTTCCTGTCCACCCTGATCCAGCCGTTCGGCCCGCTGGTGGGCGGCACCCTGCTCGGAGCCGTGGGCGGCCCCCGGACCTTCGGGCTGCTGGCGCTCGCCATCGCGCTCTGCGCGGCCGTGGTCACCTGGGCGCCGCCGGTGCGGCGCGGGCCGGTACTCGGCCCGGCGGTCTGAGCCCGGCGGTCTGAGCCCGGCCGTCGTCGGCCGCGCCGTTCCCGCCGTTCCCGCCGTTCCCGCCGTCCCGCCCCGCCCCGCCCCGCTCCGCCCCGCCGTCCGAAGCCGTTCCGGAAGGGAGACGCCATGGCCGGCGCCCACGAGACCCAGCTCCACTGCCTCGCCGACCCGCTGTACTACGACACCCCCGGCCGGCTGCGCGACCGGGCGAGCCGCTACCCCCTGGGGCTCGGTGAACCGCCCGAGGGCTGGCGGCGCGATCAGCGCGGACTGTGGACGGTGCTGCGGCCCGAGGGCGGGACGCTGCCGGAGCAGGGCTGGAAGCTGCACGTGTCCGCGGTCGAGGACGGCGCCGAGGAGACGCTCGCCGTGGTCGCCCGGATCTGCGCGGAGCGTCGCGTCGCGTTCAAGTTCCTGCGCAGCGCGGCGGCCCTGCGGGTGGCGAACGGCAAGTACACCGGGCGCGGGAGCAGCGGCAAGTTCATCACCGTGTACCCTGCCTCCGACGAGCAGTTCGCCGACCTGGCCGAGGAGTTGGCGCAGGCGCTGGACGGCCGCCCCGGCCCGTATGTGCTGACCGACCTGCGGATCGGCAGCGCCCCGGTGTACGCGCGCTACGGCGCGTTCGTCGAGCTGTGGTGCGAGGACGGGGCGGGCCGGCCGGTGCCCGCGCTGCGCGACCCGGCCGGGGCGCTCGTGCCGGACTCGCGCGAGCCGGTGTTCCGGCTGCCGGCGTGGGTGGAGCCGCCCGAGGTGCTGCGCCCGCACCTGGCCGCCCGGGAGGCCGCCGCCGGGGACCTGCCGTACCGGATCCTGGAGGTGCTGCAGTTCTCCGGTGCCGGCGGGATCTACCTCGCCGAGCACCGGGGCAGCGGCGCGCGGGTGGTGCTGCGCGAGGCCCGCCCCTACGCCGGGCTGGACGCCGCCGGGGCGGACGCGACGGCCAGGCTGCGGCGCGAGCAGTGGGCGCTGGAGCGGCTGGCCGGGCTGGAGTGCGTGCCCCGGCTGCACGAGGTGCGGACGGTGTGGGAGCACACCTTCCTGGTGCAGGAGCACATCGAGGGCGTCCAGCTGTTCACCGAGGCGGTCCGCCGCTACCCCCTGGTGCACCAGGACTGCACGGCCGAGCGGCGCGCCGCGTACGCGCGCTGGGTCGACGGCGTGGTCGCCGGGCTGGAGAAGGCGCTCGACGCGCTGCACGGGCGGGGCGTGCGGTTCGGGGACCTCCACCCGGCCAATGTGGTGCTCCGGCTGGACGGTTCGGTGGTGCTGGTCGACTTCGAGTACGCGGCGCCGCTGGACGACCGCCGGGTGCCGACCGCCGGAGCGGCCGGGCTGCCGATCCCGCCCGGGCTGGACGGCGCCGAGGCGGACCGGTTCATGCTGTGGGCGACCTGGCTGATGCTGCTGATGCCGGTGCAGGAACTGGCCGACCGCGACCCCGGCAAGCTGCCGGCGCTGGAGCGGCGGGCACGGGAGTGGTTCGGACTCGGGCCGGAGGAGGGGCCGGTGCGACCGGCGGCACGGGCGGCGCTGACGGCGCGGACGGAGTCGGCGAGCGAGCGGCGCGGCCGGGAGCTGCTGGTCGGCCCCTCCTGGGCCCCGGCCCGGCGCGAACTGGTCGCGGGCATCCACGCGGGCGCCACTCCCGACCGGCCTGACCGGCTGTTCCCCGGCGACGTGGCCGGGTTCGCCGACGGCGGGACGGGCGTCGCGCACGGCGCGGCCGGGGTGCTGTACGCGCTGCACCGGGCGGGTGCCGACTGGCCGCAGGAGTACGCGGACTGGCTGGTCGCGGCGCTGCGCCGGCGCGGGCCCCGGCCGGGCACCGGAGGACTGTACGACGGCCCGCTCGGCATCGCCGTGGTGCTGGCCCGGCTGGGCCGGACGGAGGAGGCCGAAGAGCTGACGGCGCGGGCGCGCACGGCCCGCCCGGCCCGCCAGGTCGGCCTGTTCGGCGGGCGGGCCGGCGCCGCGCTCGCCCGGCTGCGGCTCGCCGACGCGCTGGACAGCCCGCGCGAGGCGGCGGACGCGGTGCGCGACGCCTGCGAACTGGCCGCGGTGGTCCGCGGCGAGGCCGTGGACGGCCTGGACCAGCCCTCGGCGGCCGGGCTGCTGTACGGGCTGGCCGGCATCGCGCTGCTGCAGTTGAGGCTGTACCGGCGGACCGGGGAGCGGTGGCTGCGGGACTCGGCGCGGGCGGCGCTGGAACGGGCCGTGGGGCAGTGCGTCCGGGTGCCGGACGGCTCGGTGCAGGTGCTGGAGGCCGGGCGACGGCTGGCGTACCTGGACCGGGGGAGCAGCGGGATCGCGCTGGTGCTGCGGGAGTACCTGGGGACGGCCGAACTGGCCGGCGCCGAGGCGTTCCTGGCGGACGTGCGGAAGGTCTGCGCGCCCGGGTTCATCCGGGAACCGGGGCTGTTCCGGGGCCGGGCCGGACTGACCCTGGCACTGGACCGGCTGCACGGGCGGGACGGGCGGGACGGGCTGGACGGGCGGGACCGGCTGCGGGGTGAGGGTGGCGCGGAGCCGGACCGGCCGGGCGCCCCGGCGGGGGCGGTGGCCGAGCAGGTGGCGCGGCTGCAGTGGCACCTGGTGGCCCGGCCCGAAGGGCTCCTGGTGCCGGGGATGCGGCTGCGGCGCTTCTCGGCGGACCTGCACACCGGGGCGGCGGGCCTGCTGCTGGCGCTGTGGGGGCTGGAGGAGGACCGCGGGGAGGTGCTGGACCTGCTGACCCTGGGGTGAGCCCCGACCGCGCGACGGTGGCCGGGCCGTCAGACGGTGCCGGGCCGTCAGGAGCCGGCGCCGAGGACCGTCGCGGTGCGCTCGCGGGCGTGCAGATGGGTGAGCCGGGGCAGTGCGTAGAGGGCGGCGTGGGCGGTGACCTCGCCGGTCGGCGAGGTCACCGCGCCGGTGTCGATGAGCGCCTCCAGGGTGCGTAGGGCGAGGCGTTCGGGCCGGCCGAGCGCGGCGGCGGCCTCGGGGAGGGTGAACAGCAGGGACAGCGGCAGGGCGGCGAGCCGGGCGAGCGCGAGCCGGCCCTGCTCGCCGAGGTCCTGCCAGCCGGAGTCGAGCCGGGCGCGGACGGTGACGTCCCCGGCGACCAGTTCGTCCAGCGCCCCCGCCGGGTCCTCCAGGCGCGCCGCGTACTCGGCGAGCGGCAGGTGCCGCAGCACGGCCAGCCGGGTGCCGGCCACCCGGACGGCCAGCGGCAGCAGCCCGCAGGCGTCCACGATCCGGGCGGCGGCCGCGCGGTCGGCGCCGATCCGGCCGGTGCCGACGATCCGGCCGAGGAGCTCCAGGGCCTCGGCGGCCGTCAGCGGCGGGACGGTGATCCGGTGCACCGAGGCCAGACCGGCGAGTTGGCTGCGGGCGGTGACCAGGACGGAGCTCGGGCCGTGGCCCGGCAGCAGCTCGCGGACCACGGACTCGCCCGGGGCGTCGTCCAGGACCAGCAGCATCCGGCGCCCGGCGAGCGAGGCGCGCCACAGGGCCGCGGCCTGACCGGGATCGGTCGGCGCGGCACCGGTCGGCGCGGGACCTGTCGGCGCGGCGGCCGGCCGGCCGGTGAGGGCGGCGAGTTCGGCCAGTACGTCGGGCAGCGGGCGCGGGGTGCCGTCGGCCGTGCGCAGCCGGACCAGCAGCCGGCCGTCCGGGAAGCGGTCGGCGAGCAGACGGCCGGCGTGCACCGCGAGTGCGGTCTTGCCACTGCCGGCCGGCCCGGAGAGCACCGCGACGCGCCCGCCGCCCTCACCCAACACGTCGACCAGTGCGCGTAGTTCCGTGGTCCGCCCGGTGAAGTCGGCGGTGTCGGCGGGCAGCAGGTCGCCGTGCGGCGCCGCGCCGCGCTCCGGGCGGGCGGCGGCGGGCCCGGTCCGGCCGCGGGCCAGCAGCTCCCGGTAGCGGGCGGTCAGCGCGGGGCTCGGCTCCAGGCCCAACTCGCGGGCCAGCAGCTGGCGGTGGCCGTCGTAGACCGCGAGTGCCTCGGCCTGCCGACCGCACAGGTGCAGCGCGTTCATCCGGGCCGCCTGCAGACGCTCGCGCAACGGGTGGCGCTCGGCGAGCTCGGTCAGCTCCTCGGCCACGGCGACGGCGTTGCCGAGCTCCAACTCCGTTTCAGCCCAGTCCTCGTGGACGCCCAGGCAGCGCGCCTCCAGCCGCTGCGCCTCGGCCTCGACGGCGGGCGAGGAGCGCAGGTCGGCGAGCGGCGGGCCCTGCCACAGGTCGAGGGCCTGACGCAGCAGCCGGGCGGCCGGGGCGAGCGCACCGCCGTCGGCGGCGGCCCGGCCGGCCCGGGCCAGGGCGCGGAACTCCAGCAGGTCGAGCTCGGATTCGGCGACCCGCAGCAGGTAGCCGCCGGCCGAGTGGACCAGCCGGTCGGGGCCGTCGTCACGGCCGAGCAGGGTGCGCAGGGTGCAGATGTACACCTGGAGGTTCTTGCGGGCGGTGCGCGGCGGCTCCTCGGGCCAGACCGCGTCGGTGAGCAGGTCGACCGGGACGGCGGTGTTGGCCCGGCTGAGCAGGACGGCCAGCACCAGCCGCTGCTTCAACGGCCCGAGCGCGAGCGGGCGGGCGCCGGCCTCGCCGGTGAGCGGGCCGAGGACGGAGAACCGCAGCCGAGTGGGGGCGGCGGGCTGGGCCAGGGGCATCGGCGTACCTCCGGGGGCGAAAGCGGGGCGAGGGCGAGGGCGAGGCGGGCGCGGGAGCGGGGCGAGGGCGAGGCGGGGGCGGACGGCGGCGCGATCGCCGTCCGGGAGCGGTTCGGTGGCGGTTCGGGAGCGGTTCGAGGTCGGTTCGGTGGCGGTTGTCGGGCGGTTGTCGGGCGGTTGCCGGGTGCTTGACGGGCGGGTCCCGGGTGGTTCGACGGCGGTCGTCGGTCCGCGCAGGCTACTGGACCGTCGACCGCCCCTGAAGGGCACGGAATCGGGCGGGTTCGCACACGCCGTCCGCACAACCCGGGCAGCCGGGGGTGGGATCGGCGGATGCTTTCGCACCGGTGTGCGAGCGGGGTTCCGGCAGGTCGGGCGGGGCTTCCCGGGTGTCGAACGGGTGGGTGGAGGAGTGTCGCGCGGAGGCCGCTCGGCCAGGTGTCCGCGCCGCGCGGGCGCGCGGTGTTCCGGCGGTTCTCGACCGGGGCTCAGGAGCCGGGCGAGCACGGCCCGAGCGGACGGGGAGGGTGGCCAGGGGTCCCGGTCGGGGCCCCTGAACTCGGGCCCAGGGGCCCCGGACCGGCGGGCCCAAGGGCCCTGGGGCGGGGAGCGGCCCCGTCCCGATCATGGATCGCCATCCATTCGCACCACGTTCCCGAGGAGATGGGTCCTTGACCGCCACCCAGGCCCAGGGCGACCCCACCGACCCCGCCCGACCGTCGACAGCCGTGCCGCCACTGCCGTCGGCCGTGCCGCCGCCGGCCGTGCCGCCGACCACCGCACCGGCCGACGCGGTTCGGCCCAGGCGGGCCGGTTCGGCCCTGGTCCGGCTGCTGACCACCACCGACCACAAGACGATCGGCACCCTGTACCTGGTGTCCTCGTTCGCGTTCTTCCTGCTCGGCGGCGTCATCGCGCTGGTGATGCGCGCCGAGCTCGCCCGGCCGGGCACCCAGCTCCTCTCCAACGAGCAGTTCAACCAGGCCTTCACGATGCACGGCTCGATCATGCTGCTGCTGTTCGCGATGCCGCTGTTCACCGGCTTCGCGAACTGGATCATGCCGCTGCAGATCGGCGCGCCGGACGTCGCCTTCCCGCGCCTGAACATGCTCTCGTTCTGGCTGTTCCTGTTCGGCTCGCTGATCGCCGCCGCCGGCTTCGCGACCCCGCAGGGCGCCGCCGACTTCGGCTGGTTCCTCTACGCCCCGCTGTCCGACGCGATCCACTCGCCCGGTGTCGGCGCCGACATGTGGATCATGGGCGTGACGCTCTCCGGCTTCGGCAGCATCCTCGGCGCCGTCAACTTCATCACCACCATCATCTGCATGCGCGCCCCGGGCATGACGATGTTCCGGATGTCGATCTTCTGCTGGAACGTGCTGCTCACCTCGGTGCTGGTGCTGCTGGTCTTCCCGGTGCTGGCCGCCGCGCTGCTGGCGCTGGAGTGCGACCGCAAGTTCGGCTCGCACGTCTTCGACCCGGCCAACGGCGGGGCCATGCTGTGGCAGCACCTGTTCTGGTTCTTCGGGCACCCCGAGGTGTACATCCTGGCCCTGCCGTTCTTCGGGATCGTCTCCGAGGTCATCCCGGTGTTCAGCCGCAAGCCGATGTTCGGCTACGCCGGCCTGATCGCCGCGACGGTGGCCATCGCCGGCCTGTCGGTGACGGTGTGGGCGCACCACATGTACGTCACCGGGCAGGTCCTGCTGCCCTTCTTCTCCTTCATGACCTTCCTGATCGCCGTGCCCACGGGAGTGAAGTTCTTCAACTGGGTCGGCACGATGTGGAGGGGCTCGCTGAGCTTCGAGACGCCGATGCTCTGGACGGTCGGGTTCCTGGTCACCTTCCTGTTCGGAGGCCTGACCGGCGTGCTGCTCGCGGCCCCGCCGATCGACTTCCACGTCTCGGACTCGTACTTCGTCGTCGCCCACTTCCACTACACGCTGTTCGGCACCGTGGTGTACGCGATGTTCGCCGGATTCCACTTCTGGTGGCCGAAGATGACCGGCCGGAAGCTCGACGAGCGGCTCGGCCGGATCACCTTCTGGACGCTCACCGTCGGCTTCCACACGACCTTCCTGGTGCAGCACTGGCTCGGCGCCGAGGGCATGCCCCGCCGCTACGCCGACTACCTGGCCTCGGACGGCTTCACCACCCTCAACACCGTCTCCACCATCGGATCGTTCCTGCTCGGCCTGTCGATCCTGCCGTTCCTCTACAACGTCTGGAAGACCGCCAAGTACGGCGAGAAGGTCACCGAGGACGACCCCTGGGGCTGGGGGCGCTCGCTGGAGTGGGCCACCTCCTGCCCGCCGCCGCGGCACAACTTCGTCAAGCTGCCGCGGATCCGCTCCGAATCCCCGGCCTTCGACCTGCACCACCCGGACATCGCGGCCCGGGACGCGCTGGAGAACACCGGCAAGCCCGCCGCGCACCTGGGCGACGTCGAGCCGGCGAGGTACGACCGGCCGCTGAGCCGGGCGGACCGGGCGCGGGTGGCCGCAGGCGGGAGGCGGCCGGAGACGCCGGTCGGCGCTCCCGAGTCCTCGGCCGACACCCCTCCCTCCGACGGCTGAGGCGGCCGGCGCCCCCGAAGGCCCGCCGCCCCCGAACGCAGCGCCCGCCCCCGAACGCAACCCCCCGCCCCTTGCCCCTCGCCCCCGCAGCCTCGCCCCTTCGTCGACCAGGAAGGCCGGGTCCGTGAACCACACCGTGCTCGCCATCGGCACCGCCGCCCTCACCGCGGGCGGCTGCGTCTGGTACCTCCCCGCCATCGCCGACCTCCAGGCCGGCGCCGACCGGCCCCGCTCCACCCGGACCGCCGCGGCGGCCTGCGTGCTGTGGTGGGCGGCGCTCGCGCTGGCCGGCGGGCTGTTGCTCGTCGTCCCCGACTGGCGGCCCGCCGCCCAGGTCGCGCTGGCCGGACTGGTCGGCGGCGGCGCGCTGCGGGCACGGGCGCTGCGCGAGCGCCGGCGGGAGGTGCGGGAGACGGCGGCGCGCTGGGCCGCGCTGGACGCCGGCCCCGCCCCGCGCGGCGCCCGGCCGCTCGCCCTCGCCCTCGCGGGCTGGTTGGTGGTCGGCGCCGCCGTCGCCTCGCTGGGCGCGGTCGCCGTCCTGTTGTCCGGCGGAGGCGGGATCGGCCCGCGGGTGGTGCCGGCCGCGGTGAGCGGCGCGGCGCTCGCCCTGGCGTTCCTGCTGATGGGGCTCGGGAACCTCCGGCGGCAGGGCCGCCGCTGAACCCCGCCGTGCGGGGCCGTGCGGGGCCGTACGGGACCGCACGGCGGGGGCGGCGGGGCGGCGTGGGTCCGGCGGAATGGGGCCGTTCGACCCTGGGGCGCGGCCGCCCGGTGGGCGATGATGCGCTGGGCCCCGCCGGGAGTGCGCGGGGGTGACGAAGGTGGAAGCGCGAGATGGCGACCAAGACGGAGGGTGCCGGGGCCCCGGCACCGGTCCGGGTGTTCCTGCTGGACGACCACGAGGTGGTGCGCCGCGGCGTGCACGACCTGCTGGACGGCGAGCCGGACCTGGAGGTGGTCGGGGAGGCGGCGACCGCCGAGCAGGCACTGGTGCGGGTGCCGGCGCTGCGGCCCGACGTCGCCGTGCTGGACGTCCGCCTCGGCGACGGTGACGGCGTGTCGGTCTGCCGGGAACTGCGGTCGCGGATGCCCGGCCTGGCCTGTCTGATGCTCACCTCCTTCGACGACGAGGAGGCGCTGCTGGACGCCGTCATGGCGGGCGCCGCCGGTTACGTGCTCAAGCAGATCAGCGGCACCGACCTGGTCACCGCCGTCCGCACCGTCGCCTCCGGCCGCTCGATGCTCGACCCCGGCGCGGCCACCCGCCTGCTCAACCGGCTGCGGAGCGACGCCGAACCCGCCCGGCCGGCCACCACCGGCCCCGGGCTGACCGCGCGCGAGCAGGAGGTGCTCGCCCTGATCGGCGAGGGCCTGACCAACCGGCAGATCGGCGAGCGCCTCTACCTCGCCGAGAAGACCGTCAAGAACCACGTCTCCCGGCTGCTCGCCAAGCTCGGGGTGGAGCGGCGGGTGCAGGCGGCCCTGATCGCCACCGAGCTGCGCCAGGCGTCGGCGGCCCCGTCCTCCCCGCTGCGCGGCGGCCGGGGCTGAGCTCCCGGTGGCCTGCGCGGCGCGTCAGCCGCGGGAGAGCAGCCAGGACCAGCGGCGCCGCTCGGTGACGAGGGTCGCGGCGGCCAGGGCGGTGACGGGTACGGCCGCCCAGGCGGGCCAGGCGAGCCAGGAGGAGGCCACGGCGGCGGCGAGTTGGAGCAGCACCAGGACGACCGTGGCCCACCCGGGCACGGCGACGATCACCCGGGTCTTGTCGCCCGGCGTGGCGAAGACGGTCGGGAGGCCGATCAGGACCAGCACCGACAGGACGGCGAGCGGCCAGGAGTGCCCGGCCAGGGCCCACGGGGTGGCCACCCAGGCGGCCAGTTCGGTCGCGAACCGCAGCGCGGAGCCGACGCGGTCGTCGGGTCGGCCTGAAGTCGCCTCTGCACCTGGTGCGTTGATCACCCGCGGAGGATCTCACGGCGCGCGTCCGGCCGGTAGGGGCGCGGCAGCGGACCGTCCCCTACGCTGGCCCGGACATTCGCCGACGGAGGGACCGCGCCGCCATGTTCGACCCCGTGACCGCCGCCCTGTACGAGCGGGACGCGACCAGCCGGTCGCTGGGCATCGTGCTGGAGGAGGTGTCGGCGGGCCGGGCGGTGATGCGGATGACGCTGGCCGCGACGATGGTCAACGGGCACGGGACGGCGCACGGCGGCTTCCTCTTCCTGCTGGCGGACGCGGCGTTCTCGTACGCCTGCAACAGCCACGGCCCGGTGACCGTCGCCCAGGCCGCGCAGGTGGCCTTCCTGGCGCCGGCGGCCGTCGGGGACGAGCTGGTCGCCGAGGCGGTGGAGCGCTCGCGGGCCGGGCGCACCGGGATCTACGACGTGACGGTGCGCCGGGTGGCGGACGGCACGGTGATCGCCGAGTTCCGCGGGCAGAGCGTGACCGTCGGGGGCCGGCCGCGCGGCGACTGAGCGGCCGGCCCGCGCCCCGGTCAGTCCTTCGGGCGCTCGTCCAGGACCTGCTGGAGCTTGCCGGTGCGCGGGTTGGTGACCAGGTCCGAGCGCGGCACCCACTCCACGGTGAGGGGGCGGATGCTGCCGAGCGCGACCTCCGCGGGGTAGAGCGGGACGGCCTCGTACACGGCCTCGACCAGCCGGTCGGCGAGGGCCGCGAGCTCGGCGGGCGGCGGCTGCCCGATGTGGCCGAGCCGCAGGATCAGGCCGTCCCGGCCGTCCCGGCGGCGCTGGACGAGCTGCATCCCGGCGATGTGCCGGTCCGGGTCGGCGGCGATCAGGACGCGACGGACGTCCTCGGTGGGCAGGGCGACGGTGCCGACCCGGGCACCCTCGCCGGCGCGGCCGAGCAGGCGGAAGCGGTGGCACGCGCCGTCCACCCATTCGGCGCGGTCACCGGTCGGGTAGCGCAGGATCGGCATCAGGGTGCGGAAGAGGTTGGTGACCACGACCCGGCCGGGCGTGCCCGGGGCGGTGATCGCCTCGCCGGTGACCTCGTCGAGCAGTTCCACCACCGTGCGCTCGGCGAAGGCCTCGTGGACCCGGACGTCCGCCCCGGGGACGGGTGCGCCCACCAGTCCGGCGTCGTTGGAGGCGTAGCCGACCGAGGCGACGGCCGCCTTCGGGAAGGCCCGGGAGAGCAGCGGGCGCAGGTCGGCGAAGAGCAGGTCCCCGCCGAACAGCAGCAGTTCGACGCCCTCGGCGCTCTCCCCCCGGGCGACCAGGCACTCGGCGACGGCGCTGAGCTTCATCGGCTCACCGGCCAGCACGTGCACGCCGAAGCCCGCGATCAGATCGGCGACGTACGGGTCGGGGGCCGCGCCGCCGACGCCGAGCCGGACGTTGTCCACCGGCGCGTGGTGCAGGGCGTTCTCGATGTAGAGGAAGCCGCCGTAGAGTTCGCCGGCGGTGAAGAGGTTGGCCACCCGGTGCCCTGGCCGCAGGCCGGCCCGGACGAGTCCGGCGCCGAAGGCGGTCACCGAGTCGGCGTGCTCGGTGCGGGTCCACGGCGAGAACTTGGGGACGCCGGTGGTGCCGCCGGTCTTGTAGACGCCGGCGTCGGTGAGCGGGCCGGTCAGGACCCGGTTGTCCGGCCAGGTGTTGGCGGCCCAGAACGCGGCCTGGTCGATCACCGGGAGCAGGTCGAGCCGGTCGACGGCCGGCGGCAGGCCGCGGTAGAGCTCGGCGTAGAACGGCGAGTTGGCGCGGGCGAACCGGACCAGCTCGGCGAGGGGCTTGGCGGGCATGGGGGCTCCGGGGTCAGGAGAAGGGGTGACCGGTGGCCGGCTGTCCGAGCCAGGTCCGGGCGAGGGCTTGGACGGTCGAGCCGTCGGGGTCGGCGAGTTTGGCGGCCAGGTAGTCGGCGGCCCAGGCGTTGGTGGGCACCCGGAACGGCGGACGCGCCTCGCGCAGGGTGCGGACCACGACCTCGGCGACCTCCCGGGCCGGCTGCCCGGCCGACTCCCAGCCCTGGCCGCCGACCCAGTCGAGGTAGTCGGCGAAGGTCGGCGCGTACGGTCCCGAGGCGGCCTGGATGGTGGTGCGGTCGACGTCGGGGAAGACGCCGAACGCGGTGTCCGGGACGAAGCCGGGCACCACCACCGAGACCCGGACGCCGTGCGCCGCGGCGACCGGGGCGAGCGCCTCCATGAACCCCTCGACGGCGAACTTCGCCGCGCAGTACGCCTCGTTGAACGGCTGGCCGACCACCCCGTGCACACTGCCGACGGTGACGAGCCGGCCGCCCGCCGCGCGCAGCAGCGGCAGCGCGGCCCGGCTGACGGCGGCCACGCCGAAGAAGTTGACCTCCAGGTTGGCGCGCAGCGCCGCGTCGGTGGACATCTCCAGGGTCGGGTCGCAGTTGGAGACGCCGGCGTTGTTGACGAGGGCGTCCAGCCGCCCGTACGTCCGCCGCACGGCGTCCAGGCAGGCGGTGACCGAGTCGTGGTCGGTGACGTCCAGCCGGCGGACGTCCACGGCGACGCCGGCGGCCGCGGCGGCGGCGCGCAGGGCTCCGCCGCGGGCGGGCTCGCGCATCGTGGCGACGGTGGTGTAGCCGGCCCGGGCCGCGGCGACGGCGGTGGCCAGGCCGATGCCGGAGGAGGTGCCGGTGATCAGCAGGACGCGGCCGACCGGGTCCGGAAGCGGATCGTCGCTCATGCGGTGCCCTCCGCGACCGGCGCGCGGGTGTCCTGCTCCTCGGCGGCCCGGTCGCGCGCGGCGGTGTCCAGGAGCGGTTGGAGGCCGAGCGCGGGGAGGAAGGAGCAGGCCGCCAGGAGGGTGCCGCCGGCCATCACCACCCGGGCGGCGTGCAGGATCCCGAGAGGTCCGGTGAGCAGCGTGACGGCCAGGCCGCCGACCAGGGCGGCGAGCGGGATCACGCCCCAGGTGACGGTCCGGAAGGCGGCGTGCATCACGCCCTGGTGGTGCGCGGACATCCGGGACTGGCGGGTGGGCGCGCTGCACACGTTGATGCAGGACATGAAGAAGCCGTAGCAGCCCATGGTCACCGCGATCACCGGCCCGGAGGGCAGCGCGGGCGCGGCCAGCACGCCGAGGCCGACCAGGCAGTGCAGCAGCAGCGACCAGGCCATCGTCCGGCCGAGGCCGAACCGCCTGCCGAGCCGGGGCGCGGCCACGGCCCCGGCCAGCGCGCCGAGCGCGGCGACGGACATGGCCGCGCCGAAGACGCCGACCCGCACGTCCAGGCCGCGGTAGGCGAGGACGGGCAGCACGGTGACGAAGACCGGCCCGCCGCAGTTGAGGGTGACGGCTGCCAGCACCACCCGGCGCAGCACCGGGTCGGCCCAGTTGAGGCGGAACCCCAGCGCCAGCCGCTCCCGGATCGAGCCCTCCACGACCGTCCGCTCGCCCCAGGGGCGCATGGCGCGGAAGCAGGCCGCCGAGACCAGGTAGCTCGCGGCGTCGACCAGCAGTGCGGCCACGCCCAGCGCGCCGTAGAGCGCGGCGGCGACGGAGGGCCCGGCGACCTCGGAGACCGAGCCGCTGCCCTCCAGCCGGGAGTAGGCGCGGACCATGCCGTCCTCGGGCACCACGGCCGGGACGGCGACCAGGTAGCCGACGTTGAAGAAGATCGTCGCCCCGCTGACGACGGCCACGCAGCCGAACAGCAGCGGGGTGGAGAGGGCGTCCAGCGCGTACGCGAGCGGGATCGCCGCGACCGCGACCAGCCGGACCAGGTCGCAGGCGAGCATCGTGCGGCGCTTGTCCCATCGGTCGACCAGCACCCCGGCGATCGGCCCGAGCAGCGGGATGCCGAGGTACTGGGCCATCGCCACCACCCCGACCTGGAGCGCGGAGGCGTGCAGCACGAAGATCATCAGGGTCGGGACGACGAAGACGGTGACCTTGTCGCCGACCAGGCTGACGCTCTGTCCGACCCAGAAGAGGGTGAAGCTCCGGCCGAGCGGGGCGGCGCCGGTCCCCGACGGCGCGGAGGTCGCCGTCATGACTCCTCCCGGACGACCAGGGCCGCCGTCTTGCCGGTACGGCCGTTGCCGACCAGTTCCTCCACCGGGCGCACCCGGAAGGACTCCGGGTCGTGCTGGAAGGCGGTGCCGAGGGTGAAGGTGGCGGTCAGCAGCTCCTTGCGCAGCCGCTCGGCGTCCGGGGCCGCGTCCGGACCGGCGGGGAGCAGCAGGACCTCCAGGGCGCTCGCCCGGCCGCCCTGTTCGGTGAGCAGCACCTGCGCCCGGGCCACCCCCGGTTCGCGTTCCGCCCGGGCGATCAGCTCGTCCACGTCCAGCCCGAGGCCGCGCACCTGGACGACGCTGTCGCGCCGGCCCAGGACGCGCATCGCCGGCTCCGGGCGGCCGCACGGGCAGGCGGTCAACTCACCGGCGTCGCCGGTGCGGTAGCGCAGCACCGGGTTGAGCATCTCCGGGTCCAGGGTGGTGAAGTCCAGCAGGCCGTCCGGGTCGGTGTGCACCAGCTGGTGGGGCAGCGGGTGGAAGACCTCGGCCGGGCAGTCGGGGGTGTTGGTGGCGACCACCCAGGTCTCGGTGCTGCCGAACATCCCCCAGCGCCGCGCCCGCGGGGCGACCACGGCGAGGTCCTCGTCGAGCTGCGGCTGCCAGGCCTCGCCGAGCCAGAGCACCTTGCGCAGGGTGGGCAGTCGCACCCCGGCCGCCCGGGCGTGCGCGAACCAGAGCCGCAGCACGCTGGGGGTGCCGCCGATGGCCGTCACCCCGCGGGCGGCGAGGAAGGCCAGCCAGTCGCCGTACTCCTCCCTGGCCACCGAGCCGAGCGCGATGATCCGGCAGCCGGAGAGGTCGGCGAGCGCGGCGGCGAGGAAGTGCGCGCCCCACATCCGCCCGGCGCCCCAGGCGTTGACGAAGACGTCGGTGCGGTCGAGCGGCTGCCAGTGGGCGTGCACGCCGGCCATGTAGAAGCCGGTGGGGGCGTAGCCGACCTTGGGGGCGCCGGTGCTGCCGCCGCTCTGGAACAGCCAGGTGGCGCACTGCCCGGCGGCGGGCTCCAGGTGGGCGAGGGCGGTGTTGAGGTCGTCCTTGGCCAGCGGCGGGAGTTCGGCGAGCCGGTCCAGGCTGGTCGCGTCGAGGTGCCCGGGGTAGCGGGCGGCCAGGCCGGGGACGCTCCGCAGCCGCTCCAGGGTGCGTCCGGCCACGTGCAGCCGGGGCGCGGCGGCCTCGGGGGAGAGGGAGAAGGAGGTCATCGGCGGTCGTCCGTCCGGTGGTGGGGAGCGGGGGAGAGGTCGAGGGTGAGCGGGCGGGCGCCGTCGGCGAGCCACGTGGCGTGGCCGTCCCGGTAGGCGGCGAAGCGGGCGCGGGTGACGTCCCGTTGGAGGGTGCGGTGCGGGTCGGTGAAGTCCGGGGCGATCACGCCGTCCGGCTCCAGTTCGGAGAACCAGTACCGCTCGCCGTCGTGCAGGAAGTCGACGCAGAAGAACGGGATCGGCAGCCGTTCGGCGAACCAGGCGGTGGCGGCGGCGAGTTCGGGCGGCACCGGAGGGAACTCCATGGCGCCGCCGCGGCTCGCGTTGGCGACCGGGGAGCCGGCCTCCGGGGTGCGCTTCATCACCGCGTACGGCCGTCCGTCGACCACGTACACCCGGTAGTCGACGGTGCCGTCGCCCAGGTACGGCTGGATCACCAGCGTGGTGTCGCCGCCCTGGGCGAGGCTGGCCAGGCCCCGGACGTCCTCGGGGCCGCGCGCCAGGTTGATCCCGCCGCCGCCGCACCAGCCGGCGGGCTTGACGATCGCCGGGTAGGTCATGCCGCCGAGCGCGACCTCGTAGACGTGCTTGCCGATGTCCCGGCCGGTGCCGATCCGCACGGTCGGGATGGTGGGCACCGGGGAGCCGGCCAGGAACAGCAGCGTGGCCAGCTTGTCGTTGCCGATCAGCGACACCTGGGGCGGGAACGGCAGGTAGAAGCCGGCCTGTTCGAGCACCGCGTAGAGCGCGTACTGGTTGAACACGTCCATCGACTGGTACGGCAGCGAGTAGAGCGCCGTGATGAACAGGGTGTCCTCGGGGGTGACGGGCTCGTCGTCCACGTACACCCGCGGGCGGCCGGGGCGGGTGGCGTCCACGGTCACCGCGTCCGGGGCGTGCCGGCTCCAGCGCAGCCCGAGGTCGGCGGCGCTCTCGGCGTAGAGGTCCCAGAAGAAGCCGTGCCACATCTCGGCCATCCGGGAGGACTCCCGGTCGGGGAAGATCCAGCACATCCGGCGCAGTTCGCCGGGCGGGGCGGGGGTGCTCATCGGGCTCCTCGTGCGGTTCGGGGTGCTCGTACGGCTGCCGGGGCCGGCTGCGCTGCCGTGCTGCGGGGCGCGGCTGCCTGGGCTGCCGTGCTGCGGGCCGCGGGTGCTGCCGTGCTGCGGGCCGCGGTCGCCGGTGCGGCCGTGCTCCGGGGCGCGGCCGTCTTGCGCGGCGCGGCCGTGGACTCGGCCCACCAGCGGCGGCCGGCCTCCGGGAGGGTGTCCACCGGGTCGTAGAAGGGGTGGCGGCGGTCGAGGGCGTCCTGCGGGTCGCCGTCGGCCTCCAGACTGGTGCGGTAGTTCTTCGTCCAGTACGAGACGCCGCGCTCGCGGTCGTACTCCACCGCCTGGTGCACCCAGCGCTTGCCGACGTGCGGGACGTCGCAGACCAGGCGGGGCGTGGCGTAGCCGGGCAGGTAGCCCATGATCGCCTCCTGCAGGTGCTGCGCCCGGTGCAGCGGGGTGCGCCAGTGCTCCGCGCCCGGCACGAGGTCGCAGAGGTAGAAGTAGTACGGCAGGATGTTCGCCTCGCCCTGGAGGGCGAAGCAGAGGTCCAGCAGCGCCTCCGGGGTGTCGTTGACGCCGCGCATCAGCACGCCCTGGTTGCGCACGTCCCGGACGCCCGCGTCCAGCAGCGCCCGGGCCGCCTCGGCGACCAGCGGGGTGACGGAGCGGACGTGGTTGGCATGGGTGTGCACCGCCAGGTTGACGGCGCGGCTGGCGGCGATCCCGGCGACCTTCGCCACGCCCGCCAGGACCTCCGGCTGCAGCCAGTGCTGCGGCAGGCCGACCACGGCCTTGCTGGCGAGCCGGATGTCGCGCACCGTGCCGAGGTCCAACAGCCGCAGCAGGAAGGACTCCAGGCGCGGCCAGGGCACGTTGGCGAGGTCCCCGCCGGAGACCACCACGTCGCGCACCGAGGGGGTGCGCTTCAGGTAGTCCAGCATCTGCTCCTGCCGGTCGGCCGGGCGCAGCAGCAGCCGGGTCTTGGCCACCTGCGGGGTGGAGGTGCCGACCAGGTCCATCCGGGTGCACTGCCCGCAGTACTGCGGGCAGGTGGCGGTCAGCTCGGCCAGCACCTTGGTGGGGTAGCGGTGGGTGAGGCCCTCGACCGCCCACATGTCCGCCTCGTGCAGCGAGTCCCGTTCGGCCAGCGGGTGGCTGGGCCAGCGGGGGTGGCGGTCGGCGCGCACCGGCAGCATGTAGCGGCGCACCGGGTCGGCCAGGAACGCCTCGGTGAAGGCCTCCGGGCGGCCCGGCGCGTCGGGCGCCATGGTGTTCAGCACCTGGGGCGGCAGCAGGATCGGCATGGTGGCGAACTCGGCCTGGTCGGCGGCGAGTTCGCCGTAGAAGCGGTCGGTGAGCAGGTCGCCGACGACGGCCCGCAGCTGGCGGGCGGTCTTGACGGAGTGGGCGCGCTGCCACTGGGCGTCGCGCCACTGCGCCGCGGTGACCTGCCGCCAGCCGGGCAGCCGGCGCCAGTCGGGTTCGACCAGCGCGGTCCGCGCGTACTGGTACGGCTGGCGGATCACGGGGTGGTCCATCGTGCTCGACCGCGCCCTACCGGCCGGTGAGGAGGGTGGCGTAGCGGGTGCGCAGCTCGCGCTTCAGCACCTTGCCGGTCGGGCCGAGCGGGAAGTCCTCCGGGGTCCGGGCGATCAGGACGGCGGCGAGGGCGGCCAGCCCGGCCCCGGCCAGCGCCTTGTTCGCGGCGGACCGCACCTCCTCGGCCTCCGCCCCGGCCGCTCCGGCCTGCAACTGCACCACGGCGATGGGCTGCTGGCCCCGGCCGGACCCGGCGGGGACGCCGACCACCGAGCAGTCCCGGACCAGCTCCGCGCAGTCGGCCAGCAGCACCTCCTCGATCGGCAGGCTGTAGGCCGGGCCGTCGACGGTGTCGATGACGTCCACCGTGCGGTCGAGGTGGTGGAAGCGGCCGTCGGCGTCCCGGCGGGCGACGTCGCCGGTAAGCCAGTAGCCGGCCAGCTCGAAGCTCGCGGTCAGCCGCTCGTCGTTCCAGTAGCCGGGTGTCAGGGAGGGAGCGTCGACGGCGAGCAACCCGACGGTGCCGTCCGGGACTTCCCTGCCGTCGTGGTCCAGCACGGCGGCCCTGCGGACCACCTCCAGCGGCTTGCCCACACAGCGGTCGTCCCGGGCGCTCTCCGGCGTGGTGACCTGGCCGAACAGCGCCATGCCCATCTCCGAGGAGCCCAGCCCGTCGATGAACTGCGAACCGGGCAGCGCGGGTTGCTCCTCCTTCTCGTGCGGCAGCAGCCAGGGGCGGATCAGCCCGGCGGGCCGCTCCCCGAGGGTGACCAGCCGGCGGATGTGTCCGTGGTGGGCGCTGTCACCGGTGTTGAACCAGGAGTGCACCCGGGCCGCGCCGCGCACCGGCAGCTCGCCGGTGGCCAACTCGACGAAGGTGCGCGGGAAGGAGGCGACCATGGTCGGCTGGAAGGCCTCCATCACCGGCTCCACCACGGCGCGCCGCCAGTCGGACATCACCACGGTCGGCAGGCCGAGCAGCACGGCGGTGAGGAAGTAGCTGAGGCCGCCCGCGTGGGTGTGCGGCATCAGCGACATCAGCCGGTCGTACGGCTCGGCGGGGAAGCGCACCATCCGGGGCTGCTTGCCGTCCCAGAACCGGCGGTGCGCCAGCATCGTGGACTTGGGGGTCCCGGTGGTGCCGGAGGAGTGGATCAGCGCGACCACGTCCTCGGCCGCGTGCCGGTACGGGTAGGCGTCGGGCAGCCGCGCGGCGGCGGCGTCGAACGCCCGGACCTCGGCGGCCAGGGCGAGGAAGCGCGGGCGGCGCTGCGGGTCCTCCCGGTAGGCGGCGGCCAGCCGGGTGGTGTCGTCGGCGACCACGCCGACCACCCCCACGTGGTCCAGGTAGCGGACCATCACGTCGTGCCGCATCGCGTCGTTGACCAGCGCGGGGACGGCGCCGAGCGCGCTGAGCGCGAGGAAGTGCAGCAGCGGCTCCAGGCCTTCGCCGATCACGACGGCGACCGGTTCGCCGGGGCGCACCCCGTTGGCGTGGTACCAGGCGGCGTAGCGGTCGCGCAGGGCGACCAGGTCGAGCAGGCTGTGGCCGCGCAGCACCACCTCGCCGCGGTGGTCGGTGCGGTGGGTGAAGACGAAGGGGACGGAGCGGTGGGGGTTGGCCGCGACCGCGTGGTCGAGGAAGTTGCCCGCCCCGAGGTCGGGTTCGGTCATCAGCCGCTCTCTGGCGGCGAGGGGCGTGAGGGAAGTCTGGTCGCTCATGGCGGTCTCCGGACGTGGGGTGCCGTGCGCGGGCTCTCGTGGAACCGGCGCCTGGGGACGTGGGGGTGAGGAGGCGGAGCGGACGGCCGTCGGGGCCGGGGAGGGGGCGGGGAGGGGGTGGGGAGGAGGTGCTGCGGACGGCCCGTCGGAGGGGCCTGGGAGGGCTGGTGAGGAGCCGGGGAGGCCGGGGAGCAGCCGGGGAGCAGCCGGGGAGGGGGTGGGGCGGCGGGTCAGAGGCGGTCGAGGACCTCGGCGACCACCCGGTGGCCGGAGCGGATCGCGCCCTCCATCAGCCCGAAGAAGGCGGTGCTGGTCTCGGTGCCCGCCCAGTGCACCCGTCCGTGCGGCGTGGTGAGCGTCGGGCCCAGCCGCAGCCAGTCGCCGGGGCCCAGGAGGGCGGCGTAACAGCCCCGGCTGAACGGGTCGTTGAGCCAGTCCGTGACGTGGAAGCCGGTCGGCTCCGGCAGCATCGGGAACAGCCGGGCGGCCTGGGCGAGCGCCTCGGCGCGCTGCCGCCGCGGGGTGAGCGCGGCGAAGCGGTGCGCCTCGGCGCCGGTGACGAAGCCCGTCAGGACGCCGATCCCGCCCTCGGGGGAGTCGTCCACGGTGGAGAGCAGCGGCCCCCGGGCGTTGACGGACCAGCCGGAGAGGCCGTGCTCGCGCCAGAGCGGCGCCGGGTAGACCAGGTGGACCTTGACCGCGCAGCCCCGCACGGTGCGCTCCCCGGCCCGGGGTACGGGCAGGGCGGGCCGGTGCTCGATCGCGTCGGCGAGCAGCGGCGGCAGCGCCAGGACGGCGACGTCCGCCCGGTGGCCGCCCCGGCCGGTGCGCACGGTCACGCCGCGGTCGTCCTGGTGGACGGCCCGGACCGGCTCGCCCAGCCGTACCCGGCCGCCCAGCCGCTCGGCGAGCCGCTCGCACACCTGGTGGGCGCCGCCGTCGATCCGGTCCTGCTGGGCGCCGCCGGCGAAGGCGTTGAGGTAGCGCAGCCCGCCGCCGGAGCGCAGGTAGAAGGCGAGGTGCAGGACGGAGACGTCGGCCGGATCGGCGGCGCACATCTCGCCGAGGAAGAGCGGGAAGAAGCGCCGGGCATCCGGGTGGCTGAGGTGCCGCTCGGCCCACTCGGCGGCGGTGCTGGTGTCGAGCCGCTCGGCGTCCGGGGTCAGCCAGGGGGCCTCCGGCCGTACGGCGGCGGTGAGTTCGGCCAGGCGGTCGAAGAGGTCGCCGAGGGCGACGGCGTTGAGCGGCGGGAACCGGCCGTCCCGGGTGGCGGCCTCGCTGTCGGCGTCGGCGGTTCCCTCGGTGGTGCCGTCGCCCTCGGCGGTGCCGGGGGCGATGGCGGTGTCGGGGTCGGTGGCGGTGGCGCGGTCGGTGCCGGCTTCGCCGCCGAGGGCGAATCGGCTGGCGCCGAGCATCGTGGTGGGCGTGGTCTTGAGACCCAACTCGGCCGTCATTGCCAGGAGTTCGGTGTGCCGGTCGCCGAGGTAGGCGGCGCCGGCATCGACCCAGGCGCCGGGCGCGGCCTCGATGCCGTGGGTGCGTCCGCCGACCCGCTCCCGGGCCTCCAGGACGGTCACCTCGATCCCGCGGGCGGCCAGTCCGGTCGCGGCGGTGAGGCCGGCCAGGCCGGCGCCGACCACGACCGCGCTGCGGACGGGGGCCCCGGGGCTGTGGCCCCCGGGTCCGTGGTCTCCGGGTCTGGGGCACCCGGGTCTGTGGCCGTCGGGTTGGTGCTCCCCGGATCCGTGCTCCCCGGATCCGTGCTCCCCGCTCATGCGGCGGCTGCGATGCGTTGCGCGAGTCGGCCGGGGCTGGGTGCGAGCAGGAAGTCGTCGAAGGTCAGCTCGACGCCGTGGGTGCGGGCGACGGTGCTCAGTACCCGGGTGGCGACCAGCGAGTCCCCGCCGAGCTCGAAGAAGTCGGAGTCGACGGTGACGTCCTCGCGCTCCAGGACGCGCCGGAAGACGGCCACCAGGGCCTCCGGGGTGGCGGGGGTGGTGGGCCCGCTGCCAGGGTCGGCGCTGCTCACGGGGGTGCTGCTTGCGGGGGTGCTGCTCAGGTCAGTGCTCAAGGGAGGTCTCCTTCGACCCGTCGGGGGGAGCCGCGTAGCGCAGGTGGCAGCCGGCCCGGTCGATCTTTCCGCTCGGGGTGTGCACCAGCCGGGGCACCAGGGTGATCCGGCCCGGTACGAGGTGGCCGGGCACCCGGGCCCGCAGGTGGTGCAGCAGGTCGCGGTCCAGCGCCCGGCCCGCGTCGTGCGGGCGCGCCACCACGTACGCGACCAGGGTGGTGCGGCCGGCCGTGGTGGTGCCGGTGACGGCGGCCGCGGTGACGTCGGGGTGCGCGGTGAGGTGCGCCTCGACCTCGGCCGGGTCGACCCGGATGCCGCGGACCTTCAACTCGCCGTCCAGGCGCCCCCGGTGGGTGAGCAGCCCGTCCGGTCCGCGGCTCATCCGGTCGCCGGTGCGGAAGAACCGCCGGCCGTCCAGGGTGGTGAACCGCGCCGCGGTGGCCTCGGGCAGGCCGAGGTAGCCGAGCGCGACACCCGGTCCGCCGATCAGCAACTCGCCCTCCTCGTCGAGGTGTTCGACGACGTGCGGCAGGGCGCGCCCGATCGGCGCGGCGGTGGCGCCGTCCCAGGACCGCCCGGGTGCCAGCGGGCCGGCGAGGTCCACGGCATGGGTGATCTGGGTGGTCTCGGTGCAGCCGTAGGTGTTCAGCAGCCGGACGCCCGCGGTCGGCAGCCGGGCCCAGTCGGCCAGCCGGGCCGGGCCGGCCGCCTCCCCGCCGATCACCACCAGGCGCAGGCAGGAGGGCAGGCGGTCGCCCGAGTCGACCAGGTGGTGGACCAGTTCGTGCCAGAAGGCGGTCGGCAGGTCCAGCACGGTGATCCGCTCGCGCTCGACCATCCGCAGGAACCGGGGTAAGGAGCCGCTGTGCGCGTCCCGGTCCAGGACGAGGGTCGCGGCGCGGGTGAGGGTCGGGAGGATCTCCTCGAAGCAGGTGTCCCAGTTGGGCGAGGCGAACTGGAGCACCCGGTCCTCGGGGGTGAGGCCGAACAGCTCGCCCAGCGCGTGGGCCGTGGCCGCGACGGCCCGGCGGGGCGTCACGACGGGTTTCGGCTGCCCGGTCGAACCCGACGTGAAGAGAATGTAGGCCGGTTCTTCCGGGCCGGGCCCGGCGGGATTCGCCGGGTGCCTTCCCGGGGGATCCCCGGTGAATTCCGTTGGTTCCGGTAACTCCACCACGGTGGTGTCGAGCCGGAGGATGTCGCCGGATCGTCCGGACACCGCGGTACGGCACCGCGCGGCCGCCGCCATGGCGTGTCGGCGGCCCGCCGGGAATGCCGGATCGACGGGGCAATAGGTGCCCCCGGCGGTCAGCACGCCGAGAAGTGCGACCACCGTTTCCGGTGCGTGGAGGGCCGGCACGGCGACCGTGCCGGGATCCGGGCCCAGGCGGGTGGCCAGGGCGTTCGCCGACTCCAGGAGTCGGCCGTAACTCAGGGCGAGTCCGTTGTGGACAATCGCCGGACGACGGGGATTTCGACGTGCGATATCGCTGAACACGTCGAGCAGGTCGGGGGCGACCTGGAGAGAACCGTGACTAATTGACATGCCCGCCCCAAATGGCGCTGAGAAGTGCTCATCCGTGCTCGGCGAACGGCGACTCTACCTTCGAACATGCGTGGCGACAATGGATGTTGAGGCGGTTGTTCCGGGAAGCCGTGACGGAACCGTGAATCTCCCCCGCGGGTTCGGTCGTTCGCATGGAGACGGTATGCGGTCCAGGATCTGACGGGGCGTCGGATTCCGAACTCCCGCGCCGGGCACGGCGGAGCGGTGGCCGTCCGCCCTCGCCCGTGGTCCGCGCGGCCACCGCCGTCCCGGCGCCGTCAGAGCCAGTTCCGTTCGCGGGCGGCGAGCGCGGCGCGGAAGCGGTTGGGCGTTCCCAGGCGGCGCAGGAGCGCGGCGACATGCCCCCGGTAGGTCCGCAGGGACATGCCGAGTTCCCGTGCGCCCGCCTCGTCCTTGTCGACCCGCGCCATGGTGCGCAGGACGCGGGTCTCGGTCTCGCTCGGCAGCTCGTCCGCGAGGTCGAAGGCCCGTGACCAGCGGGATTCGAAGAGGGCCAGCAGGTGTGACAGCAGTCCCGGCTGGCGGACGACCAGTGCGCCGCTCGTGATGTCCGTGGCGTCGGTGGCCACCAGGGCGGTGTGCCGGTCGAAGATCACGACGCGCTCCAGGGAGCCGGCGGTCAGCCGCACCTGAGCGCCCCGGTCCGACAGTTCCGCGGCGAAGCGTTCGACCTCCGGGGTGCGCAGAGCCCCGGAGTGCACGATGGTCCTCATCCGCAGGCCCCGCCGCAGGCAGGTCAGATCGGAGCTCCTGACCGCGTCGAGGGCCGCGGCGAGGATCGGCCCCGGATGGGTGGTCAGCCGCTCCTCGCGGGCGAAGAAGGACAACTCCTCCACGCAGGCGACGACTTGATCCACGCCCTCGACATGCCGCAGTTCGGCGACCGGGGCCTGCTGCCCCGCCCGCCGGTCCGCGGCCAGGCTGTCCACCAGGTGGCGCGACGAGGCGACTCGCCGGATTTCGCCCTGGAGGCCGCGGATCCGCGTCCGGGCCAACCGGTCGACCACGGACGCCGGATCCGCGCCGTGGTACGTCCGCCCGTCGTCCGTGGTCACCGCTCCGAGCTCCCGGAGCCGCTCGACCGCGGCTGCGGCGTCCTCCCGGTCGAGTGCGCACCCGAGGGCGATCGCGGCGAGCGCGATGCCGGGTGACCGCAGGGTCATCCGGTAGACCGCCTCCTCGCGCGCGCCCACTCCGAGGATCGCGAGCGTATTGCCTGTCACCGTGTCCATCCCGACTGCCTGCCGATGTCCGAGGAAGCGGGCGGCCGGAGCCTGCCGACTCGGACCATCCGCCGACGGAGATCGTCCAACGCGCCCCGGAATTCCCCCAGGGACCAAAGTCCGTGCCCGACGGGACCAGGTGCCCGGGACGCATCGGGAGGATCCGTGGGGAATCCGGGATTCGATCGGCGGGGACGATCATCCACTTCGGCGGGTAAAGGGCTTGGAAGGCAGCGCGATTGACGGTACGTCGGCGGTCCGCTCGGCGCGCGTACGGTGCCCCCGGTCCGGGAATCGCCCCATAGGGCGCGCCTATGGCGCCATAGAACGGCCACGTCCGGGCGCCCAGCCGCCGGGACCCATGGCCGGGCGTGCAGCAAGTTGCAGCCCTGATCGCAGGAAGTGCACGACATTTCCGGCCGTCGACCGCTCCTGCCGTCGATAGCGTTTCCCGGGCCCCGGAGTGCCGATGACGAGGCGGTCGCCCCGCGACGGCCCGGGGGTGCGGGCCGGATCGACCGAGCCCGAAGTTTCCTGTGCCGCAGGGGAGAAGAGACGAAGTGACACGTACGCAAACAGTTCGATCCGCCGTCGCGGTGCTCGCGGGCGGAATCCTGGCCGGCGGAACACCGATGACGGCGGTCGCGGCGGAGGGCGACGCCCGCGACGGCCGGATCGTCGTCACGGACGCCTGGAACGTCGAGAGCGACTACATCGCGCACGTCCGGGAGCCCGAGGGCAAGGACGACGGGCTGCCCGGTGGCCTGCTCAAGGTGACGACCCGGGACGGCGGCACCCTCTTCGCCTACTGCCTGGACTCCGGCACACCCCTGAAGCCCGGCGCCACGTACCGGGAGGACGCTTGGTCCGAGGTGCCCACCCTGCAGGGGAACCCGGTCGCGGGGAAGATCAACTGGATCCTGCAGCACTCCTACCCGACGATCTCCGAGACCGCGCTCGGCGAACTGACCGGCAGCAAGCTCACCAAGGGGGCGGCGGCCGGCGGGACCCAGGCCGCCATCTGGCGCCTCACCAACCACGTCAAGGCGGTCCCCTGGAACCCGGCCGCGGCGACGCTCGCCGACTACCTGGTGGCGCACGCCGAGGAGGCCGAGCCGCCCGCCCGCCCGCTGACCCTCGCCCCCGACACGGTGACCGGGACCAGCGGAACGGTCATCGGCCCGATCGGACTCGCCACCACCGGCGACCAGGCCGAGGTCTCCCTCGACCCCGCGGCCGTCGCGGCCGGGGCCGCGCTGACCGACCGGGACGGCACCGTCCTCTCCGACGCCGGCGGCACGCTGGCCCGACCGGCGAAGAACGGCGAATCGCTGTTCCTGAAGACCCCGGCCGGCGCGCCGCCGGGCAGCGCCACCGTCTCCGCGACGGCGTCCGTGCCCGTACGGGCGGGGCAGGCGCTGGTGAGCCCGGACAGCCAGCCGCTGGCCCTCGTGAAGGGCGACCGGATCCCCGTGGCCGCCGCCGCGAAGGCGAGCTGGGTCACCGGCGCGGCGCCCTCGCCCACCGCCACCCCGACCGATCGGCCGAGCCCGTCCCCGACCCACTCGGCTGGCCCGACCACCCAGCCGACGCGGCCGTCCCCGACCGGTACCGCCGACCCGACCGCCACCGACGACCCGACCGCCCCGGGCCCCTCGGGCACGCCGACGCCGGGCGGGTCCACGAGTGCGTCCCCGAGCGCGACGGCGGCGCCGTCCTCCGGCATGACGCCTCCGGGCGGCGCCGGTGGGCCGGCACTCGCCTCCACCGGTGCCGGGAGCGCCCTCGGTCCCCTGGCCGTCGCCGGGGCCGGGCTGATCGCGACCGGTGGCGCCCTGGCCCTGCTCCGTCGGCGGGGCCGACGCCGCACGAGGGACTGACCGGGGCCGGGCGCCTTCGGGGCCTGAGCGCGCCGGTCTCCCGTGGAGCCCGGGGGGTCACGACCCGATCGGGGCCTCCCAGGCCAGCCGGGTGCCCCCGCCCTCGGCCGGGTCGACGGCGAAGGTCCCGCCGACCCGTTCCGCCCGCTCGGCGAGGTTGCGCAGCCCGCTGCGCCGTCCACCGCCGGGCACGCCCACGCCGTCGTCGGTGACGGTCAGCGTCACCCGGCCGGCGAGTGCGCGCAGCGTCACCTCGACCCGGGAGGCGCGGGCGTGCCGGGCGGCGTTGCTGAGCGCCTCGGCGAGGACGGCCACCACGTGCTCGGCCAGCTCCTGCGGCACGTCGGTGTCCAGCAGGCCCTCCATGCTGAGCCGGGGGGCGAAGCCGAGGGGCCCCTGCGCCTCGGTGACCACCCGGGTGGCCCGGGCGCGCAGGCCGCGGTCGGGTTCGCCGTGGGCGCGCAGGCCGAAGATGGTCGAGCGGATGATCTTGATGGTCTCGTCCAGGTCCGCCACCGCCCGGGCCACCCGGTCCGCGGCGGCCGGGCTCTCGATCAGCCGGCCCGCGCTCTGCAGCGTCATCCCGGTCGCGAACAGTCGCTGGATCGCCAGGTCGTGCAAGTCCCGGGCGATCCGGTCGCGGTCCTCCAGTAGGGTCAACTGCTCGGCGTCGCGCCGCCGTTCGGCCAGTTCCAGGGCCAGCGCGGCCTGGTCGGCGAAGCCCAGCAGCGGACCGGTCTCCTCCGGTCCGAAGGCCGGCTGCCCCTGCGCCCTGGCCAGCAGCAGCACACCCCGCCCGTACCCGGGCCCGGTGCCCAGGGGGACGGCCACCGCCGGGCCCAGCCCGTCGAAGCGGCCCGCCGGTCCGGCCGGGTAGCGGGCGTCACCGGCCAGGTCGTCGCTGGTGGCCGGCGAACCGGACGCGTACGCGGCGCCGGACAGCGTGCCGTCCACCGGCACCGTCACCCCCAGCCGGACGGACGGCCGACCGCCCAGCGCGACCTCGACCGCCAGCTCCTCGGCCCGCTCCTGCGTCCACGCCAGCGCCACCGACACGTCCGCCAGCTCGGCGCCGGAGATCTCCCGGGCCCGCCGGGCGATCAGCTCGACCACCTCCAGGCGCGGCGCGCCCGACAGCAGACTGCGGGTGATCTCGGTGCTCGCCCGCAGCCAGCGCTGGCGCAGCTGCGCCTCCTCGTACAGCCGGGCGTTGTCGATCGCCACCCCGGCCGCGACGGCCAGGGTGGCGATCACCGCCTCGTCGTCCTCGTCGAAGTCCAGCCCGCCGCGCTTGTCCGTCAGGTAGAGGTTGCCGAACACCTCGCCGCGCACCCGCACCGGCACCCCCAGGAAGGTGTGCATCGGCGGGTGGTTCGGCGGGAACCCGGCCGAGGCCGGGTGGTCCGACAGCACCGGGCAGCGCAGCGGCCGCGGCTCGCGGATCAGCTCGCCGAGGATGCCCCGGCCGGCCGGGGGCGGGCCGATCGCCGCCATCTCCTCGTCGGTCAGGCCCACCGTGAGGAACTGCGACAGCGAGTGCCCGTCCGGCCCGATCACCCCCAGCGCGCCGTAGCGGGCGTCCACCAGGTCCACGGCGGCCTCGACGATCCGGTGCAGCGCCTGCGCCAGGTCCAGCTCGCGGCCGACCGCCAGCACCGCCTCCAGCAGGCTGTGCACCCGGTTCTGCGTCCCGCGCGCCGCATCGATCCGCCACTGGAGTTCCTCCAGCAGCTCGTCCAGGCGCAGCCGGGGCATCCGCGCGCCGCCGCCCGCCGCGTCGCCGTCCGCTCCGCCCACCGCTGTCCTCCTCGTCGTCCTGCCCCTGACCGGCCGTCAGCCGGCCCCACTCCGACCCCGGCCCAGGTGCCGTCCGACCAGCGGGATCGTCCGGTTCACGGTAGTGGCAGGGTGTCGGCGGCCGGTACGGCGGGGGTCGCCCGTAGGCTCCGCCCGGCGGGCCTTTCGTCCTGCGGGCCTTTCGTCCTGCGGCCGAGGGTCCTGCGGCCCTGTCGCCGGGCCGGAGGCGACTGCCAGGGTGGGGGAGGAGCGGACGGGGCGTCAGCCCGCACCGGCCCCGCGCCGACCCGCCCGGCACCGGAGAGGCGCAGCACGTCACCGCAGCAGGTAGCCGCAGCACGTTGACCACAGCACGGAACAGCAGCACGAAACAGGAACAGCAGCACGTCACAGCAGCACGTCACTGAAGCACGTCACCGCCCAGTGCCGACACCCCCTGGAGGAACCGCCGATGACCGAGCGAAGCGATCCGACGTCGACCGTACTGGCGGGGGTGGACGGCTCGCCCCAGAGCGCCGCCGCCGCCCACTGGGCCGCCGAGGAGGCGGTGCGGCGGGGCGCGTCGCTGCGTCTGGTGCACGCATGGCCGTGGCTGACCGACGGCGTGGACTCGTTCGCCGATCCCGAGCACCTGCCCGAGGCCGTCCAGCGGGCCCTGGCCGAGGTGGCGGCCGACCTCCGAGCCCGCCACCCCGAGCTCGCCGTGCGGACCGACGCGGTGCTGGACGCGCCGATCGACGGCCTGGTGGCCGCCGCGGCGGACGCCGAGCTGCTGGTGGTCGGCTCGCGCGGACGGGGCGGCTTCGCGGGCCTCCTGCTCGGCTCGGTCAGCATGGCGGTGGCCGGGCGCAGCGCGGTGCCGGTGGTGGTGGTGCGGGAAGGGCAGGTGGAGGAGGGCGGTGGCGACGGCGCGGCCGAGGTGGTGGTCGGCGTCGACGCGCACGGGCCGGAGCAGGAGCAGGACGTGCTGGCCTTCGCCTTCCGGGAGGCGGCCCTGCGCGGGGCCCGGGTCCGGGCGGTGCACGGCTGGGACCTGCCGCCCGTGTTCGGCTACGCGGGCGGGGCCGTCCCGGCGGCCGAGATCGCCCAGCTGGAGGCGTTGGAGGCGAAGCTGCTCGCGCTCGCGCTCGCCGGCCCCCGCGAGCGGCACCCGGACGTCCCGGTGGTCGAGAACGTCCGGCTGGGCGCGGCCCGCGGCCTGGTCGAGGCCTCGGCCGGGGCCGCCCTGGTGGTGGTCGGCCGTCGCCACCGCGAGTTCGGCCCCCGCCTCGGCCGGGTCGCCCACGCGGTGCTGCACCACGCCGAGGCGCCGGTGGCGGTCGTCCCGCACGGGTGAGGTCGCCAAAGGCCCAGTGGCTGCCGGGAGTTCGGCTCTGTGTCCTGCCGGGTGCGGCGCCGCCCAGCCGAGGGCGGCGCCGCACCCGGCCCGCCCTCGGCGGGGGAGTGCGGCGGCCGGCCCGGAGCGGGTCAGCGCGGCCGGTCGGCCGCTGCCAGCACCTGCGCGCTGAGCCGGAGTTCGGGGCTGTGGCGGAAGGTGAGGGTGAACTCCACCCGCTGGCCGGCCCGGAGTGGCGGCGGGTCGGCGATCATCAGGTCCGCGTCCTCCGGGGACATCGCCAGCTCGCCGCGGCCCGGGACGGGCAGCGTCGGAACGGGCTCCCAGCGGCCCGCCGCGCCCTGGTGGAGGTGCCGCTTCAGGGTGATCCGTCCGCCGAACTCCCAGCTGGCGCCGGTCAGTTCGTCCGGGACGTCACCCGGGTTGCGGACCGTGAAGAAGGCCGCCGTGGCGGTGGCGGCGCCCGCCACGGGCAGCAGGACCCAGCCCGGCTCGGCCGTCACCGGGCGGGTCCGGCCGGCCCCGCCGACCGCCGTCCACCCGGTGAGCAGGACCAGCGCCAGCGCCGCCGCGCCGACCGGCGGACCGGCCACTCCCAGTCGGGTCAGGGCGCTCATCGCCGGGCCCCCGTCCGGCCGCGGGATCCGGACGCACGTGACGGACCGCCGCGCCCCGGCTCCCAGGTGCGCAGCCGCAGGCTGTTGCCGACCACGAGCAGCGAGCTGAGCGACATCGCGACCGCTGCCAGCATCGGGTTGAGCAGTCCGACCGCCGCCAGCGGGATCAGCACCAGGTTGTAGCCGAAGGCCCACAGCAGGTTGGCCCGGATCGTGGCGAGGGTCTGCCGCGCCAGCCGTACGGCGTCGACCACGGCCTCGATCTCGCCGCGCACCAGGGTCAGCCCGGCCGCGCCGATCGCCGCGTCGCTGCCGGAGGCCAGCGCCACCCCGAGGTCGGCCGCGGCCAGCGCGACCGCGTCGTTGACGCCGTCGCCGACGACCGCCACCGTCCGTCCGGCGGCGCGCAGTTCGGCCACCACCGCGGCCTTGCGCTCGGGCGAGGCCGAGGCGTGCACCCGCCCGATGCCGAGCTCGGCCGCCACGGCCCGGGCGGCGCCGGGCCCGTCCCCGGTCAGCAGGACGGTCTCCAGGCCCATCCCGCGCAGCCGGTGCAGGGCCCGCCAGCTGCCCGAGCGCAGGGTGTCGCCGACGGCCAGGACGGCCGCCGGCCGCCCGTCCAGCTCGACCAGGACGGCCGTGCGGCCCGCGTCCCCGGCCGCCCTCACCGCCGCGGCGAGCACCGGGGGAAGGACGGCACCGTCCGGGCGGAGCACCCGGACCGCCCGGCCCTCGACCCGCCCGGACACCCCGAGCCCGGTGGTGGCCGCGAAGCCGTCCACGGGCGGCAGCGTGCCGCAGCGCTCCCGGGCCGCAGCGGCGACGGCCCGGCCGATCGGGTGCTCGGAGCGGTGCTCGACCGCGCCGGCCAGGCGCAGCACCTCCTCCTCCGTGCACTCCCCGCCGGGACCCCCGGCGGCACCCCGGGCCGTGGCGGGATCCCCGGTGAGGCCCCCGGCCGTAGCGGGATCCGCGGTGGCACCCCGGGCCGTGGTCACCGCCGTCAGCTCCATCCAGCCGGTGGTCAGCGTCCCGGTCTTGTCCATCACCACGGTGTCCACCCGCCGAAGGCTCTCCAGCACTTCCGGCCCGCGCACCAGCACGCCGAGCTCCGCCCCCCGTCCGGTCGCCGCCAGCAGGGCGGTCGGCGTGGCCAGCCCCAGCGCGCACGGACAGGCCACCACCAGCACCGCGACGGCCGCCGTCACCGCCGCCTGCGGGGCCGCGCCGGCGCCCAGCCAGAAGCCCAGGACGGCGGCGGCGACCGTCAGCACGCATGGCACGAAGACGCCGGCCACCGCGTCCGCCAGCCGCTGCGCCCGGGCCTTGCCGGCCTGCGCGTCCGCCACCAGGGCTGTGATCCTGGCCAGTCGGGTGTCCGCGCCGACGGCCGTGGCCCGGACCACCAGCGAGCCGCCGACGTTCACCGTCCCGCCGGCCACCCGGTCTCCCGCGCCGACCTCCACCGGCACGCTCTCGCCGGTCAGCAGACTCAGGTCGAGCGCCGAGCCGCCCTCGACCACCACCCCGTCAGTGGCCACCCGCTCGCCCGGGCGCACCACGAACTCCTGCCCGGGCAGGAGCAGTTCGATCGGTACCTGGCGCTCCTCGCGGTCCGCCCCGCGCAGGCACACCTGCTTCGCGCCGAGCTCGGCCAGCGCCCGCAGCGCGGACCCGCTGCGCCGACGCACCCGGCCCTCCAGCAGCCGCCCGGCCAGCACGAACAGCGGCACCCCGACCGCCGCCTCCAGGTAGACGTGCGCCGTACCGGCGCCGTCGGCGGTCAGCGAGAACGGCATCCGCATGCCCGGATCCCCGGCCCCGCCGAACAGCAGCGCGTACGCGGACCAGCCGAAGGAGGCCACCACGCCCAGGCTGACCAGGGTGTCCATGGTGGCGGCCGCGTGCCGCAGGCCCTGCCAGGCCCGGCGGTGGAAGGCGGCCGACCCCCACGTCACCACCGGGAAGGCCAGCGCGAAGCAGACCCACTGCCAGGCCGTGAACTGCAGCGCGGGCACCATGGACAGCACAAGCACCGGGACGGCCAGGAGGGTGGTGACCAGCAGCCGCCGCGACTCGTGCGGCTCCTCCTCCGTCGCCGCCCCGACCGGCGCCCCCTCGGGCACCGACGCGGCGGTGTAGCCGGCCGCCTCGACGGCCGCCACCAGCTCCGCGACCGACACCCCGGCCGGGTGCAGCACCCGGGCCCGGCCGGTCGCCAGGTTCACCCCGGCCGTCACCCCGTCGATCCTGCCCAGCCGCTTCTCCACCCGGCCCACGCAGGCCGCGCAGGTCATCCCGCCCACCGCCAGGTCGGTGGAGACCAGGGCGCCGGGATCCGTGACGGCGCTCACCGCATCCCGCCCATGTCGTGCCCGCCCATCCCCGGCGAGGCGCCGCTCCCGCCGCCCGGCCGCAGCCCGGGCGCCACCGGCCCCACCTGCCGGCCCACCGCGTAGGCCACCACGAACACCACCACCAGCAGCAGGGCGAACCCCGCCAGCACACTCAACGGCCGGACTCCCGGCGACTTCGCACTCACCCCCCACCAGTCGGACGGGCACCGCCCTCGGTTCCCGTACGTCCGGAAGATCCCGGCCCCGCCCACACCGCGCCCGGGACGCCGCACCCGCCCGACACCCCGCCACCACCCCGCGCCGCGCCCCGACGGCCGTCCCCCCCGCCTCCGGGCCACCCGCCCCGGCAGTACCGACAGCACCCCGCTCGCGCCCTCGGACCAGCAGCCCCGTACGGCCCACGGATCGACGTACGGCACGACCGGGCCCGTCACCTCGAACAGGACCACCATCCACAGTGCCGCCGGCCTGGGCACCCCCTCCTCCGCCACCAGGAGCAACTCCGCGCCTGACGAGTCCGCGACGGGCGTGGAGCGAGTAGCCGCGACGCTCGAAGCCCCCGGTGAGGGTGCACATCCCCTCTCACCCCGGCCCGTCCGGCTGAACGCCGAGCGCTCGCTGACCCGAGGCGCCCCCACCGCAGCGCCGGCTCGCCCCCAAGAGTGCCCCACCGCCGACGCGAGCCACGAGGAACGGCTCGGCACCGGGACCGTGGGTGAGCCCGACGCCGAGCCCGCACCGGTCGCGTCCCCAGCCCCCAGACGGCTGGGCGATGCCCGCCGCGCCATCGTCCTTGGGGGAGACCACGACGTGCCGCGACTGCCCGGAGCGCCGGTCGAACCCGGAGTGGCGGCGCGGCCGGCCGGTGGGGTCGTCACGTCCTCCTCCACCGGTTCATCCGGTCCGGATCGCGCGCAGCTCCTGGCGGCACGGTGGCGGTGATCGCTCGCCTGTAACGGCCGGCGGGCCGTCGGCGGCCGGGGGGACGGCCGCCGAATCCGGTCGGGGGGTTACCCCCCGTGAAGACGGCGGTCCGCCCCAGCGCGCGGCGGGCCCCGCCCCGGTGAAGATCGACTCACCGAACGCCGCAGGCAGCGGCATTCCGTCGAGGCGAGGAGTGATCACGACGATGGCAGGCAGCAAGGGGATCGGGCGGCGCGGACTGCTGACGGCGGTGGTGGCCGCCGCGGCCGCACTGGTCCCGGTGGCGGCGGTCGCCGCGCCGGCGGTGCCCGGGCCGACCGCCTCGGCCTTCGCGGCCGGGGACCAGGCCGCGACGCAGCGTTCCGCGGTGGTGCGTGCCCTGGACGGCGTCGCCCAGCCGTTGCGGACGACCGAGCCGGGCGGCCGCACCACCGACCTGCACGCGCTGGGCGCGATGATCGGCGACGCGAAGGTGGTCGGCCTGGGCGAGGCCACCCACGGTTCGCACGAGTTCTTCGCGATGAAGCAGCGGCTGTTGCGCTACCTCGTCGAGGAGAAGGGCTTCACCGCCTTCGCCCTGGAGGCGAGTTGGAGCAGCGGTCTGCAGATCGACGAGTACGTCCAGGGCGGGCCCGGCGAGGCGCGGCAGGTCGTCAAGGACGCCCTGGGCGGGAGCCCGTGGGACCGCGAGGAGTTCGCCGACCTGATCACCTGGATGCGGCAGTACAACCGGAGCCACCCGCAGAACCCGGTCCACTTCGTGGGCGACGACCTCGGCCTGCCCAGGCTCGGCGACCGGATCTTCGACCAGGTCACCTCGTACGTGCGCGGAGCCCGCCCCGGCGTCCTCCCGCAGCTCGAAGGCCTCTACGCGGGCCTGCGGCCGTTCGACGACGTCCTCGCCTACCTGAAGAAGCCGCTCGCCGAGCGCCGGGAGAACGCCGCCAAGGCACAGCAGGCGCTCGACCTGGTCGCCGCGAGCGGCGCCGGCTCCTCCGACGACGCCCACGCGTGGGCGGTCCAGCACGCCCGGAACATCGCCGACACCTTCGCCTTCGCGACCCTGGACATGTCCGACCCGGCCTCGGTCTCCGCCGCGGAGCAACTGCGCGACCGGGCGATGGCGGACAACACCGCCTGGTGGCAGCGCCACACCGGCGGCAAGGTCCTGCTGTCCGCGCACAACGGGCACGTCGGCTACCTGGCCACCGACACCTTCCTGTACCCCGCGCCGCAGGGCTCACGGCTGCGCGACACCTACGGCCGCGACTACGCGGCGATCGGCTTCACCTTCGACAGCGGCTCCTTCCTCACCAACGACGCCGTCCTGACGGACGACTGGAAGACCGTCACGGTGCCGCCGGCCACGTCGGACATGAACGAGTACACCCTCGACAAGGTCCGCTACCGGGACTACTACGTCGACCTCCGCACCGCCCCCCGAGCGGCCCGCGACTGGCTGGACACCTCCCGCCCGACCTACGAGGCGGGCTCGGTCTACGTCAACGACCCGAAGCCGCGCCTCGCGATCGGCCGGGCCTACGACGTCCTGATCCACCTGCACCAGGTCACCCAGGCCCGGAAGTTCTGACCCCGCCCCCCAGCCGGGACGCCCGTCCGGTGCTCGCCGAGGCCCACGCCGGAGCACGCACCGGACCGGCCCGGTCTCGGAGGGCGGAGACGCTCCCGCCGCCGCTCGTCCCTTCGTCCCCGGGCGGGCGGGCCGAGGTGATCCCCGCGGACGTCGGAGGCACTCGCGTCCTGTTGCTCCTCGGCGACGACACCGAGCACCAACCCGCCTTGCGCACCGACCTGGTGACCGCACGGATCCACCGACTCGCGATTTCCACGGCGACGGGCTGAGCCGAGCAGGCCCCGGCGCGCGGCCGACGAGAACGACGGCGTCGGTCGGCCTTCGCGACGACGGGAGGTGTCGCCGGTGTCGGAGCGGGCGGGATGCTCGGCGACATCGGGAGACGAGACGGACGCGAGTGCGGCACACTGCGGCGGGTGATCGTGATGCAGCCCGTCCTGGAGATCAAGATCCGCGACGGCTTCGACCTCTGGCCCGTCGCGCCGGTCGCGCCGGTCGAGCCGGCCGCCTTCCTCGCCCTGAACGGCGGGCTCTCAGCCGCCGAGGTCGGGACGGCGATGATGCGCATCATCGACTGCAACGACGTCGACCCTGACGGGGACCGCCGGCCCCGACCGGACGACCCGCTCGGGTCGTTCCTCCACGGCCTGCTGACCGGCGAACTCCTCTACGCCGCCGGCGGCCTGAAGGTCACCGATCACTCCACGGGGGCCACCTTCCTGCCCGGCTGTTGCGACGGCCTGGAGGACTGGCGCGACTGGCACGCGTTCGTGGACGGCGGCAGTCTGCTGGGGTTCGGCCACGAGCCCGTGTCACCGATCGCGGAGCGCTTCGGCGACACCGTCCGGCTCACCGTCAACGCCGAGGAGCATGACAGCCCGGTGATCGAGCTGTCCGTGGCCGAGCTCCGCCGGCTGCTCGCGGACGCCGAGCGCGACCTGACCGCCTTCCTCGCCCTGGCGACCGGCTGGAGCCGTCGGCACCTGCCCGAGCACTCCGCGGCCGTCGTCGCCGCCCTTGCCCGCGTCCTCGACCTGCCCGCCCCCGCCGCGCCGCGCGAGCCGCAGGCCTGACCCGGCCGGGGCGACGCCGACGCCGAGGTACCACAGGCGCGGCCGCCCCGGTCCGGGCCCTCTCGGCACCGATCCGTGGGCCGGCAGTGCGAGCAGAGTCGTCGGCATCGGCGGGGCACGTGCCCGACCCGCCCGGCAGGCCGGCTTCGTTCACCGGTGCCGCCGGCAACGGCGTGCCGGGTTCCACCAGTGCCCGGGGAGCGTTCAGGTTCCGTCGTGTGCCTGGTGCGCCCGGATGCCGGCGATGATGAGGTCGATCCCGGCGGTGAACTGCAGCCGGTCGTCGTGGTCGAGGCCCTGGTCCGCAACGGCCCGGGTGAAGGGGTAGTCCGCCGGGTCGAGTCGCCGCCACGCCTCGGCCACCGTGTCGAGGTACGCGCCGCGTCCGGTGTCCGGGTCGAGGCCGCGCGCGCGTTCGGTGTTCGCGGCGTGCTGGCCGGCGGCGCCGAGGACGTAGTGCAGGAGCGCGGTCGTCGCGGTGAACCAACTGCTCGCGGGAGCGCCCAGGGCGTGGACCTCGCGCCCGATGGCCTCGAAGAGGCGCGTCGTCGCCGGGCCCGCGGGGTGGTGGGAGAGCTGGGCGGTGAGCTGGGACGCGAGCCACGGGTGCTTCGCCATCGTGTCGAAGAGGCCCAGGGCGGTGGCGTGCAGTCCGTCGGCCGGACCGTCGGCGGGATCGGTGCCCTGGGCGAGGGCGACGGCGAGGGCGAGGGCGACGGCCCGGTCGGCGGCCGCGGCCAGCAGCTCGGCCTTGCCGGCCACGTGCCAGTAGATCGCGCCGGGGCCGGTGGCCAGGCGCTCGCTCAGGGCGCGGAAGGTCAGGCCGTTCTCGCCGGCCGTGTCGAGCACGTCGATGGCGGCCTCGACGATCTGTTCGCGGGAGAGCGCGCCGGCACGCCGTTCGGTCTTCTTCGTGGTCGGTGGTGTCACCCTGCCAGTTTGACACGACTGGAACGTCGTTCCATCCTGCTTCTGGAACACCGTTCCAGAGCGGCGGCCGGTACGTGCTGGAACCCGGCCGCGACACAGGAGGAGCACGACATGGACCTACGGGACCAGCCCGCCTACATCATCAGGATGCGTGCCAAGCCCGGACTCGGTGACAGGCTCTTCGAGCTGGCCACGGCGGGGATGGAGAAGTCGGGAGCCTCGGACCGGTTCATCATCGCCCGCGAGGACGACGACCCCGACGTGCTGTGGAACATGGAGGTGTTCCGCAGCCACGAGGCGAAGGACGCCTACGAGAACAGCCCGCTGGCCGACGAACTGCGCGACGAGATCATCGGCCTGCTCGCCGAGCCGCCCCTGCGCATCGCGGCCCACCCCTACTCCGCCCTGCCCGCCTACCCGGCCTGAGCAGGCCGGGAAGGCTCCGCCTACCAGGACGCCGCCTCCAGCGGCCTGCCCGCCCTCGTCCTGCTCGGACGCCGCAGCGCCCTGCTCCGGCCGCGCCAGGCGCTGGAGCGGGTCACCGCACTGACCGGGCGTCCAGGCCGAGACCGTCCAGCGGGCCGGCCACGGCCTCAACCTGGAGCGTCCCGAGCTGGTCAACGAACGGCTCCTGCGGTTCATCACCGCACTCCCGTCCCGGCCCACCCGGTCCGAGGAGCGCCGCCGCCGTCGACAGGGGTCGCCGACCCGGCGGACGGGCCGCCGGCGCGCCCGACGGGCCCCGACGGCGCCCGGCGTCAGGGCCGTACGCTCCGCGGGCCCGTCACCGTGGCGCCCAACGCGCCCACGCGGGAACGCAGTTCACGGTCGGCGGTGGCGACCAGGCAGTCCCGGCCGGGGTGTTCGGCGCGCGCGGCCCGGACCAGCTCGACGATCCGGTCGTCCCCGCTGCCGCTCGCCCCGACCACCCGGACCGCGGGCAGCCCGGTGACGCCCCGGGCGGCGCCCTCCACGACCAGGACCACCTCCAACGGGCCCGGGTGGTCCGGCAGACCCCGTTCGGCGACGGCGACCAGGGCGTCCCGCAGCCGCTCGGCGGCGCCCCGGCGGTCCTGCCACCAGCCGTCCGGCACCGAGCCGACCACGTTCGCGCCGTCCACCACCAGCAGCGTGGGCAGGTCCTCGTTCTCGTCCATGGCCGCCAAGCCTGCCACCCCGCCCCGGGCTCGGCCGAACCGGAGACGCCCCGGCATGTCCACCGGCATGTCCGCCGGCATGTCCGCCGGGCCCCGTTGCGGCACGTGGTGGGCGTCAGTCCGCCAGGGTGATCCGGATGCCGACGGTGCCGCGCTCGCCGCGGCGCAGCCGGCTGCCGAGCAGGGTGAGCACTCCGAGCAGGCCGTACTTCTGGCGCAGCAGCGTGCGGTAGGCGGCGGTGCGCTCGGGGCCGAGGATCTCGGCGGTCGCCGGGTACTGCTCGCCGGTGGGGCGGCCCTTGACGTCGCAGGGGCCGACCAGCACATCGGCCCGGTTGCGGATCCGCTTGACCTTCCACGAGTCCGCGACGGTCCAGACGCCGAGCGCCTCCCCATCGCGGACCACCCACACCGGGGTCGGCACGGCCGTGCCGTCCTTCTTGTACGTGGTGACGAGCAGGTAGCTCCCGCTGGAGAGCCGGACGATCCGGGCGAGCCGGTCCGCGGCGGTGGGGTCGGGCGTGGTCATGGCCGGAAGTCTAGAGGGCCCGAGCCGCTGCTCCGGTCACCGGAAGCGGGCGAGGGCGCTCGCCGTGAACGGCGTGGGGGACGCGCCGAGGGCAGCAGGGGCGGCAGCCGGACGGCCACCGCCCCGCCGACGACCAGCACCCGGAGCAGGACCGGCGGTTCGCCGCTGCTCATGCTGACCCGGTCCCGGCGCCGGGCGATGACGTCGTCGACGTATGTCGAGGGTGTCCTGGGCCTGAACGTGGAGGCCTGCTCGGCCTGCGACCGTGACTCGGACCCGCGCAGCACCGCGTCCATCGCGTCCGGCTCGGCGGCCGGGGCTCCACGACCGGCCCCGGTCGCTCACCGGGCTCGGCGGGTGCGGACGCCGTGGACCAGCGCGCGGGCGCGGCGGACCAGCCGGCGCCGGCCGCCGCCGCCGACGGCCCTGGAGCCGCCCGCACCGCCCGCACCGCTTCCACCGCCCGCACCGCTCGCGCCGTCGTACGGCCGGGCGGTGCCGCCGCCGCGGACCGGGGTGGCGGCGACCGGCTGGGGCGCCGTCCGGCGACGGGTGGCGGCCCGGGTGCCGGCCCAGGCGGCGAGGGCGGTGCCGAGGACGGCGACCGACCAGGCCGCCGGGGCGAGGCCGGGGCCGTCGCCACCGAGGACGGGCGGACGGGACCACGGCGGCAGCTGGGAGTCGGCCGCCGCCTCCGGGGCCGTGGAGGCGCCGGGCGCGTGGGGCGCGTCGGAGGCGTGGGCCGGGGCCGAGGCCGGGGCGGTGTCCTCGACCAGCTGTCCGACCGGCTGGACCTTGCCGGCCGCCGCGAAGCCCCAGTCCAGCAGGGCCGCGGCCTCGTCGTAGACCTTGCCCTGCGCCTCGGGGTGCATCACCGTCACCAGCAGGGTCCGGCCGTCGCGTTCGGCGGCGCCGGTGAAGGTGGCGCCCGCGTTGGTGGTGTAGCCGTTCTTGACGCCGATCAGGCCCGGGTACTTGCCGAGCAGCCGGTCGGTGTTGGCGATGTCGAAGCTGGTGCGCTGGCCGGTGAGCTTGTCCAGCCCGCCGGGGAAGCGCGCGGTGCGGGTGGCGCAGTAGGACCGGAAGTCGGCGTTGCGCAGCCCGGCGCGGGCGAACAGGGTGAGGTCGTAGGCGGAGGAGACCTGGCCGTCCATGTCGTAGCCGTCGGGGGAGACGACCTTGGTGTCCTTCGCCTGCAGCGTCCCGGCGCGGGCCTGCATCTCGGCGACGGTCCGCTGGATGCCGCCGTTCAGGTGGGCGAGGACGTGGACGGCGTCGTTGCCGGAGGCGAGGAAGACGCCCCGCCAGAGGTCCTCGACCCGGTACGGCAGGTTCTCCTTGACGCCGACCAGGCTGCTCCCGGCGCCGAGGTCGGCGAGATCGGCGGGGGTGACCCGGTACTCCAGCGTGCGGTCGAGCTTGGGCAGCACGGTGTCGGCGAACAGCATCTTCAGGGTGCTGGCCGGCGGGAGCGGCAAATGGGCGTTGCGGGCGGCGAGCACCTCGCCGGTGGCGGCGTCGGCGACCAGCCAGGACCGGCCGGACAGCGCGGTCGGCAGGGCGGGCGCCCCGGCCAGTGGCGAGACCTGGACGTCGGGGCTGCCGAGCCGTTCCCCGCCGACCACGGCGGAGGCGTCCTGCGCCCGGACCGCGGGGGCGGCGGGGGCCGCCGTGGCGGCCGCGGCCAGGACCAGGGCCGAGGCGGCGGCGCCGGCCGCGGCCCTGGCGAGGTACGGGGACTTGCGGGATATGCGCGTGGGCTGCACACCGCGAACGTACCCGCGCCGCCGCCGGGCCGCCGGGCCTGCTGCTCCGTCCGTGCCCGTCCGGCGGCCGGCGCCGGGGTGGGGAGCGGACGACTTTGGTGGCGCCCGGTCGCGCCGAAAGTCGGATGTTCCGGCGGCGGCGGATTCCTACGCTCACGGGCATGAAGACCCTGCTCGGCTACCTCGGTTTCGTGCTGATCCTCGGCGGCGCCTCCGGCCTGCTGTCCGACCGGCTCGGGGGCTTCCGGCTGTTCGGCTTCGTCCGGTATCTGGTGCCGGACGGTCACGAGACGGCCGGGTACGCCGTCCTGCTGGCGCTCGGCGTCCTGCTGGCGATCCCGGCCGCACGGCGCGGCTGACGACCGGTGCCCGGTCACCCTGGGTTTTGACCACCCCGGACGCGGCCGCTGCCGGGCGTGACCGCTGCCCGGGCCTGGCCCTTGCCCGCGCGCGGCCGACGCGCGGGCCCGGCCGACGGCGCTCAGTCCCCCGCCTACGGCCGGAGGTCCACGGTGAGCGGGCCGCCGTCCCGGGGGTGCAGCGTGCAGTAGGCGTAGCGTTCGGCGCCCGAGAACCAGTCGGCCTTGGACGGGCCGAGCACCACCTGGCCGAAGCGCTGGCCGGGGTGGGCGGACTCGGCCTCGTGGACGGTGGTGGTGCAGGAGGAGCCGAGCAGGGCCAGGGCGGTGCTCCACTGGGACTCGGTCGTCGGCAGCGTCATCGTCAGCACCTTGCCGACCTGGGCCTGGTGGGGCCGGCCGCAGTCGACCGCCGTCCAGCCGACGGGGGCGTCCAGGTTCCGCTCCTCGGCGCCGACCGGTGAGGCGTAGGTGACGCAGTCCCCGGCGTGGAGCTGTGCCGGGCGGGCCGAGGCCGTCGGCTGGTTCGGGGCCGACTCCCGGTCGACGTAGTCGTCGGAGCCGAAGGGCGGGTCGGAGATCAACCGCATGGCGAGCATGGCGACCACCAGCACGCCGGCGCTGAACACGACGGCGTTCCTGGCCTGACTCTTCCGCTTCGGTATCGGCCCGGTCGTCCGCGGGGCCCTGCGGCGGCCGTGGCGCTCGGCCAGCTTCCACAGCTGCGCGGCGACGGCGGCGGCCCCGGCCGGTCGGCGGGCAGGATCGCGCTCCAGCAGGGAGTGGATCAGCCGGTCGAGCTCCTCGGGCACGTCCGGCCGCTCGTCCCGCAGCCGCGGCGGCGGGCTGGTGCGCAGCGCGGCGCTCCCGCCGTGGACCGGCGGGTGACCGACCAGCAGGGCGTGCAGGGTCCCGCCGAGCCCGTACAGGTCGGCCCGGGCGTCGACGCGCTGCCCGGTGAACTGCTCGGGTGCCATGTAGGCGAGGGTGCCGACGGCGGTGGTGCGGCCGTCCTGCTCCGCGCCGTCCGGGACGGGCTGCGGGCGCTCGTGGACGAGGCCGAAGTCCAGCAGCTTGACGGTGCCGTCCGCGGTGAGGAAGAGGTTGCCGGGCTTGACGTCCCGGTGGACCAGCCCGGAGGCGTGGGCCGCGGCCAGCGCCTCCGCGACCCGGGCGCCCACCTCGGCCACCCAGCCCACCGCCGCCGCGCCGTCGTCCTGGCGGGCCTCCAGCGAGCGGCCCTCCAGCAGCTCCATGACCAGGAACGGCGCCTTCTCGAACTCGCCGAAGTCGTGGACCACCACGATCCCCGGGTGCTGCAGTCCGGCGGCCGCCCGCGCCTCCCGCAGGAAGCGGGCCCGGGCGTCCTCGTCCGTCTCGTGCAGCAGCTTCACCGCCACCCGCCGGTCCAGCAGCCGGTCCTGGGCCGCCCAGACCTCGCCCATGCCGCCCGCGCCCAGCGGGCGGTCCATCAGGTACCGCCCCGCCACGATCGTGCCGCTCCGCACCGCGTCCGCCTTTCATGGTTCCCGGAAAGCCACTCAGGGTACGGCCGGGCGCCGACGCCGGCGCCGGGGGGTCCGGGCGCGGCGGTGCCCCGCCGGCCGGCGCGCTCGGGCGCCGGGCAGCGGGGCACGGGGTGGACGCGGGCAGGCGTGCCGCGGTGGGTCAGAAGGTCAGGTTCCAGGAGTCGATGCCCGGTGCGTGAGGGGGAAGCGTGGGGATCGCACGGGAATTGAAGGAAACATGCCAGATAGACCGGGACTTGGGGAAGACTTTACGCCTGACGAGCTTTCACGCAAGCGTCACCGTTCCATCTCCGTGCGCCCCCGGCCAGGACCGGACTCGGCCGAAATCCCCTTGGACCGCGGCGCCCCCCGCTGGGACGATCCCCGCATGATCGACGAGCGTGACGCGCTGCTCCGGCTCTGGGGCCGGCAACTGTACGAGCGCCAGAGCGAGCCCCTCGTCTGGGCGGAGACGGTCCTGCGGGCCGCAGGCCGCCCGCCGGCAGCGGTCGCGGCGGCGCTGTCCGGCCGGCTCGACGCCCTCGCCGACGCCCTTGTCGACGACCCGTCCGACCCGGCCGAACCGCTGTTCCGCGCGGTCGCCAAGCTGGCCGCCAACCTGTGCGGCAACGGTCGCTACGACGCGGACGTCGGCACCCGGATCGGCCCGCTGGCCCTGCGGCTCGGCGAGCGCGAACCGGACCTCGCGGGCCCGCTCGGCGATGCGCTGGGCCACCTGCCGGACGGGCCGGAGTCCCTGGTGGCCGTCCACGCCGCCGAGTTGCGGGGGCGCCGCGCCGTCCGGGCGCGGGCGATCGACGCACTGCTGGAGTGGGCCGAGCGCGGCCATCCGCAGGCGCTGGCCGCCCTGCGCGAGGTCGCCTCCGACCATCGCGCCCAGGACCTCACGGTGTGGACCAAGGCGCTCAACCGGATCGGGCTGTTCGGCGACGAGGCCCTGGAGCCGGGCCTGCTGCGGGCCCTCGCCGACGCCGGGCACGGCGGGCTGCGCTGGTCCGCGCTCGCCTGCGCCGAACTGGGCCTGTGCCGGGCTGTTCCGCTGGTGACGGCGCTGCTGGAACACCGCGACCCGATGGTCCGCGAGGGCGCCTGCGAAGCGCTCGGCCTGTTCGGGGAGCCCACCGCCGTGCCCGCCCTGGCGGCCCGGCTGGACGACGGAGTCCCCTGGGTGGGCAGCGCGGCCGCCCGCGCCCTCGGGCAGATCGGCGGCGACACGGCGCTCGCGGCGCTCTGGCGGGCCATGACGGAGCGCCGTAATCCCAAGGCCGGTCATCTCGCCGCGGCGATCGGTGCCTTCGGCCCCGCGGTGGTCGACGGTCTGATCGACCTCACCGCCGACCCCGACCCGGACCTGCGGGCGTTGGCCTGCCGGGCCCTCGGCGCCACCGCCGACGACCGGGCGCTGCCGGTCCTGGAGCGCCTCGCCGCCCGGGACCAGGCCAGGACCGGACTCGGCGGGCTGGTCGCGACGGCCGCCAAGCAGGGGCTGCGCACCGCGCGGCGCGTCCGCGCACGCCGGTCCGGCTGAGGGGGGCCGGGCGGAGCCGCGGGTCAGGCGGAAGCCCGCGGCGTGGCCGCCGTCGCCGCCACGCCGTCGAGCAGGACGGTGAGGCCGGTGCGGAACGCCTCCCGGTGGCTGTCCTCGGGGGAGCCGCCGGTGGCGCTCTGCAGGCCGGTGAGCAGCGGGAAGCGCTCGGCGAAGTCCGGCGCCAGTTCGGCCAGTTCGGTGGAGCGGGCGATCCACCAGTCCTCGTCCGCGACGCCGGTGGCGGCGGCCGCCGCGCGGGTCTCGGCGGTGGTGGCGGCCAGGCCGCGGACGAACTGCCAGAGCGCGGCGACCGCGCCGCGCAGCCGCTGCGGGTCCAGCGCGGCGGGCCGCAGGGCGCGCAACAGGCTCTCCATGGCGGCGAGTTCGGCCGGGCCGAGGACGGGGCGGGCCTGCGAGATCCGGAGCATCCAGGGGTGGCGCAGGTAGCAGGCGTACAGCGCCTCGGCCCAGGCGGTGACGGCGGTCCGCCAGTCCTCGGGCGCCGGCGCGCCGGTGGGCGGTCCGGCGGGTGGGACGAGTTCGGCGAGGGCCCGGTCGTGCATCAGGTCGAGCAGTTCGGCCTTGCCCGGGACGTACGTGTAGAGCGCCATCGCGGTGCGGCCGAGTCGTTCGCCCACGGCGCGCATCGACAGCGCGTCCATGCCCTCGGTGTCGGCCACCGCGATTCCGGCGGACACGATCGCGTCCACACTCAGGCCCGGTTTGGGGCCGCTGCGTCCGGTGCGCGGTTCCGCGGGCGCGCCCCACAGCAGGGCGAGTGAGCGGCGGGCGTCGCCCTGCCCGGCGTAGACGGTCATCCGGCATCTCCTTATGGCGTAAAGTATCGCGCGGTCGGCAACTCTTTATGCCGTAAGGTTATCAACCGAAGGGGTTTCGCGATGACACTGCCCGTCACCTTCGTCGAGGTCGTGGAGACGCGCCGGATCACTCCGCGCACCGCCCGGATCACCTTCGCGGCCGAGGAGCTGGCCGACACCGTCGGCGGCGCGCCCGACCAGCAGCTCAAGCTCTGCTTCCCGCGCCCCGGGCAGGCCGAGCCGGTGCTGCCCCCGCCGCAGGACGACCCGATGGGCTGGTGCCAGGCCTACCTGGCGATCCCGGAGGCCGAGCGGCCCCCGATGCGCACCTTCACCCTGCGCCGGCGGCTCCCCGGCACCCGGCTGGTCGAGATCGACTTCGTGCTGCACGGCGACACCGGGCCGGCCGCCGCCTGGGCGCTGCGCGCCGCACCGGGGGACCGGCTCGGGATGGTCGGCCCCTCGACGCTGTACGCCCCGACCGTCCCGTTCGCCGAGGCCGCCGCGGCGGCCGACTGGGTGCTGCTGGCCGGGGACGAGACGGCGCTGCCCGCGCTCGCGACGCTGGTCGCGGCCCTGCCCGCCGGGGTGCGGGCGCTCGCGTACGTGGAGGTCGCGGACGAGGCCGAGCGGCAGCCGCTGGAGAGCCGGGCCGAGCTCGCGGTGCACTGGCTGCACCGGGACGGCGCCGCCCCGGGCGCGCTGCTGACCGGAGCCGTCCGGGCCGCCGAGCTGCCGCCCGGCACCCCGTTCGCCTGGCTGGCCGGCGAGGCGGGCGCGGTCCGGGCGCTGCGCCGCCACCTGGTCGAGGAGCGGGGGGTGCCGAAGCCCTCGATCGACTTCACCGGGTACTGGCGCCACCGGCTGGCCCAGGACGACGCGCCGACCGCCGAGGACCTGGCGGACGTTCAGGAGCGCCTCGCCGGCCAGTGAGCCAGGGCTCGCGGGGTCCCGTTCCGGGCGCGGGACTCCGTCTCCGCCGCGGGGCCCCTCATTCCGGTGGCGCCGCCGCGGGACCCCTGTTTCCGGTGGCGCCGCCGTGGGAAGGGAATGTCGCGGTGTCGACAAAGCGGCCGACCGGTGGCGGGTTTTCGCCAGTGTCCGGAGTTCGCCACCGGAATCGCCGGCGAGCGGGTGTTCGGGGCCGGGCGGGGCCGGACAGGGCCGATCGGCTGAAAGATGCGGATTCGGCCCGATTTCCGCCGTGAATTTTACTGAGAGATGGTCAACTTTACTTTCTGATGGGGATTTACCCCCTTGTCGTGATCGCGTTCAGGTGCGTTGGATTGCGTCAGCCATTCATCAGACGAAAGGATGTCCATGATCGGCTGGCGGAAAACCCAGCTAGCAGCTGCCGTCACGGTCACCGCCGCGTCCATGGTCCTGAGCTTCGGGACCGGCGCCAACGCAGCTCCGACCCCGGAACCGCAGAACGCCCAGGCGGCGTCCGCGGACGGGTCCCCGGTGCCGGTGATCGTGATCCTGAAGGACCAGATAACGGATGCCCCGGCCGATCACGGTCACCTGGGCGCCCGCCAGCAGAAGGCCGCCGACTCCCAGGCACCGCTGCTGAAGAAGGTCAAGGCGGGCGGCGGCACCGACATCAAGACCTTCGTGGTCGGCAACGCCTTCTCGGCGACCGTCAGCCCCGCCCTGCGAGCCCAGCTCCAGGCCGACCCGGCCGTCTCCTCCGTGGTGGCGGACACCCAGGTCCAGGTCGCCCCGGCCGCCGCCGGCAAGGCCAAGCAGGCCAAGGACGCCGCCGACGCCGCGAACGCCTCCGGCGCGAAGGCGCCCAAGGCCGCCGCCGCACCGCAGGCCGTTACGGGCAGCAACGGCCAGGGCGCCGAGGAGAACGCGACCAACACGGCGTGCCCCTCCGACCCGAGCAAGCCGCTGCTGGAGCCCGAGGGCCTGTACTCGGTCCGGGCCTACACCGGCAACGGCAAGGCCGGCGTGGAGAACCTGGCCACCGGCAAGGGCGTCAAGGTCGCCTACATCGCGGACGGCCTCGACCCCAACAACCCGGACTTCATCCGGGCCGACGGCTCGCACGCCGTGGTCGACTACAAGGACTTCGCGGGCGACGGCTGGGACGCGCCGACCGGTGCCGCCGAGGCCTTCGGCGACGCCTCGGCGGTCATCGCCCAGGGCCGCCAGACCTACGACGTCTCGCAGTTCGTCAACCCCTCGCACCCGCTGCCGGCCGGCTGCAACATCCGCATCCGCGGCCTCGCGCCCGACGCCGACCTGGTCGCGCTGAAGGCCGGCGGCGAGCTGATGTCCAACTCGTCGATCCTGCAGTCCATCGACTACGCGGTGCGGGTCGCCCACGTGGACGTGCTGAACGAGTCCTTCGGCGGCAACGTCACCCCGGACAGCGGCGCGCACGACACCATCTCGCTCTTCAACGAGCAGGCCGTCAAGGCCGGTGTCACCGTCGCCGTCTCCTCCGGTGACGCCGGCATCAGCGGCACCGTCGGCACGCCGTCCACCGATCCGTACGTGATCTCGGTCGGCGCCTCCACCGACAACCAGAACTACCAGCAGACCGGCTACGCGGCCTCCCAGTTCTCCAACAAGACCTGGAGCGACAACCGCATCTCCGCGCTCTCCTCCGGCGGCTTCACCCAGGCCGGTCGCACCGTCGACCTGGTCGCGCCGGGCGAGTCGGACTGGGCGCTGTGCACCCCCGACACCGCCAAGTACCAGGACTGCACGGGCTTCAACGGCAAGCCCTCGCCGATCCAGCCCTTCGGCGGGACCAGCCAGGCGGCCCCGTTCGTCACCGGCGCCGCGGCCCTGGTCATCCAGGCCTACCGCGACACCCACGGCGGCGACTCGCCGTCCCCCGCGCTGGTCAAGAAGTTCCTCACCGGCACCGCCACCGACCTCGGCGTGCCCGCCGAGGAGCAGGGCGCCGGCCTGCTGAACGTCCGCGCCGCCGTCGAGGCCGCCCGCGGCTACGACGACGGTGACGGCACCGAGGGCGCCAACACCGTCGTGGTCAACACCGGCCAGGTCGACATCGCCGGCGCCCCCGGCTCGGCCCACACCACCGACGTGTCCGTCACCAACACCAGTGACGAGCCGCAGACGGTCAGCGCCGCGACCCGCAGCTTCGCTCCGCAGTCGAGCAACCAGCAGACCGTCCAGCTGGACTCGGCCTCGACGGACACCTTCAAGTACGCGACCAACGGCGCGGACTGGGTGCAGAAGCAGGTCAAGTTCACCGTCCCGGCCGGCGCCGACCGCCTCGCGGCCTCGATCGCCTGGCACGGCGCGCCCAACCCGGTCACCAACGGCCCGGTCGTCCGCATGACGCTGCTCGACCCGTCGGGCCGCTTCGAGACCAACACCCGTCCGCAGGGCGGCGCCACCCCGGCCGACTTCGGCCTGGTGGACGTCCCGCACCCGGTGGCGGGCGAGTGGACCGCGATCCTCTACACCCCGGCGGGCAAGAACGGCTTCACCGGTCCGGTGCAGTTCGGCACCGCCACCCAGCGCGCGGTGCCGGCCGGCGCCGTGAGCCCGAGCAGCACCGAACTCAAGCCCGGTCAGACCAAGACCCTCAAGGTCCAGCTGACCACCCCGGCGACCAGCGGTGACTCCAGCGAGGCGATCGTCGTCTCCAGCTCCAACGGCAACACCACCAGCGTCCCGGTCACGCTGCGCAGCCTCGTCCCGGTCAACCAGGGCAAGGGCAGCTTCACCGGCACCATCACCGGTGGCAACGGCCGCAGCGCCTCGCCGACGCAGAGCTTCACCTACGGCTTCGACGTCCCGAAGGGCCAGAAGGACCTGCGGGTCGGCGTCACCGTCGGCAAGGACTCCAACCTGCTCATGCAGGGCGCCCTGATCAGCCCGAACGGCACCCCGATCGACATCGAGGGCAACGGCCAGTTCGACGCCCAGGGCAACCTGACCGGCACCGCGGCCGGCGTCTCCGCCACCACCGTCAACCCGGCCGCCGGCCGCTGGCGGTTCGTCCTGAACGTGCTCGGCCCGGTCAGCGGCCAGCAGCTCGCCCAGGACTTCACCGGCACCGTCGCGTTCAACCAGAACCAGGCCACCGCGGCCGGGCTCCCGAACGACGCGCGCACCAAGCTGGCGGCCGGCAAGCCGGTCACCGTCCAGGTGAACTACACCAACAACACCGTCGCCACCCAGAAGATCGCGGCCGACGGGCGCCTGGACAGCCGGGTGGACCTGCCGCTGGTGCCGCAGGGCGCCTCGGCGAGCCTCAACCTGCCGCTCAGCCTGAGCTCCTCGGTGCCGTTCTTCCTGGTGCCCCCGGGCACCGACCAGCTGAAGGCCGTGGCGGCGTCCTCGACGCCGGCGCAGATCGAGCTGAGCGCCACCACCGGCTCGCCCGACCTCTTCGGCGACCTGAAGAAGGCCCAGAACGGCTCCACCATCTCGGTCGCCACCGACAACGGCACCGCCGAGCAGCCGGTCGTCCCGGGCAACTGGAGCACCTTCGTGCAGCAGATCGGCCCGTTCGGCAACGGCGGTGCCCCGACCGGCACCTCCACCATCACGGCCACCGCGCACACCCAGGCCTTCGACCCGGCGCTGACCTCCAGCACCGGTGACCCGTACGCCGCCTCGGTGAACGCCTCGGCCCAGGCCGCCACCCCGGTGACCGTCGCGCCCGGCGCGACCGGCTCGCTGCAGGTGACCCTGACCCCGAACGGCCCGAAGGGCAGCACCGTCAAGGGCGTGCTGTACCTGGTGTCCGGTCCGACCGGCGTGGCCACCGCCAACAACGCCCTGAACACCACCGGTGCGGTGCTCGCGGCGATCCCGTACAGCTACACGGTGAACTGACCCCGCGTCAGTCGCACCCGCTGAGGCCGAGGCCGTCCCGGATTCCCCGGGGCGGCCTCGGCCGCTCGTCGTTCCGGTCTCCCGCTCTCCCGCTCTCCCGGTCTCCCGGTGGCCCGGCGGCCCAGCGGCAGGCCGGGATTCCGGAGGCGCCCGACTGGGCAGGTTCGGAAACGGACGGATGTTCTGACGATTGGGGATGCACGTGTCGTACGAAGCGGTCAAGCACAGCGAGGTCGAGGTGAACGGGGTGCGGCTGCACCTCGCCGAGCAGGGGGAGGGCCCGCTGGTCCTGCTGCTGCACGGCTTCCCGGAGAGCTGGTACTCCTGGCGGCACCAGTTCGCGCCGCTGGCCGAGGCCGGCTACCGGGTGGTCGCGCCCGACCAGCGCGGGTACGCCCGCAGCGAGCAGCCCGCGAGCGTGGACGCCTACACCCTGCTGCACCTGGTCGGTGACGTGACGGCGCTGATCGCCGCGCTCGGCGAGGAGCGGGCCGTGGTGGTCGGACACGACTGGGGGGCGCCGGTGGCCTGGGCCACCGCCGCGCTGCGCCCCGACCTGGTGCGCGGCGTCGCCGGGCTCAGTGTGCCGCCGCTGCCGTCCGGGCCGACCCCGCTGGCGCCCGCCCGGGAGAAGTACGGCGAGGGCTTCTACCAGGTCTACTTCCAGGAGCCGGGCCGGGCCGACGCCGAACTGGCCGCCGACCCCAAGTCCACCTTCCGGCGCCTGCTCGGCACCGGGCTGCGCCCCGGCGGGGAGCCGACGGCCTGGGTCGTCCCCGAGGGCATGAAGCTCCTGGACACCATCCCGGAGCCGGAGCGGCTGCCCGGGTGGCTCACCGAGGCGGACATCGACGCCTTCGCCGCCGACTACGGCCGGCACGGCGAACGCGCCTTCACCGGCGGGCTCAACTGGTACCGGAACATCGACCGCAACAACGAGCTGATGGCGGCCTTCCACGGCCGGCGGATCGAGTCCCCGGCGCTGTACGTGGTCGGCGAACAGGACCTGGTCAACGCGATGGTCCCGCCGGAGGTGATGGCCTACCTGCTGCAGCAGGTGACCCCGCGCCTGCACCGCCACGTCCGGCTCCCCGAGACCGGCCACTGGACGCAGCAGGAGCGTCCGGCCGAGGTCAACGAGGCCCTGCTGGACTTCCTCGGCTCGCTGGACTGAGGCCCGGGCGCCGTCCGGCGCGTCCCCGGGCGAGGCCAGGCGCGGTCCCCGGCGAAGCCCCCCCCCAACCCGAGACCCCCACACACCCCCCACCCGACCCCCCGTGCACCAGTTCCAGAAGGGGATTGCCCGGTCCCCGAC
>NZ_JBVJJY010000011.1:0-83938 GCF_055585785.1 Kitasatospora sp. NPDC053308 | reverse complement strand
CCCCTTCTCTCCATGCGCCAAACCCCACCCCCCTCCCCACCCCCCCCCAGCGCAACACCCCCCCCCCCCCGCCCCCCCCCTTCCCCCCCCCCCCCCCGCGCCGCGTACCCGGCACCGGTCGACCGTGGGCGCGGCTCGACCGGGAATCCGCCGGGCCCGGCCGGTCACACCGGCAGGAGGCGGGTGATGAGTTCGCCGAGGCGGCGGGCGTTGCGGCAGGGATGCATCTCGACGACGGCCGCGTAGGCGTGGGCGGCGGAGTCGCCGGTGGGCCAGAGGGCGGGCTGCTCGGGGTTGAGCCAGATGACCCGGCGGGCGCGGGCGGCGATCCGGCGCAGGGCGTCGAGGTTGGGGTCGCGGTGGTTGGTGCGGGCGTCGCCGAGGATCAGCACGCAGGCGCGCGGGCCGACGGCGTCCAGGTGGTGCTCGGCGAAGTCGCCGAGCGCGGAGCCGTAGTCGCTGTTGCCGTGGTAGCCCGTCACCTCGGCCTGGCTGAGGATCCGGGCGGCCAGCCGGGCCGGGTCGTCGCCGTTGCGGAGCAGGCCGGTGACCTCGGCGGTGCGGTTGACGAAGGCGAACACCCGGACCTTGCCGAACTGTTCGCTCATCGCCTGGACCAGCAGCATGGTGAAGTCGGCGAAGCCCGCGACCGAGCCGGAGACGTCGCAGAGCAGCACCAGTTCCGGCCGGGCCGGGCGGCGCAGCCGGTGGGCGGGGCGCAGCGGCACGCCGCCGGTGGTGAGCGAGCGGCGCAGGGTGCGGCGCAGGTCGATGTGGCCGCGGGCGGCGCGGCGGCGTCGGGCGGCCAGGCGGGTGGCCAGCTTGCGGGCCAAGGGGTGGACGGTGCGGCGCAGTTCGGCGAGCTCGTCGCGGCCGGCGTAGAGGAAGTCGATCCGGTCGGCGCTGGGGGCGACGGCGCGTTCGGCGATCCGCTCGGGGCCGCGCAGCTCGGCGACCCGGCGGCGGGCCTCGGTGGTGACCAGAGCGCGGAAGCCGCGGATCCGGCGGCGGACCTCGTCGGCGAGGACCAGGTCGGAGAGGTCGGCCTGGCCCGCGCCCGGTCGGTCGCGCAGCGCGGCCAGGATCCGGGCGAGCAGCGTCTCGGGGTTGAGCCGGCCGAGCGCCTGCCGGGCGGACCAGCCGTCCGAACCGGGGTTGCCGGGGGCGCCGGACGTGCCCGGCGCGCCGTACCGGCCGAAGGCCTCCACGACCTCACCGGCGAGCCGGGCCTGGGCGGCGCGGTCGTCGGCCGCGAGGGCGGCGGCGAGGCGTGCGCGCAGGTCGTCGCGGAGCGGGTCGGGGCGGCCGTAGCGCGGTGGCTCGGGGTCGTCGGGGACGGCCGGCGGATCGGCGCGGACGGCCTCGGGGGTGCCGACGCCGAGCGGGAAGAACAGGTCGAAGGTGGCGTCGAAGACCGCCCGTTGGCCCTCGGAGCGGAGCAGGGCCGCGGCCAGGCCGGCCCGCATCCGCTCGCGGTCGGTGAAGCCGAGCACGTCCAGGACGGCGGCCGCGTCGACGGTCTCGGCGGGGCCGATCCGCAGGCCGTGGCCGCGCAGTGCGCGGACCAGGCCGGTGAGGCGGGCGGCGGGGTCGGTGGTGCGGGGGTTGCCGGCGGCGGGCTCGTTCGGCTGCGGTTCGGCGGTCATGCGGGGGTGAGCTTCTGGGCGGCCCTCCGGATGTCGTCCTGGTGCTTGAGGATGACCCCGAGGGTGTCCCGGACGGCCGCCTCGTCGAGGGTGTCCGCGCCGAGGGCGAGCAGGGTGCGCGCCCAGTCGATGGTCTCCGCGACGGACGGCGCCTTGCGCAGCTCCATCGCGCGCAGGGCACCGACGATCCGGACCAGCGACTCGGCCAGGGTGTCGTCCAGCCCCGGCACCTTGAGGCGGACGATCCGGCGCTCCAGCGCGGCGTCCGGGTAGTCGAGGTGGAGGAACAGGCAGCGTCGGCGCAGCGCCTCCGAGAGCTCCCGGGTGGCGTTGGAGGTGAGCAGGACGAACGGGCGGCGGCTCGCGGTGATGGTGCCGAGCTCGGGGACGGTCACCTGGAAGTCGCTGAGCACCTCCAGCAGCAGGGCCTCCACCTCGACGTCGGCCTTGTCCATCTCGTCGATGAGCAGCACCGTGGGCTCCTCGCCGCGGATGGCGGTCAGCAGCGGGCGGGTGAGCAGGAACTCCTCGCCGAAGATGTCGCCGCGGGCCTCCTCCCAGCCCTCGTCGCGGCCGGCGGTGATCCGCAGCAACTGCTTGGCGTGGTTCCACTCGTACAGCGCGCGGGCCTCGTCGATGCCCTCGTAGCACTGCAGCCGCACCAGCCGGGCCCGCCCGACGGCGGCCACGGCCTTGGCGAGCTCGGTCTTGCCTACCCCGGCGGGGCCTTCGACCAGCAGCGGCTTGCCGAGGCGGTCGGCGAGGAAGACGGTGGTGGCGACGGCGGTGGAGGCGAGGTAGCCGGTGGCGGCGAGCTGTTCGGCGGCGTCCGTCACGGAGGTGAAGAAGCCCGTGCCCTTCGTCCCGTTGTCACTGTCGTTGCCGTTCATGCGCCCAGCTCCGTTCCGGCTCGCCGTCTCCGTGCGGCGCCACCCTACCGGCCGGTCACTTCGGTGTCTCCGGCGTGCTCGCGCCGGGGCGCGGGGGCGCCGGGGGTGTGGGGTGCCGGGGTGTGGGGCACGGGTGCCGGGGCGGGGGCGTCGAGGTGCCGGCGCACCGGGCACGGAGGAGCGGCGTACGGCCCGGGGCCGTACGCCGCGGTGGTGCGTCGGTGCGCGGGGTCAGTTGACGAACAGGACCGGGCTGCCGGCCACGGAGGTGTCGGTGACCGGGCCGTAGGTGGCGCTGAAGTAGCCGGTGGTGAAGCACAGGCCCGGGCCGGACACCAGGCTGAACGGCTGCGCCGAGAAGCCGATGGTGTTGCCGGTGTTCGAGGTGGTGCCGTTGATCCCGGTGGCGTTCTGGTAGTTGCAGCTGACGCTGCCCAGGATGGTGCTGAGCACGACGGTGGTGCCCATCGGGCCGGCCGCGCCGGGGGTGAGCTTGACCGGGTTGCCGGGGGCGTCGCTGACCGTGTTGGTGTACGGCAGGTTGGTGACGGTGATGCTCTTGACGCCCGTGACGCCGAGGACGTTGGAGGTGCAGGAGCCGAAGGTCTGGGTGTTGAGCTGCTCGACGGCGCTGCCCGGGGCGGCCGGGTTGGCGGTCACGGTCGCCGAGAAGGAGGAGGCGGCGCACTTGATGCCGCTCGTCCCGGTGGCGCTGTTGTAGAAGGTCGCAAAGCTGCCGGAGGCCAGGTTGGCGGTCAGCACGTCGCCGACGGCGACGGCCGGGCCGGACGGGCTGCCGGTGGTGAGGACGGCGCTGGCGGCCTCGGCGGGTGCCACGGCCGCGCCGGTGAGCGCGAGTGCGCTGAGGGCGGCGGTGGCGAGGGTGCGGCGAATGCGCATGAGGGTACCTCTCTCCGTCCCGGGGACGGGTGGGGGGATCCCGGCGTGCGGGTGTGGTGGTGTGCACGACGGGGGAGGTGCATGGCGTACCGGGGGCTCCGGCGGGGCCTTGGTGCGGACGGGCCCGGCGCCACGGGCCCGCTCGTGCGTGCGGCGGTTCGGCGGTACGGCGGACTCCGCAGGTCCTTCGAGGGGGCTTTCGACGGACTTTCGAGGGACCTTCGAAGCGACACAGCGACACAGCGGCATGGCCCGGCGGCACGGCGCCGGCCCGGCGCGGACGTTCGGTGCTGTGGGGGTGGACGTCGGCGGCTGCCACCGCCGCGGGCCTGCGCCCGCCGTGGTCCCGTGGCCCCGTGGTCCGGGAGGTTCGTCCGGACCGTGGGAGCCCCTGGAGGTCGACCGGTGGGGGCCTGCTCGCCCACCGGTTGGAAACCTGTCAGTGTTGTAAACCCGGTGTTACGTCAATGTCAATACAGGACACAGGAGTTGGTGATGGATCGGAACTACCTCCGGAGTGCCGACGTGGTCCTGCTGCCGGGAGCGCGGGCCGGCCGCGACCCCGCCAGGTCGATCAAGCCCGGCCCGCGCCGGCAGCCCGCCGGGGTGGTCGCCGCGACCCAGCGCGAGCGGCTGCTGGACGGGCTGGTCCGGACCGTCGCCGAACGCGGCTACCAGCACGCCACGGTGAGCGACATCTGCCGCGCGGCGGGTGTGACCAGGCCGGTCTTCTACGAGCTGTTCAGCGGCAAGGAGGACGCCTTCCTGGCCGCCCACCGGTACGGCACCGGTGTGGTGCTCCGGCGGATGGCGGCAGCCTTCGCGGCCGAGTCCGACTGGTGCCACGGAATCCGGCGCTCGCTCGGTGCGATGCTCCAACTGCTGGCCGGTACACCGGCGTTCGCCACCATGGCGGTGATCGAGATCGAGGCGGTCGGCCCGGAAGGACGGCGTGAGCGGGAGCAACTCCTCACCAGGTTCCGGGCGTTCTTCGCCGACGTTCCCCAACTGCCTTGCGGGGTAGGGGTGGAGGAGATGGTGGACGCCGTGGTGGGCGGCGTCTACAGCGCGCTCTACCGCCGGATAGCCTCCGGTCGGACGGATCGACTGCCGGATCTGCTCCCGGTGTTGAGCATGTTCTGCCTGGCGCCCTTCCTCGGCCCGGTGGAGGCCGCGGAGCGGCTCGGGTTCGGGACCGGTGAAGATCCTTCGTGCACCCGTATTGACCCGGCCAATACCGGGCAGTAGCTTCCCAGTTACCCACCGCGTACCGATCGGATCCGCCCCGCTGCCGAGGGGCGGACGGCCCGGTCGGGCCGCGGAACGCTGTCCGCGCCAGGGCAACGTGCCAGTGCCTGCACACCCCATCCACCCACAGGGAGCACACATGGCCATGTCCGAGGACGCCGCCGCCGCGGCCGAGACCCCGCAGCCGGTCGGGCCGAGAAGAGGCCGGGTACGGCTGAAGCGCACCGCCCTGATGGCCGTGCCCGCCATCGCGGCCGGGGGCGTCCTGATGGCGCTCACCGCGCAGGGCGTGCTCGCCGCCCAGTTCTCCATCTCCGGAATGCCGTTCACCATCACCGCCGACAAGCTCGACGGCCAGGGCTTCGCGCAGTTCGGCGCGCTGGACTCGATGATCCCGGACAGCCCCAACGCGGGCTCCACCGGCGGCCAGGTACTGGTCGCGGTGTCGGCGATCAAGACCGCGCAGATCACCAACCTGTGCCAGAGCGTCGACCTCGGCGGCATCAACCTGGTGATCCACGCGGGCGACGGCGGCACCCCCGTCTCCGCCAGCAACCTCACCACCGACTCCGATCTGCTCTCCGGCGACGCGGAGTTCACCAACATCGAGATCGGCGGCGACGCCAGCACCTTCACCAAGGCCGGCCCGGTCGGCAAGGGCAACCCGGGCGTCTTCGGCCAGCAGGCCGACACCGTCCAGATCAACCAGCTGAAGCAGCACAACTACGCGAGCACCGCCGTCGGGTTCAAACTGCCCAACCTGCGGCTGAGCTTCAGCTCCCAGGGCTGCTGACCGTGACGGAGTCCGTACCGGAGCCGACCGGGACCGGCCAGGGCGCCGAGCTTGGAGTCGGGGCACGGGCCGAGGCTGGGGTCGGGCCACGGGCCGAGGGGGTGGCGGCCGAGGGGACGGCCGCCGCGCCCGGCACCGCGGCCCCGGCCGCCGCCGAACCGGCCGCCGCCGCCTCAGCCGCCACCACGGCCGGAGCCGCCGCCGTACCCACCACGGGCCCGGCGAGGCGCGACTGGCGGGGCGGGCGACCGTTCTGGGGCGGGCTGCTGGTGCTGCTCGGCGGCGCCGAGATCCTGTTCACCCTGCGGGCCCCGCTGCCCGTCGTCCTGCACATCGGGATGCAGGGGCTGGCCGGATACCTGGTCCCGGCGGTGATGGTCCTGTGCGGCCTGCTGATCCTGTTCAACCCGGCGCAGCGGCTGTTCTACTCCCTCCTCGCCGTGCTGGCCTCGCTGGCCACCTGGGTCACCTCCAACCTGGGCGGCTTCCTGATCGGGATGCTGCTCGGCGTGGTGGGCTCCTGCCTCACCTTCGGCTGGCTGCCCGACCAGCCGCTGCGCCGCGGCAGGCAGCGCCGGCTGGACCGCCGAGAGGAACGCCGGGCGGCCAAGACCGCCTCGGCCTGAACGCGGGTGCCCCGCGCCCAGGTGATGGGAGAGCACCGGGACGCGGGGCACCTTCCCGCGGGTCGCCTTCCCGCGGGTCGCCTTCCTGTGGGTCGCCGCGGTGGCGGCCGTGGCCCTGGCCGCCGCGGTGACGACCGTGGCAGCGGGGGCAGCGGTGGCCGCCCTGGCAGCGGAGGCCACGGGTCGAGCGGCCGCGGGATCAGATCGTCGAGGCGTCGATCACGAAGCGGAAGCGGACGTCGCCCTCCAGGACGCGCCGGTAGGCCTCGTTGATCCGGTCGGCCCGGATGAGCTCGATCTCGGCGGTGATCCCGTGCTCGCCGCAGAAGTCCAGCATCTCCTGGGTGGCCGGCAGTCCGCCGATCATCGAGCCGGCCAGCGAGCGGCGTCCGAGGAGCAGGGCGTGGGCGTTGACCGAGACCGGCTTCTCCGGCGCGCCGACCTGCACCAGCGTGCCGTCGGTGCGCAGCAGGCCCAGGTAGGCGCTCAGGTCCAGACCGGCGGAGACGGTGTTGACGATCAGGTCGAAGCTGCCCGCCAGCTCGGTGAACGTCGCCGGGTCGGCAGTGGCCCGGAAGTGGTCGGCGCCGAGCTTCAGCCCGTCCTCGCGCTTGCGCAGCGACTGGCTCAGCACCGTGACCTCCGCGCCCATCGCGTGGGCGAACTTCACGCCCATGTGGCCGAGCCCGCCGAGGCCCACGATCGCCACCTTCTTGCCCGGGCCGGCGCCCCAGTGCGCGAGCGGCGAGTACAGCGTGATGCCCGCGCACAGCAGCGGCGCGGCGGCGTCCAGCGGCAGGTTGTCGGGGATGCGCAGCGCGTACGCCTCGTCCACCACCAGCTCCGCCGAGTAGCCGCCGTACGTCGGCAGGCCGTCCTTGCCCGTGCTGTTGTAGGTGAAGACGACGCCGCCCTCGCCGGTGCAGTACTGCTGGAGGCCGGCGCGGCAGTTGTCGCACGTGCGGCAGGAGTCGACGAAGCAGCCGACGCCGACCCGGTCGCCGACCTTCCAGCGGGTCACGCCGGGGCCGACCTCACTGACCACGCCGGCGATCTCATGGCCCGGGACCATCGGGAAGATCCCGGTGCCCCAGTCCTCGCCGACCTGGTGGAGGTCGGAGTGGCAGATGCCGGAGTAGCGGATGTCGATCAGGATGTCGTGCTCGCCCACGGCCCGGCGGACGACGGTGGTCTTCGCCAGCGGGGCGTCGGGCCGCTGCGCCGCGTAGGCGGCGACGGTGCGGGTGGTGCTTGCGGGGGTGGTCGCGGTGGTGGTCGTCGTCGCCGTGCTGTCGTGCGTGTCGTTCGTCATGTCCTCAAGGCTGCGGCGGCCCGACCGGGCCAGCCAGGCCAAAGGTCTTCGTACGAACCCCCTGCGTAGGCGTGGGGGACGTACGCGCGCCGGGCGTACCACCACCGTGCGTACCACCGGGGAAGGTACGCACGGCAGTGTCACCCTCGGCCGCGGCAGAGCTCTCGGTCGCCCGCATACTGCAGACATGGACCAGCGCACCGAACTCAGCGAGTTCCTCCGATCCCGCCGCGCCCGGCTGCGGCCCGAGGACGTGGGCCTGCGGGACACCACCACCCGGCGTCGGGTGCCCGGGCTGCGCCGCGAGGAGCTGGCCCAGCTCGCCGGAGTGAGCACCGCCTACTACACCCGGCTCGAACAGGGCCACGGCGAGAACGTCTCCGCCGCCGTGCTCGACGCCATCGCCCGGGTGCTGCGGCTCAGCGCCGCCGAGCGCGAGCACCTCGGCCGGCTCACCAAGCCCGCCCGCCGCCGCTCCGGCCGGGCCGCCGCCCGCGTGCAGCGGGTGCGGCCCGAACTGCAGCAGCTGCTGGACGCCATGGAGGGCGTGCCCGCGTACGTGCTCGGGCGGCGCCTCGACATCATCGCCTGGAACCGGCTCGGCACCACCCTGCTCGGCGACTTCGACGCGATGCAGCCCGAGCAGCGCAACATGGCCTGGCAGGTCTTCCTGGACCCGGCCGCGCGCGAGCTCTACCAGGACTGGGAGGGCAAGGCCAACGACCTGGTCGGCATGCTGCGGCTGGACGCCGGACGCGACCCGGACGACCCCCGGCTGGCCTCGCTGATCGGCGAACTCTCCGTCAAGAGCGAGGACTTCCGCCGACTGTGGGCCACCCACAACATCCAGGACAAGGGCCACGGCACCAAGCACCTGCACCACGCGGTGGTCGGCGACCTCAGTCTGCAGTACGAGACCCTGCGCCCGGCCGGGGACGCCGACCAGGTGCTGGTCACCTACCACGCCGAGCCGGGCTCGCCCTCGGCCGAGTCGCTGCGTCTGCTGGCGAGTTGGGCGGCCACCGAGCGCCAGGAGGGCACGGTCGGGCGGAGCGCCGAGCGGACGTCCGGCGCCGAGGAGGCCGAGCAGGCCCGGTAGCGGCCCATCCGCCGGCACGGCACGGCACTCGGCACGGCACGGCACTCGGCACGGGGTCGATGGTCCCGGGTCCGCCCGGGGCGATCGGCCCTTCTCGCCCTCGGTGGCGGGCAGTTGACTGGACGGGACATGGACCACAGCAGCAGCCACCCCGCCGAGGGCACCGCCGCCCCCGCTACCGCCACCACCACCGCCGAGTACGACCGGCTGATCGCCCGCCACCACGCGATGCGCCTGCGCCGCACCCTCCTCGCCCCGCCCTCCTCGGCCGGCGACCCCGGGTGCCGCGACCACGGCGACCACGGCGGCCACGGCCGCTCCGGTGGCTACGACGGTGCCGCCGACCAGCGGCTGATCCGGCGCGACCTCGACCTGGACGCCCCGCTCGCCGAGCTGATCGACCACCTCTACGCCGTCATGTTCCGGCGACGCCCGTACCTGCGCCCGCTGTTCCCCGCCTCGATGGAGTTCCAGCGGGCCCACCTGGAACGGATCGTCCGCCACCTCGTCGACCACCTCCACCACCCCGCCGAGCTGGAGCAGACTTTCCGTCAACTCGGGCGTGACCACCGGAAACTGGGCGTACGGCCGGTCCACTATGAGGCCTTCGAGGAAGCCCTGTGCGCGGTCCTGCGGCAGCGGGCCGGCCGGGACTGGACCGGTGAACTGGAAGCCGCCTGGGTGCGGATGCTGCGCTTCGCCGTCGGCGCCATGGTCGCCGGCGCCGACTCCGCGCTCACCGAACCGCCGTACTGGCACGCCGTGGTGACCGGCCACGAACGCCGCCGCCCCGACCTCGCGGTGCTGCGGGTGCGCACCGGCGAACCGTACCCCTACCGCGCCGGACAGTACGGCACCGTCGAGCACCCCGCGCTGCCGCACACCTGGCGGCAGTACTCGATGGGCTGCGCCCCGCGCGCCGACAACGCCGTGGAGTTCCACGTCCGGCGCACCGGCCCCGGCGGTGTCAGCGCCGCGCTGGTCGACCACACCGGCGTCGGCGACCGGCTGCGCCTCGGCCCGCCGCGCGGCAGCCTGCTGCCCGAGGGCGACGCCCGCGACCTGCTGCTGGTCGCGGGCGGCACCGGCCTCGCCCCGATGAAGGCGATCGTCGAACAGCAGGCCGCCCACCGGCCGCCCGGCCGCCGGGTCCACCTGTTCGTCGGCGCCCGGGACCGCGCAGACCTCTACGACTGGCAGGCGCTCGCCGAACTCGGCCTGCGCAAGTCCTGGTTGAGCATCACCCCGGTGACCTCCGGCCGCCTCGCCGACGCCGTCGCGTCGGCGGGCGACTGGCGCGAGCACCTGGCCTGCGTCAGCGGGCCGGTGGGCATGGTCGCCTCCGTCCGGCGCCGACTCGTGGCGGCCGGGCTGCCCCCGGCCCGGCTGCGCCACGACCAGGCGCTGCCACGCTAGCCGTCAGCCGTCAGCCGTCAGCTGTCGGTCGTCAGCCGTCGCCCGCTCGTCCGCTGGCGCGCTGCGGGCGCCGAGGCGGACCCGAGTCCGAGTCCGAGCCCGGGTCAGGGTCAGGGCGAGGGCGGTAGTCACGGCCAGGGCCCCGGCACGGCGTCCCGGGGGAGTGACCGGCCACCGAGCGGCCCGACCCTACCGGCCGGTATCGTCGTGGGCCGGAACGGGTGGTCACCTGCCACACCGGCAGGCGGAGCGAAGGATCGGTGCGGCGGCGATGGAGTTTCGGGAAGACATCCTGGGTGCCCCCTACGAGGCGACGGAGCTGGAGCTCCGGCCGGACGCCGAGGGGCCGGTGTGCGCGACCCTGGTGCGGCGGCCGGTGCCCGGGGCGCAGCGGGCGGTCCTGTACATCCACGGGTACAACGACTACTTCTTCCAGACCAACCTCGCCGACCACTACACCGCGCTGGGGTTCTCCTTCTACGCGCTCGACCTGCGCAAGTACGGCCGTTCGCTGCGCCCGCACCAGTCGCCGAACTTCGTCCGGAGCCTCGCCGAGTACGACGAGGAGATCGACGAGGCCGTGCGCGTTATCCGGGAGGTGGACGGGCACCGGCAGCTGCTGCTGAACGGGCACTCCACCGGGGGTCTGGTGGCCGCGCTGTGGGCCGGGCGCCGGGCGGGGCGCGGGCTGGTGGACGGGCTGTTCCTCAACTCGCCGTTCCTGTCGATGCCGACCTCGCCGGCCGTGCGGGCCGTCGGCGGGCCGGCCGTGACGGCGATCGGGCGGCTGGCCCCGACACGCGTGCTGCCCTCCTCGCTGAACCCGCACTACACGCACAGCCTGCACAAGGACCACAAGGGCGAGTGGGACTTCGACCTCACGCTCAAGCCCGCCGAGGGCTTCCCGCTGTTCGCGGGCTGGCTGTCGGCGATCCACCAGGGGCACCGGCGGCTGCGGCACGGCCTGGGCATCGACGTGCCGGTGCTGCTGATGGCCTCCACCCGGTCCATCGCCACCACCACGTGGCAGGCCGCGCTGCACCACGCCGACGCCGTGCTGCGCGCCGACGACATCGCCGCGCAGGGGCCGAAGCTGGGCAGGCACGTCACGATCGTGCGGATCGAGGGCGGCATGCACGACCTGGTGCTGTCCGGTGAGGCGGCCCGGGCCCAGGTGTTCACCGAGCTGGACCGCTGGCTGACCGCCCACCTGGGCGTGGAGCCCGCCGGAGAGCGCGCGTGACCTCCGCGCAGGACGGCCGGGACGCGTACGACGAGCAGGACGGCCGGGACGCGTGCCACGAGCACGGCGGCCCGGACGCGTACGACGAGCACGACGACCCCGTCCCGGTCGGGCGGCGGACCGACCTCGGCTTCGCCAAGCTGATGCCCGACATCGACCGGGACGGCGGCTGGCTGCTCACCCTGGACGGCACCCCGCAGTCGTACGTCGACCTCGCCGATCCGACCCATCTGGAGTTCGAGTACACCCGGCGGCTCGGCCACCTCGCCGACGCGCTCGCCCCCGCCGGGCAGCCGCTGGACGTGCTGCACCTGGGCGGCGGCGCGCTGACCCTGCCGCGCTACCTGGCCGCCACCCGGCCCGGTTCGCGGCAGCGGGTGGTGGAGGTGGACGGGCCGCTGCTGGCGCTGGTCGAGGAGCACCTGCCCTGGCGCTGCCCCGGCGCGGACGTGTCCGCGACGGTCGGCGACGCCCGGGCGGCGCTGGCGGAGGTCCCGGCGGGCTCGCAGGACCTGGTGATCGCGGACGTGTTCCGCGGGTCCCGTACCCCGGCGCACCTCACGTCGGTGGAGTTCCTGCGGCTGGCCGCCGCCGCGCTGCGCGAGGGCGGCTGCTACGCGGCGAACCTGGCGGACGGCCCGCCGCTTGCCTTCGCCAGGGCCCAGGCGGCGACGGTGCGGGCGGTGTTCCCGTACGTCTGCCTGGTGGCGGAGGCCTCGGTGCTGCGCGGCCGCAGGTACGGCAACGTGCTGCTGGCCGGCTCGACGGCGCCGCTGCCGGAGGCGGAGTTGGCCCGGCTGTTCGCGGGCGACATCTTCCCGGCCCGGCTGGTGGCGGGGGAGTACCTGGCCGCCCTGGTGGGCCGGACCGCTCCGGTGGCGGACGCCGATGCCACCGACTCCCCGCCCCCGCCGGACGGCGCCTTCAGCGTCGGCTGAGCGGCCGACGGCCGGCGCGTCCGCCGCACCGGACGTCGGTCCGGCCGACCTCCGGTGCGGCCCTCCCGACGGTGCGGCCGTCCCGACGGTGCGGCCGTCCCGACGGTGCGGCCGTCCCGACGGTGCGTCGGTAGGCCCGAACGGCGCGTCGGCGGATCGGGCGGTACGGCCCGGGTGTGAGAATCGGCGGGTCCCTGACCGAGCGCCGTACCGGTGCGCGGCATGTCGAAGGAGCGAGCGATGACTGGCGGCGCGGAGCGGCCCGAGCTGGAGGCGGTGCCGGAGACGGCGCTGTGGACGCTGTGGCACCGGGCCCTGGAGGCCCGGCGGCCGGACACCGTGCTCCACGACCCCGAGGCCGTCGAACTGGTGGAGCGGATCGACTTCCCGTTCGCCCGGCGCTTCGGCAGCAGCGCCCTCCAGGCCCAGCTCCAGGCCCTGCGCGTGGCCTGCTTCGACCGCGAGGTCGCGGACTTCCTCGCCCGGGAGCCGCGCGGCACCGTGGTCTGCCTGGGCGACGGCCTGGAGACCCAGTACTGGCGGGTCGACAACGGGCGGGCCCAGTGGCTGAGCGTGGACCTGCCGGAGATGGTGGCGCTGCGCGAGAAGCTGCTGCCGCCGGGCCCGCGCCAGCGCTACCTCGCCGCCGACGCCACCGGACTCGGATGGGCAGAAGAGGTGGACCGCGACCGCCCGGTGCTGGTCACTGCCCAGGGGCTGTTGATGTACCTGCCGCCGGCGCGGGTGAAGTCCCTGATCGCGGGCTGCGCGGAGCGCTTCCCGGGAGGCTCGCTGGTGCTGGACGCCGTGCCGCGCTGGTTCAGCCGTCTCACGGTGAGCGGGAGGATGCGTGCCCACGACTACCGGGTGCCCCCGATGCCGTGGGCGATGGACGCGGACGAGCGGGACAAGCTCCGCACCGCGAGCCCGGTGGTGACGGCGGTCCGGGAGGTCACCCCGACCGGTGGACGCGGCCTCCTCGGCTCCCTGCTGCCCTTCGCACTGGCCGTGCCGCCCCTGGCCGCCCGCCACCCCTCCGTCACCGTCCTGGACTTCGCCGACCGGCCGTAGCCGGCGTAGCCGCCGGGCGCGGCCACGGCCGCGACGGCCCTTCAGCAGGGGCCGTCATGACGGACGGTGCGGCGTGTCGGCCCGGCGGCGTCAGGCGGGTGGGCCGGGGAGGGCCTACCCGGCGGCGACCCGGACGACGCCGGTCACCGTGCCCTGGAACACCACCCCGCCCGGAGCGATGGTGCCGGCCATCTGCAGGGTGTCGTAGAGGGCGCCGATGCCCAGCCGGTGGGTACGGACGATCGCGCCGGTCCCGGGGTCGATCTCGGCGTAGTCGTACGGGTCGAGCAGGGTGGTGGCGCCGGTGCCGGGGAGGAGCGGCTCGCGCAGCACGGTGTGGATCAGCCCGTCGGCGGTGGAGAGGAAGGGCACCGCGGAGGAGCGTGCCCGGATGTCCCACGCGAGGTCGCAGCCCGAGCCGTCGGGGCGGACGTCCACCCGGGAGAGCCCGCCTCGGAAGCCGCCGGCATTCGCCGGGACGCTCGGTCCGGCGTCCGCGGGCAGCTTCGGGTACGGGTAGCCGTACGTTCCGGCGATGAACACGGCGTTGCCCGCGCCGATCGGCGCGTTCTCGCTGCCGCTGCCGCCGGCCTTGAGCACGGGGACGGAGCAGACGCGCTCGCCGCTGTCGGCCCGGTAGACCAGCAGGTCCGCGGTGGGCGCGGCGTTGTCGACGATGGCGAGGTAGTCGGTGCCGGTGCGCGGGCCGAAGAACACCGGGGTCGAGCCGGTGCCCCAGCTGAGCTGGCCGGGCTTGCGGCCCGGGCCCCGGTCGTAGGCCTGGCGCCACACGGTGCGCGGGGTGCCGTCGGGGTCGGCGGTGAGGAGGTAGAGGGCATGGGTGGTGGCCACCGCGGTGCCGCCGGGCGCGGTGGAGATCGAGTTGGCGATCTTCTCGCCCGGCGGGAGGGCGAGGCTGCGGACCGTCCCGGTCCGGTCGTCGGCCGTGCCCACCACGCCGCCGGCGGTGGCGAACCACACCCGGCCCTGCCAGTCCGGGGAGATGCCGACCGAGCCGTCGCCGTCGGGTATGGCCGCGGCGAGCGGGAGCGAGCTGTCGACGGACAGCTGCCAGTCGCCCGCGGCCGTACGCCGGTGGGCGATCCGCAGCAGGGTGCGGGTGCCGTCGATGACGACCAGCCGGTCGTGGTGGTCCAGGTAGGCGTAGACGCCGCCGAGCAAGGTTCCCTTGGTGAGCGGGAGTTCGGCGAGGGAGTCGCCGGTCGCGGGATCGAGCAGGTGGACCGTCGGGACCTGGCCGAAGATCGTGGTGCAGAGCGTGACGAGGTAGCCGTCCGAGCCGGCCAGGATGGTGGGGCAGGCGGAGGCCAGCGCGGTGCGGTGCGAGGTGAGTTCGCCGGGGCCGGGGCCGGGCAGCGCCGTGGCGTCGGAGGAGCCGGTGTCGCCATGCATGGTGGCCGTGCCGTCCGGGCCCGCGTACGGATTGTGCGGCGGCAGCGGACCGTACGCGGGCGCGGCTCCGGCCCCGGGCGCGGTCGAGGCCTGGGCGGGGGCGGCGAGGGCCAGCAGGGCGGCTGCTGAGAGGGCGGCGGCGCGCAGGAGCGGTGTGAGGCGCATGGAGGTGTCCCGTGGTCGGAGGGAGGGCGGACAGCGGTGCGCACCGCCCGCCCCCGCGACCGGGGAGGGAGTCGGGAACCCGGCAACGGCCGGGCGGGCCACCGCACTTACCGGATGCGGTGACAGATCGCGGAGCACGCACGGGCCAGGTCGACGTCGAGTCGACGGCTCAGGTGGGCGTGGCGATCCATGGGCGCCATGGTGCGGTGTTGACGCTCCGTCTCGCAACGGCGTCTCACATCACGGGCGGGAGCGGGCGGGCCGGCGTGGACGGGGCCGACGGTTTCGGTGCGGTGCGGTGCGGTGCGGTGCGGTGCGGTGCGGCCGACGCCGAGCTCGCCGAGGACGTGGCCCACGGCCGTCGCACCCGGTGGGACGTCGCGGCGTCCGCCGGACGGTGCCCGTCACACGCGGTGGGCGGTGATCAGCCAGGCGGCGGACGGGTACCGCACGCCGAACGCCGTGGCCCCGGGTCGGGATCCGGCGGGGACGGCGGCCGGGAGACCGGCGACGGCGCCGCGCCGTTCGACGCCGTCGCCGGTCTCCCGGCCTCCGACCCGCCGACCGGGCCGGAAGGCCGGTTCCGTCCGAGGTCAGGGGCACTTTGCCGAATCTTGAAGAAATGCCGCCCGGCCTGGAACCATGGTGTCCGGTCGCACGTCGTACCCACCGGTGATGGCCGGGGGGACAGGCCGCCCGGCACGTTACGCTGCCTCGGAGGGGGCGCGGCGTCGTGCCGCCATCGGACAACCGCCGGGACGGGCGTGCGCCTCCACGGGAGCGCGGCCGGTCCCGACCTGCCACGGAGGTACTGGCCTTGCACATCGACGCCTGGATCGAGGGCATTCCACCGACCGCGGTGTACGCCGTGGTCGGTCTGATCATCGGGATCGAGTCGCTGGGCATCCCGCTGCCCGGCGAGATCGCCCTGGTCACGGCGGCCCTGATGTCGGTCAAGGGCGTGGTGAGCCCCTGGGGCGTGGCGGGCGTCGCGATCGCCGGTGCGATCATCGGCGACTCGATCGGCTACTCGATCGGCCGCAAGGGGGGCAAGCCGCTCTTCGAGAAGCTGGGACGCAAGTTCCCCAAGCACTTCGGCCCCTCGCACCTGGCCACCGCGGAGCGCTCGTTCCAGAAGTGGGGCATGTGGGCGGTCTTCTTCGGCCGCTTCATCGCGCTGCTGCGCATCTTCGCCGGTCCGCTGGCGGGCGCGCTGAAGATGCCGTACTGGAAGTTCCTGATCGCCAACGTGCTGGGCGGTGTGGTCTGGGCCGGCGGCACGACGCTGCTGGTCTACAAGGTGGGCAAGAGCATCGAACCGTGGCTGGCGCGGTTCTCCTGGGCCGGCCTGGCCGCGGCGCTCGTGATCGGCGGCCTGTCGGCCTGGATCATGAAGCGCCGGGCCGCGAAGACGCACGCCAGGATCGAGGCGGAGGAGGCGGCCGCGGCGGCCGCGGCCAGGGCGGGCGTCGCGGAGTGACGGAACGCGGGTGACGGCCGGGTGGTCGGCGGTCGTCCCGGAGCCATCGGGCCCTCGGAGTAGCATCGGCGGAGTACCTGCCGATCTTGCACTCTGGAGGGCCCGATGACGTTGCAGCCGACCTGGGACGCCGTGGACGCGTACTTCTCCGAGCAGCTCGTCGGACACGATCCGGTGCTGGAGGGCGCGGAGGCCGCCGCCGACGCGGCCGGGCTGCCCAAGATCGCGGTGGCCCCCAACCAGGGCAAGCTGCTGCACCTGCTGGCGCTGACCCAGGGCGCGAAGCGGATCCTGGAGGTCGGCACGCTCGGCGGCTACAGCGCGATCTGGCTGGCCCGGGCGCTGCCCCCGGACGGCACCCTGATCACCCTGGAGATCGACCCCCGGCACGCCGAGGTCGCCCGGGCCAACCTGGCCGCCGCAGGCCTGGAGAAGGTCGCCGAGGTGCGGGTGGGCCGGGGCGCGGACATCCTGTCCGAGCTGGTGGAGCAGGGCGTGGAGCCCTTCGACCTGGTGTTCATCGACGCGGACAAGCCGAGCAACCCCGAGTACTTCCGCCGCGCGCTCCAGCTGACCCGGCCGGGCTCGCTGATCATCGTCGACAACGTGGTGCGCGGCGGCGCCGTCGCGGACGCGGACAGCACCGACCCGGCGGTGGTGGGAACCCGGGCCCTGCACGAGCTGATCTCGGCCGAGCCGAAGGTCACCGCGACCTCGGTGCAGACGGTCGGCAGCAAGGGCTACGACGGCTTCACGCTGGCCCGCGTCCAGGGCTGAGCCTCCGTTGCGCGTCGCGTGCGGCGCGCACGGACGAACGCGTGCGGCGAGTACGGAAAGAAGGAGCGGAGAGAACGTGCGGATCGGACTGCTGGGCACCGGACCCTGGGCGGAGCGGGTGCACGCGCCCGTCCTGGCGGAGCACCCCGGGCTGGAGTTCACCGGCGTCTGGGGCCGCCGCCCGGAGGCCGCCGAGGCGCTGGGCGCGGCGCACGGCGTGCCCGGGTACGCGGACCTCGACCGGCTGCTGGCCGACGTGGACGCGGTCTCCATCGCGCTGCCGCCGTCCGTGCAGCCCGGCCTCGCCGTACGGGCCGCCGAGGCCGGCTGCCACCTGCTGCTGGACAAGCCGGTCGCGCTGACCGTGCCGGACGCCCGGGCGGTGGCGGAGGCGGTGCGCGCGCACAAGCTCGCCTCGGTGGTGTTCTTCACGGTGCGGTTCGGCGGCCCGCAGATCCCGTGGATCGAGGAGCAGGCGGCGAAGGGCGGCTGGTTCACCGGCCGTTCCGACTGGCTCGGCTCGGTGTTCGCGCCGGGCAGCGCCAGCCCGTACGCGGCCTCGCCGTGGCGCGAGGAGAAGGGCTCGCTCTGGGACGTCGGCCCGCACGCGGTGTCCCTGCTGCTGCCGGTGCTGGGCGACGTGACGCAGGTGACGGCGGTGTCCGGCCCGCTGGACACCGTGCACCTGGTGCTGCGGCACGCCGGCGGCGCGTCCAGCACGCTCGCGCTCAGCCTGACCGCGCCGGTCGCGGCCGGCGGGACGGGCATGGAGCTGCGCGGCGAGCACGGGGTGGCCCGGCTGCCGGAGCGCGGCGAGGGACCGCTCGCCGCGCTGCACCGGGCACTGGACGCGCTGCGGTCCGCAGCCGAGACCGGCGAGCCGCACCCGTGCGGGGCGGACTTCGGGCTCCGGGTGGTCGAGATCCTGGCCGGGGCCGAGCGCTCGCTCGCCGTCGGCGGGCCGGTGGACGTCTGAGGCCTCCGGGGGTCGGTCTCTGGGGTTCTGAGGTCTCCGACGTCTCCGAGGATTCGAGGGGCTGACGGGCCGGGCTCGGGACGGCGGGCGGGGCATCTCGGGTGCCCCGCCCGTCGTCAGCCGTTTCAGATGCCGAACGGCGCCGCGTAGCGGACCGTGCCGGCCGGCAACGGGTGCCCGGCGTCCAGGGCGAGGGCCATCAGCGCCTCGTCCGGGACCTCGACGGAGAGGCCGATGCCGTACGCGGAGGCCCGGGTGAAGCCGAACCGGGGGTAGTACTCCGGGTGTCCCAGGACGACGACGTGGCGCTCGCCGAGTTCCGTCGCCGCGGCCAGGGCGGCGCGGACGGCCGCGGAGCCGGCGCCGGTGCGCTGGTACTCGGGGAGCACGGCGCACGGGGCGAGGCACAGAGCGGGGACGTCGCCGATGTGGCAGCGGGTCAGCAGGGCGTGGCCGACGGGCCGGTCGTGCGCGTCGGTAGCGACGAGGGACAGTCCGTCGATCCAGGCGGGGTCGACGCGCAGCGCGTCGACCAGGTCGGCCTCGGCCGGTGACCCGAAGGCGGCGGTGTTGACGGTGCGGACGGTCGGGACGTCGGCGCCGGTCTCGGCGCGGGTGGTCCAGGTGCGCATGGTGGATGAGGATCCGTTCCACGAGAAGTACGGGCCCCGCGAGCTCACGCTCCCGGCGGGGCGGGACAGGAGGAGGTCAGGCCGCGGCCCGGGACGTGAGGGAGACCCGGACGCTGCGCTCGGCGGCCGTGCGCGCGGTCATCAACCTCACCTCCCTCTGCTTCTCTGCTCCTGAACGGCACGTACTCCGATGGAGTGTACCGGAGCCGAACGGGCAGGGGTGGGTTTGTACCGTCGCCCGCGCCCCGCCCCCGGCTCAGCCGGGCGGCAGGGGCGGCCGGGAGGTACTCGGGCGGCGGTCGGTGGGGCGGGCCGGCGGGATGACGGGGGCGCGGAAGTCGCGCGGACCGGTCCACAGCGCGGGGACGGCGTCGCTGCGGCGGGCCAGTTCGTACGCCACGGCCTCGTAGTTGACCCGCCAGCCGTGGAAGTGCGCCCAGGCGTCCTCGACCGGGCGTTCGCGCGGGAAACCGGCCGCCGTGACCATCGCGACGGCGCCCAGGTACTCGGCGTAGGTCAGCCGGATCGGGACGTCCGGGTCCGGGTCCGGGTCGAAGGGGATGCGCAGCGAGCGGGCGATGTCGCGCATCGCGGTGAACCCGGCGCGCAGGACCAGCCGGGCCTCGGCCGGGGCCGTGCGCGGGCACAGGGCCAGGTGCAGCGCCGCGGCGTCCATCACGGCGATCAGTCCGACCACCCAGCTGCGGTTGGGCTGCGGGGAGCGGAACGACAGCAGCACGGGGTAGTTGGAGTGGCTCTCCCCGATGTCGGCGGCCAGGCGCTCCCAGTCCCGGTAGAGCTGCGGGAGGGCGGTCTCGGTGTCGACCAGGGACTGCCGGGCCAGTAGCTCGGGCCCCCAGGCGGGCTCGCCGGCCCGGGACTGCAGCAGCGTCACCTCGGTCTCGCGGCGCTGGTAGGCGGCGTAGAGGGTCGGCAGGTAGGAGATCTGCAGGGCGATCACCAGCGGGCCGCTGGCGGCCGCCATGAAGTCGATCGCGGACAGCTGCAGCCGCTCGCCGCTCGCGAAACCCAGGGTGAACAGGCTGGAGCCGGCCTCGCGGATCGCGGTCGTCCAGCTGAACTCCGACGTACCGTGCAACAGCAGCGTGTACGCGAGGAGCATCCCGCTGAGCCACACCGTGAGCATGCCCAGCAGCACCAGCGGTGCCAGCCAGGTGAGCGCCCGGTCCTGCGCGCGGTAGGTGCCGACCGGCGCGGCGGAGAGCCGCAGCACCGTCCGCAGTACCACCCAGAGCCGGTTCACCAGGGACGAGTAGAGCCCGCGCGGGACGACCAGCGTGCGCAGGATGCTGCCGACGACCAGCAGGAGCAGCAGCGCACCGAGCACGGTGTGGATCAACCTCATGGCGCCATTCTGACGGTCGGTCGGGGCTGCGGCGGCCAGACGACGGCGAGGGAGCAGCCGGGGGATGGCGAGGGGGCGGCCCGGGGGCGGGCCGGGGAGGGTCCCGTCGAGGGTGGCGGCCCCGGGTATGACCATGATCACACCCGGCCCGGGGCGGTCATCCGGCCGTCAGCAGGGCGGCGACCGCCTCCGGCGCCTCGTGCATGGCGTCGTGGCCGGTCGGGAGTACGTGGACCTGCCACGCCGGGTCGGCCTCCAGCCGGGTGCGCAGTCCGGAGAAGGGCGTTCGGTCCTCCCAGCCCGAGCAGTAGACGAACTCCCGCCGGGGGACGCGGTCCACCGCGCCGGTGAGCCTGACGGTCTGCAGGAACGAGGCGAGCGGATGCGGCCGGCGTCGCGGATCGCGGTCGCCCGGGGGCCGGACGGCGTACCCCGTGGCCGCGGCGCCGTCGGCGAACACGCTCCGGAAGTGGTCGTTCGTCGCCGACCAGCAGGACTCGCCGTCGCGCGGGACGTACGCGTCCAGGTGCACCAGTCGTGCGATGCGGCCACCCGCGCGGTCGGCCGCCGCGGCGATCACCATGCCCGCGTAACTGTGTCCGACGAGCGTCGCGCCCGTCAGGCGGTGGCGGTCGAGGAGCCGGAGCACGTCCTCGGCGTGCGTGTCCAGGTTGGCGGCCGCGACCGTCGCCTCGTCGTCCTCGGGCCGCAGGCCGGTCAGGGTCAGGGCGTGAACGGTGTGGCCGGCCCGCTCCAGCAGCGGAACCACCGCCTCGAACGCCCACGCGCCCTTCCAGGCCCCGGGGACGAGGATGAACGTCGTCATGGTCTCCTCCTTCTGACTCCCGCCATGCGGCTCGGCACGAAGGAAGTCTCACCGGGTCACGGAGCGGCGTGCCACCGATAGGCTGCCAACCGATGCCCGTACACCGCCAACCCCGTCGGTCCGCCGACGCCGCGTCCTACGTGTGGCCGTCCGGCGGGCGCCACCTCCGGCTCTCGGGCGAGGAGAGCGCCGCGCAGTCGCACCCCCGCGGACACCTGGTCTACGCGGCCGCCGGTGTCCTGACGGTCCGGACCGAGCGCGGCACGTCGATCGTGCCCGCCAACCGCGTCGCCTGGACCCCGGCCGAGTCCACGCACCGCCACCGCGCCCACGGCGACACCGACATGCGGATCGTCTTCCTGCCGCCCTCACTCGCCGGGCTGCTCCCCGGCCGTCCGGCCGTGTTCCAGGCCTCCGGGCTCGCCCGCGAGGCCCTGCTCGCGCTGACCGGCCCGCGCCACTACGAGGACCCCGCGTCCGGCTACAGCCGCTCCCAGCGCTCCCGTCTCCTGCGCGTCCTCGTCGACGAACTCCACGAAGCACCCGAACAGCCCCTGCACCTGCCGGAGCCGCGCGACGACCGCCTTCGGGCCGTCGGGCGGATCCTGCACGAGGCACCGGCGGAGAACGCCACCCTGGCCGAACTCGGCCGCACCGTCGGAGCCGGCGCCCGCACCCTCAGCCGACTGTTCCGCGACGAACTCGGCATGACCTTCTACGAGTGGCGCACGCAGCTGCGCATCCACCACGCTCTCGTCCTGCTGGCCGGCGGCCACGACACCACCCGGACCGCCCACGCCTGCGGCTGGGCCAATCCCAGCGGCTTCATCGCGGCGTTCACCAGCGTCATCGGAACGACCCCGGGGCGCTACCGGACAGGCCATCAGGCCACCACCCGCCCGTAGCCGGGAGGCGCGCGGAGCCGTGGCCGGTGAACAGCGGGGCCCGGCGCCGGGCGAAGGCCCGACCGACGGACGGGGTGCACCGAGTGCAGAGCGGGCCGTCACCGGCTCACGGCACGGCATCCTCGGCGGCCTGAAATCGGCCGCCGGAGGGTGTCCTCGGCGCCCTGGGATCGGCCGCCGGAGGATGTCCGGCTCCCCTCTCCGCCGACGCCCGGCGGTCCTCCGTCGCGGCGGGAGCACCGCCGCCGGCGAGTCCGGCGTGCTCTGACCTGCCGTCCTACCGGGCCGCGTGATCGACATCACGCGGCCGGAGTGAAACCCTGTCCCGCCTCCGGTCGGTCTCTCGACGGAGACGACCAGCACGACGAGCACACGGGGGAAGCGCCATGGGGGATGACGGGGCGAAAGCCGGCGGGCCGGAGTTCAAGATCCGGCCGGGCGACCTGAAGGCGGCCGCGCCGACGTTCGAGAACCAGAGCAAGGCGCTGAAGGAAGCGCTGGAGACGCTGAAGAAGAGTCTCGGCGAGGCCGGGAGCCCGTGGGGCGGCGACAAGCAGGGCAACGAGTTCGCCCAGGCCTACAACGGCCCGCACGACAAGGTGCTCTCCGCACTCGACGTCCTGGTGAAGGGGCTCGCCAGCATCGGCGAGGGGCTGAACGCCCACGCCGACAACCACACCGGCGCCGACGGCCACGTGCAGAAGGACATGACGACGTGACCGGCGGCCCTGTTGTGACGGGAGCGACGGGGGCGACGCGTGGGTGAGTCCACGGCGGCGAAGGCCGTCCAGAAACTCACCGGGATGTGGTGGCCGGACGCCGACGCGGACAAGCTCCGCAAGGCCGCGGACGCGTGGGACGCGATGGCCACCGCCGTCGACAACGTCACCGCGCCCACCAGCAAGGCCGCGGCCGCGATCGTCGCGAACAACCACGGCCCGGCGATCGAGGCCTTCGGCAGGTTCTGGGGGCAGTACTACGGCGGCCCGGGCAAGGGGTGGCTGCCGGACATCGCCGCGGCCTGCCGCAACCTCGCCAAGGCGCTGCGGGACTTCGCGGCCGAGGTGGACAAGGCGGTCAAGAAGCTGGAGGAGGAGGCGGCGATCGTCGGCGCGACCCTGGTCGCCGGCACCGCCCTCGCCATCTTCACCGCGGGGATCTCCGAGGGCGTCGCCGTCACGGCCGCCGCCGGCATCGTGGCGACCGCCGCCGGTCTCGGTGTCGCGGTCTCGGAGACCATCGCGCTGATCGCCGCCACCGTCCTCACCGGCGTCGTCTTCGGCGCGGTGGAGGCGATCGTCGTCGACGTCGCCGTCGCCCAGCCCATCCGGGTCGAGTTCTTCGACGACGGCGGTTACAGCCTCAAGGAGGCCGTCGACGCCGAGAAGGCCGGCGGCCTCATGGGAGGTGCCGCCGGCGGCTTCGGCGCGGGCGCCCGGGTCGTCGCGACGGCGGCCAGGAGTTCGGAGAGCGCCTCCGTCGCCCTCGCCGGGCTGGCGAAGATCGCGGGCGCCGCCGACAGCCTCCCCGGTCGCATGGTCACCGGCGCGGGCCTCACCTACGGCTACGACGCCGCCTTCCAGACCGGCCCGGTCATGCCGCTGGATCTCATCGTCGGCGCCGTCGGCGGCGCGGCCGCACCGGGAAGCAAGACACCGAAGCGTCGCCCGGGCTTCACCGGCGCTGAAGCGAATGGCTGGGAGGGGCCGAAGGGTTCCCCTCCTGAGCCATGGATTTCAGACTCTGGCTCCCGCTACGCATCCCCGCCGGAGAACGCGCCGGACAGGCGAGCCGTAGAACGCTACGAGGACTACCGCACCAGGACAGACGACGTGATCGAGGTCGCCAAGGAAACCGGTGTCGATCCCCGAATCGTTCAGGTAGCCAAGGAAAATCTCATGATCAACCGCCATGACGTACAGGTGGGGCCGGGCGAGGGCAATGTTCTGAAGGACGTCCACTTCTCGCCGGTTGCAGAGATTTCCACTCCGTGGAACGCCGCTGTGAACGGATTCATCAAGCCCGGAAGCATTCCCGCCCTCCGGGGAACGATTGCCCATGAATACGTCGAGGCAAAACTCTTCGAAGCCGGTCTCCCTTATCTCTCCAGTCATCCAGCCGCTTGGGACGGCGATAAACCGGTTCCCCACCCTGAGCACTTCGGTGCGCACAGCCTCGCACCGAAAAGTTTTCACCCGGGGGATATATCCGCAGACGGATCGCTCGCCCACTGGGAGATCTTCGGCCTTGAGGTGCCCACGACCCCAGTTGCCGCCGACCTCTCGAACCTTGATATTGTGGTCGATGCCATCAAATCCCAACTTCGCGCGAGAGGATATGACCTGAAGTGAGCGAGAGTGCGGTGCAATCGATGGTCGAGCGCCTTAAGGGTATCGACTGGGCGGATTACAAGTCAGCCCACGACAACTCCTTCTCCCGTGCGGCACTCATGGAGGAGTACCTCCGTCGGGCCGCACTATGGCTCGACGCGTACGGGGACACCGACGAGTGGCCGTTCTTCGATCTCGCGGCGATCGTGGCACCGGGCATCCGGGCCGATCAGGCGCTGGTCGCAGCCATCGAAGAGTTCGTGGAGGACGCTTCCAACTCGTGGTACGCCGTCGAAGCCTCGACGGCGGCCGTCCAGTGGGCTTCGCTGCGCGACGCTCCCGGTCTGAGCCTCAGCCCGTTGCCGGACCCCTTCGAGCCCCTGCTTCGCCTCTTCGAACGCGGCGGCGCGGCCTTTTCCTTCGCCAACGGCTTCATCGACTTTGGCGTCCTGATGGTCAAGCGCGGCAACTGGCGCTCGCACCTTTCCCCGGATCCAGTTGTCGAGCTCGACGACAATGCCCTCGATGCCCTCGACGGGCGGAGGTGGGCCGAATTCCGGGCCCTGGCCGCCCGCGTCAACTCCTCGACCGACAAGAGCTGACCGACACGCGTGATCGAAGCGAGCTTCGACGCCGCGCAGTCGATGGTCGATCGCCTCAAAGCCGCCAACCGGAAGTCGCCCGGCGAGTCCTACGAGAAGGCTTACTGCCGCGCCGCACTGATGGAGGAGTACCTCCGCCGGGCCGCACTCTGGCTCGACGTCTACGGAGACACCCAGATGGTGGTCGACGGATGAGTACCCCGCCCGGGGCTGCGATGGCGGAACGCCTCGCCGGCATCACGTGGACCACCATGGAAGGCCGCAACGCGCATGCGGTCTCCATGTCCTGGTTGATGAGGGAGTACCTTCGCCGGGCCGCGCTCTGGGCCGAGGTGCTGGGCGGCCCGACGGGATGGCCCGTCTTCGACATCGCCGGGGCGCTCGCTCCGGAGGTTCGGGTGGCTCCGGAGGTGGCCGAGCGGCTTGAGGGGTTCCTCGCGGCGGACGTCGGTGGGATCTCGACCGAAGGCGCCTGTCGTGCGGCCGTGGGGTAGGCCGCCGTGCGGGACACTCCGGGTGTGCGACTTCCGGACCTGCCGGATCCGTTCGAGCCGCTGATCCTGCTGTACGAGCGGGGTGGGGAGGTCATCGCCGACGAGAGCCGGGCCTTCACCTTCGCCGGTCGGCGCGTACGGATCAAGCCGTGGCGCGAGCACCTGTCCGCCGAACCCGTCGTCACCCTCGATGCCGGGACGCTGGACGCCGTGGACGCCTTGGACGCTGCGGAGGTCCGGCGGTAGTCCGAGCCGCGCCGATGCCCTGCGAACGAGAACCCCCGAGCCGTTCGGCTCGGGGGTTCGTGGCGTTCGGGCGGCCATTGACAGCCGGCGCCCGGCGCCCGATGCTAAGCAAGCGCTTAGTCATGGTTCACGCCGTCCCTCAGGAGCCGCCCGATGCCCGAGACTCCCGTTGACCCGCCCGGCCTGGACCTGGCCCGGCTCCGCTCCCATCTGGAGCGCGAGCTGCCCGGGGCCGTCCGGGGCCCCTTGCGCGCGGACCTCATCGAGGGGGGCCGGTCGAACCTGACCTACCTGCTCTCGGACGGGGTCTCCCGCTGGGTGCTGCGACGGCCGCCGCTCGGGCACGTGCTGGCGACCGCGCACGACATGGGTCGGGAGTACCGGGTGATGTCGGCCCTGCGCGGCACCGGGGTACCCGTGCCCCGGATGCTGCTGATCGACCCCGGCGAAGACGTCCTCGGTGCGCCCTGGTACCTCATGGAGTATGTCGCGGGCACCGCGCACCGGGACGCCGACGCCCTGGCCGTCATCGGCGAGGAGCGGGTGGCCGCGCTCGGGCGGCAACTGGTGGACACGCTCGCCGCCCTGCACCGGATCGACCCGGCCCAGGTGGGGCTCGCGGACTTCGGCCGCCCCGAGGGCTACCTGGAGCGCCAGCTGCGCCGCTGGTCCCAGCAGCTCGCCGCCTCGCGCAGCCGTGAGCTGCCGGAGCTGGAGCGGCTGCACGCCGTGCTCGCCGAGCGGCTGCCCCTCTCGCCCGCGCCCGCGCTCGTGCACGGCGACTACCGGCTGGACAACGTGCTGGTCGACGAGAAGGACCGCATCACCGCCGTCCTCGACTGGGAGATGTCCACCCTCGGTGATCCGCTCACCGATGTCGGCCTGCTGGTGATGTACACCGAGCTCGCCGGCGTCGGCGGCGGCATCATCCCGTCCGCCATGACCGCCCCCGGCTTCCCCCGGCCCGACGAGATCGTCTCCCGGTACGCCGAGGAGACCGGGCGGGAGGCCGCCGACCTGGAGTGGTACGTGGCGTTCGCGTCCTTCAAGCTCGCCGCCGTCGCGGAGGGCATCTACTTCCGCTTCCAGCAGGGCCGCACCCTCGGCGCGGGCTTCGAGCGCGCGGGCGAGATGGCCCCGATCCTCGCCCGGCACGGCCTGAGCACCCTCAAGGCCTGAGCACCCTCAAGACCTGCGCCTCAGGGCCTGAGCACCCTCAAGGAGAACTGACCGATGGACTTCGCGTACGACGCCCGGACCAACGCGCTCCGCGAGCAGCTGCTCGCCTTCATGGACGAGCACGTCCACCCCGCCGAGGCCGTCCTCGCGGCCCAGCTCGCCGATCCGGCCCGCGCGCACTGGGCGATCCCTCCGGTCGTCGCCGAGTTGCAGGCCGAGGCCCGCAAGCAGGGCCTGTGGAACCTCTTCATTCCCGGTGAGCACGGCGCGGGTCTGACCAACCTGCAGTACGCGCCGCTCGCCGAGATCACCGGCCGCAGCCCGCACCTGGCCCCGGCCGCGCTCAACTGCGCGGCGCCCGACACCGGCAACATGGAGCTGCTCGCCCAGTTCGGCAGCGCCGAGCAGCGGGAGCGGTGGCTGCGTCCGCTGCTGGAGGCCGAGATCCGCTCCGCCTTCGCGATGACCGAGCCCGAGGTGGCCTCCTCGGACGCCACCAACGTGGCCACCCGGATCGAGCGGGACGGCGACGAGTACGTGATCAACGGCCGCAAGTGGTACATCACCGGCGCGATGAACCCGGACTGCAAGATCCTCATCGTGATGGGCAAGACCGACCCGACCGCCGAGCCGCATCGCCAGCAGAGCATGGTGCTCGTCCCGCGCGAGACCCCCGGGGTCACCGTCCAGCGCGGCATGACCGTCTTCGGCTACGACGACGCCGACCACGGCGGCCACGCCGAGGTGCTGTTCGAGGACGTCCGCGTCCCGGCCGCCAACCTGATCGGCGAGGAGGGCGCCGGCTTCGCCATCGCCCAGGCCCGGCTCGGCCCGGGCCGGATCCACCACTGCATGCGGGCGATCGGCATCGCCGAGCGGGCGCTGGAGCTGATGTGCCGTCGGGCGAGCGAGCGGGTCGCCTTCGGGAAGCCGCTCGCCGAGCAGGGCGTGGTCCAGGACTGGATCGCCGAATCGCGGGTCCGGATCGAGCAGTTGCGGCTGCTGGTGCTGAAGACCGCCTGGCTGATGGACACCGTCGGCAACCGGGGCGCGCACACCGAGATCCAGGCGATCAAGATCGCCACCCCGCGCACCGTCGAATGGATCCTGGACAAGGCCGTCCAGGCCCACGGCGCCGCCGGCGTCAGCCAGGACACCCCGCTCGCCCAGCTCTGGGCGGGCAACCGCACCCTGCGGCTCGCCGACGGCCCGGACGAGGTGCACAAGCGCTCGCTGGCCCGCCGGGAGCTGAAGAAGTACCGGTAACGGCAGTACCGGTAGCGGCGAATGGCGGGGCGCGGCCGACGGACGGCCGCGCCCCGCTGTGCCCCTGCCGTGCCCGGCGCGGGCGGTCGGGCCTTCCTGGGCCGGACCTTCCCGGGTCAGGCCTTCCTGATGGTGTACGCGACGCCGCTGCCGACGCAGCCGGCGCTGCTGTAGGAGCTGGTGACGACCCAGCCCGCCGGGATCGGCGAGAACGAGCAGACGGTGGCGTAGTTCTGGTTCGCGGTGTTGGCGATGGTGTAGGCGACACCGGTGCCGCGGCAGCCGGCGCTGCTGTAGGAGCTGGTGACGACCCAGCCCGTGGGGATCGGGGACATCGAGCAGACGGTGGCGTAGTTCTGGTTCGCGGTGTTGGCGATGGTGTAGGCGACGCCGGTGCCGGCGCAGCCGGCGCTGCTGTAGGAGCTGGTGATCACCCAGCCGGTGGGGATCGGGGACATCGAGCAGACCGTGGCGTTGGTCTGCCCGGTCGTGTTGGCGATGGTGTAGGCGACGCCGGTGCCGGCGCAGCCGGCGCTGCTGTAGGAGCTGGTGATCACCCAGCCCGTGGGGATCGGGGACATCGAGCAGACGGTGGCGTAGTTCTGGTTCGCGGTGTTGGCGATGGTGTAGGCGACGCCGGTGCCGCGGCAGCCGGCGCTGCTGTAGGAGCTGGTGATCACCCAGCCCGTCGGGATCGGGGACATCGAGCAGACGGTGGCGCCGGTCTGCCCGGTCACGTCGGCGATGGTGTACGCGATGCCCGTGCCGGGACAACCGCTGCTGCTGTACGAGCTGGTGATGACCCATCCGGTCGGGATGGGGGAGTTGGAGCAGACGGTCGCGCTCCCGGTGAGCCGCTGCGGGGCTGCCTGCGCGGTCGCGGTCGCGGCCGTCATCATGCCGAGGAGCATGAGGACGACCGTCACCAGGTGGGGTATGCGGGTCCGTGTGGTCTTCATATCCGGCCTCGAATCTTCTCGGTAGCTCTCAGGGCCCATGTCGGCGGAGGTGCGGTGAAAGGGCGGCACACCCTTCCTTCACCCGGCCTGAGATGGTGTCAGAGTTGATCCACGGCCACCAGTGCCGCCCCGCTGGGGCGAGGAGCCCCTAGGGGCGTCATACCCGGGTAGTCAGGGGCCGGTTGGCTCCCTGGTATGACGGCTGCGGCCCCCGTCGCCCGTAGTGTCCTGCGTGTTCGATCGACGAGAGCGCGGAGGAACGATCATGGGCAGTGGGGGACGGGCCGTGGCGGCGGTGCTGATGGCGGCGACGGCGGTGCTGGGCGCGGTCGGCGCGCCGGCGGGGGCGGTGGCGGCGCCCGAGGGCGGGAAGGCCGGGCAGCAGGCGCGGGCGTGGCTGCCGGAGCCGACCGGGCCGTACCCGATCGGGACCACCGCGCTGCACCTGACGGACGCCGCCCGGGAGGACCCCTGGCAGCCCGGGCGCCGACGCGAGCTGATGATCAGCCTCTGGTACCCGACCTCCCGGCCGGCCGGGCCCGCCGACCGCGCGCCGTACATGACGCCGGCCGCGGGGGAGCACTTCGGCGGGGCCACCGGCGTCGGCCTGATCAACTACGGTGCCGAGCCCGGAAGTACGGACTGGTCCGGCATCCGCACCCACGCCCGGACGGACGCGCCCGCGCTGCCCGGAGGCCGGCGACCGGTGGTGCTGTACTCGCCCGGGCTCGGCGATCCACGGGCCTGGGGGACGGCCCTGGTCGAGGACCTCGCCTCGCGCGGGTATGTCGTGGTCACCGTCGACCACACCTACGAGGCCTCCGAAGTCGCCTTCCCGGACGGGGAACTGGCCGCCTCGGTGCTCCCCGGCATGCTCGGCCGGCCCGATCTGGACATCGGCGCCGTCCTGCGCAAGGCGATGGCCGCCCGGGTCGACGACACCCGCTTCGTCCTGGACCGACTCGCCGGGTTGGGCGGCCGCTCCGGCCTGCCGACCGGCCTGGCCGGGGCGCTCGACCTCGACCGGATCGGCATGGTCGGCCACTCGGCGGGCGGCTTCACCGCGCTGCAGACCATGCACGACGACCCGCGGATCGCCGCCGGGGTCAACCTGGACGGCCAGCTGCACTTCCCCGGCCCGGACGGCCGGAACGGCGTCTTCCTGCCCACCGTCGCCGAGGACGGCCTGGACCGGCCCTTCCTGCTGATGGGCACCGGCAGCGACGACTCCGGGGACTACCGCCGGCAGCCCGGCTGGAACGCCCTCTGGCAGCACAGCACCGGCTGGCACGCCGACCTCACCCTCACCGGCTCGCGCCACGGCTCGTACACCGACGGGCAGTCCCTGCTGCCGCAGCTCGCCCGGCAGGGCGCGCTCACGGCGGACCGGCTGCGCGCGGACGTCGGCGACATCAGGCCCGGCCGGGCCGAGCTCGCCACCCGCTCGTACGTCGCCTCCTTCTTCGACCGCTGGCTGCGCGGCCACGACGACCACCTGCTGGACGGGCCGTCGCCGCGCTTCCCGGAGATGGCGTACGAGCGCTGAAACCTTCGGGGCACCGGTTTCTCTGACGGTTTCTCACTCACCGGTGATCCGTACGGAAAATGACGGTTCACTGAATGCGGAACAGTATGCCGATCCGCATTCAGTGAATGCCGCTACCCGCGTTGATTTTGCCTTTCCGGGGCGCGCTTGACCTGCCTGAACCCGCTTCTTAATCATTCCTTACCCTTCTCCGTTGACCGGTGTTCAACAGCTCTGCTTTCCTTCATGCCCAGTAGGCGGCAAGCGGCCGACGGGTAGTCAATTCCGGGTGTGCGAAAAGCCCGAACGGAGTCGACTCCCACCGGAGTTCGCCGTCGATCCCCTTCCCCACAAGGGATCGTTCGCGGCCACCCCAAGCGGCGGACGATCGGCAGAAGAGAGGGCACCCTCACCCATGGGTCAATCCCCCAGGATCGGACGCGCGAAGTACGCGGCGCTCACCGGCATCGCCTCGCTCGCGCTCGCCGCCGCCGGTCTGGCCGGCGCGGCCGCCCCGGCCTCCGCGCAGGACATCTCCAGCTCGCAGGGCAGCACCGGCAACGAGTTCAACCCCTGGAGCCCGCAGAACGGACACCCGTACCGGCACGGCGCCGTGCCGGGCATGTCCCAGCACGAGAACTACAAGAAGTGGCTCGCCGCCCACAACCAGGCCGCGGCCACCGGGCAGCAGACGCTGTCCTACGGCGGCGGCGTCGACGGCATCGGCGTGCAGAGCGGCCACTCCAAGGTCTACCTGGTGTTCTACGGCAACCAGTGGGGCACCCAGACCACCGACGCCAACGGCAACGCCAAGTTCTCGGGCGACTCGGCGGGCGCCGCCGGTGCCACCCAGCAGATGTTCAAGGGCATCGGCACCAACGGCGAGACCTGGTCCGCGGACCTGACCCAGTGGTGCGACGGACCCAACGTCGCCACCGGTGCGGTGAGCTGCCCCGCCAACGCCAACTTCATCCCGTACCAGAGCGGCGGCGTGCTCTCCGGCGTCTGGTACGACAACGCGGCCGCCTCGCCGAGCCAGGCCACCGGCAACCAGCTGGCCCAGGAGGCCGTCAAGGCCGCCGGCCACTTCGGCAACACCACCGCCGCCGCCAACCGGGACGCGTACTACATCATCCTGTCGCCGCACGGCACCAACCCGGACGACTACCAGAACCCCACCACCGGGTACTGCGCCTGGCACGACTGGAACGGCGACACCACCCTCACCGGCGGCGCCGCGGCCTCGCCCTACGGCGACATCGCGTTCTCCAACCAGCCGTACAACATCGACGCGGGCGCCAACTGCGGCGTCGGCTTCGTCAACTCGCCCGGCACGCTGGACGGGTGGACGATGACCCTCGGCCACGAGTGGCACGAGATGATGTCCGACCAGAACCCGGCGGGCGGCTGGACCAACCACGTCTCGGGCAGCAGCTACAACGGCCAGGAGAACTCCGACGAGTGCGCCTGGATCCGCCCCGGCAGCACCGGCGGCGCCGCCAACGTCTCCTTCGGCACCTTCGGCAGCTACGCCGAGCAGGCCAGCTGGTCCAACGACACCAACTCCTGCGCGATCTCGCACGCCATCCTGACCCACGGCAACACCGTCACCGTCACCAACCCGGGCAACCAGTCCGGCACCGTCGGCACCGCGGCCAGCCTGCAGATCAACGCCACCGACTCGGCCTCCGGCCAGACCCTGAGCTACTCGGCCACCGGCCTGCCTGCCGGCCTGTCGATCAACTCCTCGACCGGCCTGATCTCCGGCACCCCGACCACCAGCGGCACCTCCAGCGTCACGGTCACCGTGACCGACACCACCGGCGCCAGCGGCAGCACCAGCTTCTCCTGGACCGAGTCCACCACCGGGGGCGGCGGCAACGCCGTCACCAACGGCACCTTCGAGACCGGCAACCTGACCGGCTGGACGGCGGCCGGCTCCACCTCCGCGCCCGCCTCCGCCGCCCACAGCGGCAGCTACGGCGCCATGGTCGGCTCCACCAACCCGACCGGGGACTCCTCGATCACCCAGACCTTCACGGCGCCGACCGGTTCCAGCAAGCTGTCCTTCTGGTACAGCAACACCTGCCCGGACACCGTCACCTACGACTGGGCGACCGCCACCCTGAAGGACAACACCACCGGCACCACCACCACGGTCCTCGTCAAGACCTGCGCCGCCAGCGCGACCTGGGTCAACAAGACGGCCGCCGTCACCCCGGGCCACTCCTACACCCTCACCCTGAGCAACCACGACGACAACTACGCGGGTGACGCGACCTACACCTACTACGACGACGTGACCGTCTCCTGACGATCACCGCGCCGAACGCACCGGGGTGGGCCCAGCGGGCCCACCCCGGTGTCGTGCTCCGTTCTCGTCCGGGGGGATCCGAATCGGGTGCCGGTGCGTCGAACCGGTACTCCTTTCCCCACGCCGGCACCGCCGGCACCCGCGTACCCGAGGAACCGCCGTGAACCCGAGAAGACCCGCCCCCCAGGCCCTGGCCGCCGCCCTGATCGTCCTGCTCGCCCCGCTCGCCCTGACCGGCTGTGCCTCCGCCGGGACGGGCTCCGCCGCCCCGAGTTCCACCGTCCCGAGCTCTACCACTCCGAGTTCCGCCGCCCCGAGCTCCGCCGCCCCGAGTTCCACCGTCCCGAGCTCTACCACTCCGAGTTCCGCCGCCCCGAGCTCCGCCGCCCCGAGTTCCACCGCTCCGAGTTCCACCGCTCCGAGTTCCACCGTCCCGAGCCCCGCGGCGGTCACGGTGGACGAGCACGCCGACCACACCACCGTGCGGGTCGCCGTCGGCACGACGCTGACGCTCGCGCTCCACAGCACCTACTGGTCCGCCGCCACCAGCTCCGCCCCCGAGGTCCTCACCCCGGCCGGCGCCCCCAGCACCGCGCCCTCCCCCTCCTGCCGCCCCGGCGGCGGCTGCGGCACCGTCAGCGTCGCCTTCACCGCCCGCACCGCCGGCACCGCCCACCTCACCGCCACCCGCACCTCCTGCGGAGAGGCCCTCAACTGCCCGCCCGAGCAGCGCGGTTACGACGTCACCGTGGAGGTCACCGGCTGAGGGCGGGCCGCTACCTGAGCTCCGAGCCCGGGTTCGCGTCGTCCCACGCGCGCCGCGCGTCGACGATCGCGTCGTGGTGGTCGTAGGACCAGTCCGCCATCGCCCGCACCAGGTGGGTCAGGCTGTGGCCGAGCGGCGTCAGCTCGTACTCCACCTGGGGCGGGACGGTCGGGTGGACGGTCCGCGACACCAGGCCGTCGCGCTCCAGCCGGCGCACGGTCAGCGTGAGCATCCGCTGCGAGATGCCCGGCAGTGCGCGCTGCAGCTCACGGAAGCGCCGCACGCCCTGGGCGAGTTCGACCACGGTGAGGACCGACCACTTGTCGCCGAGCCGGTCCAGCAGGTCGCGGATCCCGCAGTCCACGCCGTCCTCGCACCAGACCACCGGACGGGGGGTGGTTACCGCGGTGTGCCCTGCTGACATCGATGTGCCTCCTTACGCCGAACGCCCAGGCTATCGAGGATGGTCACGTCCCCAACGCCCGACCAACCTCGGAGGAACCCCATGCTGCTCGTCACCGGTGTCAACGGAGGCCTGGGCGCGCTCGTGCTGGAGCGCCTCGCCGGACGGGAGGACGTCGTGGCCGGCTCCCGCACCCCGGAGCGGGTGCCCGCCGGCGTGCCCGCCCGGCTGGTGGACTTCGACCGCCCGGACACCCTGGACACGGCGTTCCGGGGCGTGCGGACACTGCTGCTGATCTCGGCCGGAGCCGCCGAGGACGACGTGGTGATCGCCCGGCACGGCGCCGCCATCGCCGCGGCCGAGCGGGCCGGTGTCGAGCACGTCGTCTACACCAGCCTCTCCGGCGACGGTGACCACCTGCCGTACGCCCTCGCCCACCGCTGGACGGAACGGCGGCTGCGCGCGTCGGCCTCACTGCGCTGGACGGTGCTGCGCAACGGCCTGTACGCCGAGTTCCTGGGCGCGATCGCCGCGCCCGGCCCGGACGGGGTGATCAGCGCGCCGCTCGGCGAGGGCGGGCTGGCCGCGGTGGCCCGGGCGGACCTCGCCGAGGTCGCGGCGACCGTGGCCCTGGCCCCCGCCGGGCACGCGGGCCGGACGTACGAGCTGGTGGGGGAGCGGGCCTTGGGCGGTGCGGAGGTGGCCGCGGCCCTCGGCGTCGAGTACCGCCCGGGCCGGCTGGAGGAGGCACGGGCAGCCGTGGCGGCCTCGGACGCGCTGGACTTCCAGGTGCCGATGGTGGTGGGCACCTACTCGGCGATCGCCCACGGCTTCCTGGCCGGGCCGGGCGGGCCGGGCGACCTCGCCGCACTGCTCGACCGCGAGCCCCGCCCGGCCCTGGAGGTCATCGCCGCCGGGCGCTGACCTCCGCCCGCACGCCCGGTCCGGAGACCGTCCCACGGTCCACGGCCGGGCTGTTGCGAAGACTACGGCGTTTCCGTGGCCTCCGCCTCGGCGCGGGCGACCCAGTCCGGGAGCGGTTCGCGGCAGGCGAGCCACACCTCGGGCACGTCGGCGAGGCCGGTGCGGGCCGCGACGACGCTGCCGGTGATGGCGCAGGTGGTGTCCACGTCGCCCAGGCCCTCGGCGGTGGTCCACAGGGCGTCGGTGAGGCTGTCCAGGTGGTGGGCGGCGGACCACAGGGCGAACGGGACGGTGTCGGCCGCCCGGATCCGCTGCCCGTTGCCCAACAGGTCGGCGGCGCGCCACGGCTCGGTGGCCGGGGGCAGTTCGGCGGCCCGGCGCAGCCCGTCGCGGACCTCGCCCGCCGGGGTGCGGTCGGCCACCTCGGTCAGCAGCTCGGCTCCCGCGGCAGCACGGACGGGAGCCCGGCCGCGGGCGGCGAGGGCCGCCGCCAGGGCCACGGCCACCGCCCCCGCCACGCCCTCCGGGTGGGCGTGGGTGACTTCGGCGGACAGCGCCGCCTGCTCGGCCGCCTCGGCCAGGTCCGCGGCGAACCAGGCGCCGAGCGGGGCCACCCGCATCGCCGCGCCGTTGCCGAGACTGCCCTGCCCGTCGAACAGCTCGCGCGCCCTGGTGCGCCAACTCGCCGGATCGTCGGCGAGTTCGGGCAGCAGCAGGTGCATGCCGTGCCCGTAGCCGCGGCCCGGGTCGGCCCGGTAGGTGGCGCCGAAGGCCTGGGCGAGCCGCTCCTGGTGCACCGCGTCGAAGGCGGTCAGGACGCCGAACACCGACAGCGCCATCGCGGTGTCGTCGGTCCAGTGCCAGGGTCCTTCCTCGGGCGTCCGCCGGTCCCGGATCTGCCGGAACGCCTCCTGGGGCGACCGGAACAGGGGGAACCAGCGCTCCCCGAAGCCGTCCCCGAGGGCCAGGGTCCGTCTTCAAACCCCCGTCGTCCGCCCGGAGGGCGGGCGTGGCGGCGTTGGGGTGCGTGCATCGCAAGGCGGAGGAGGGAGCCACTGCGGAGCATTGGCGACCGACGACAACGCGGCGAGGTGCGTTCCCCGGCGTCGCCACGCAGGCGGGGGTTTGAAGACGGACCCTAGCCCCTCCAGCGCGTCACGAGCTGCGGAAATGGATGTCATCCCGGCATCGTGGCAGGGCGACGGTCCTGCCGCACCCGGTTTCGCCGGGCGTGGCAGGACCGGTGACGCTCAGTCGCCGAGGACGGCGATCCGTCCGGTGCTCAGCCCGTCGGCGACCCGTTGGACGGCGTCCGCCGCCCCGGCCAGCGGCACCCGGGCGCTCACCAGGGGCCGGACGGTGCCCTGGTCGGCGAGCTTGGTCAGCTCGTCGTGCGCGGCCCGGACGGCGCGCGGGTCGTGGGCGTTGTAGAGGCCCCAGTGCAGGCCCAGGATCGAGTAGTTCTTCACCAGGGCGTGGTTGAGCGCCGGCGAGGGGATCTGCCCGGCGGCGAAGCCGACCACCACGATCCGGCCCTCGAAGGCGATGCACCGGGTGGAGCCGGTGTAGGCGTCGCCGCCGACCGGGTCGAAGACCACGTCCGCGCCGCGCCCGTCGGTGGCCTCCTTGACGGCGGCGACGAAGTCCCGTTCCGTCCGGTCCACCACCAGGTCGGCGCCGAGTGCCCGGGCGGCCTCCGCCTTGGCCGCGCCACCGACCACGGCGATCACCCGGGCGCCGGCGGCCCGGCCGAGCTGGACCGCCGCGCTGCCGACCCCGCCGGCCGCCGCGTGCACCAGCAGGGTCTCGCCCGCGCGCAGGCGGGCCCGGCGGTGCAGGGCGAACCAGGCGGTCTGGTAGCCGATGTGCAGGGCCGCCGCCTCGGCGTCGTCCAGTGCCTCGGGCGCGGGGAACGCGGCCTCGGCGTCCAGCAGCGCGTACTCGGCGAAGGCGCCGTGCGGCAGCACCGGGTTGCCGATCAGCCGCTCGCCCCGCCGGGGCCCGTCCGCCACCTCGCCGCACAGCTCCACCCCGGGGGTGAACGGCAGCGGCGGGCGGACCTGGTAGTGGCCGCGGACCATCAGCGCGTCCGGGAAGTTGACGGCGGCGGCCCGCACCCGGACCAGCAGCTGCCCCGGGCCGGGCGCCGGCCGCGGCACCTCCTCGGCGAGCCGCATGACCGCACTCGGCTCGCCGAGTTCGCCGACCTGCCAGGCCCTCACAGCGCGCCGCCCTTCTCCAGCTCCCGCTGCAGCCGGTTCATCCCGCCGAGCCAGCGCTCCGGCTCGGTGGCGCGCACGCGGTAGTACTCGGCCACCTCGGGGTGCGGCAGGATCAGGAAGCGCTCCTCGCCCAGCGCGGCGAGCGTCGCCTCGGCGACGTCCTCGGGCTCCAGGGCGGTCGGGGCGAGCATGAGTTCGCCGAGGGCGCCGGTCGAGGCGAGCATGTCGGTGCGCACGCCCTGCGGGCAGAGCGCGTGGACCTTGAGCCCGCGGTGGCGGTAGGTCGCGGCGAGCCACTCGGCGAAGGCGAGCGCGCCGTGCTTGCTGACCGCGTACGGGGCGGAGCCGAGGCTGGTGAGCAGCCCGGCGGCGGAGACGGTGGCGAGGAAGCGGCCCTCGCCGCGTTCCAGCCAGCGGGGGAGCAGCAGTTCGGCGGCCCGCACGTGCGCCAGGACGTTGACCTCCCAGGCGGTCGCCCAGGCGGCGGCCGGCGCGTCGGCCCCGCCGGAGGGGGCGACGCCCGCGTTGGCGCACCAGAGGTCGATCTCGCCGAGCGCCTCCCGGGCGCCGCCGACCAGCTCGGCCAGGCCCTCGGCGGAGGCGGCGTCCCCGGGCAGCGCCGTGCCGCCGAACTCCCGGGCCACGGCGTCGGCCGCCCCGCCGTCCAGGTCGTTGACCACCACCCGGGCCCCGGCGGTGGCGAATGCCCGGGCCAGCGCGGCCCCGATCCCGCGCCCGGCACCGGTGACCACGACGCCCTGGCCGGCGAACTGCCCGGAGAACTGCCCGGCGCCCCGGTCGGCGGGCTGCCCGGCGGAGTCGGCGGCCGTCACATGCCACCGCCGAGGGTGACGCCGCCGTCGACGACGAGCGTCTGCCCGGTGATCCAGCCGGCGTCCGGGGAGAGCAGGAAGGCGACCGCGCCCGCGACGTCCTCGGGGACGCCGAGGCGGCCGAGCGGGTAGGCGGCGGCGACCTGCTCCTCGCGGCCCTCGTACAGGGCCTCGGCGAACTTGGTCTTGACCACGGCGGGCGCGACGGCGTTGACCCGGATGCCCTGCGGGCCGAGTTCGGCGCCGAGCTCGGTGGTGAGCCGGATCAGCGCGGCCTTGCTCACGCCGTACATGCCGATCCCGGCGGAGGCGCGGATGCCGGCGATCGAGGCGACGTTCACGATCGAGCCGCCGTGCTCGCCCATCCACGCGGCGTGGGCGCGACGGGTCCAGGCCAGCGGGCCGAGCACGTTGACGGCGATGATCTTGGCGGCGGCGGCCTCGTCGGTCTCCAGGACCGGCCCGTAGACCGGGTTGATGCCGGTGTTGTTGACCAGGTGGTCGAGTCGGCCGAAGGCCTCCAGGGTGCGGGCGATCGCCTCCTCCTGGTGCGCCGGGTCGTCGGCCTTGCCCGCGACGGCGATGGCGTTCTCGGGGCCGCCCAGGTCCTGGACGGCCTCGGCCAGCGGCTCGGGGTTGCGGGCGGTGAGGCAGACCTTGGCGCCGCGGTCGACCAGTTCGCGCGCGATGCCGAGACCGATGCCCCGGCTCGATCCGGTGACGACGGCCACCCGTCCCTTGAAGGAGTGCACCACGGAGCGTCCTGCCTTTCGTGCGAGGATCCGACTACCATCGCTGACTAAGCGCTTGCTCAGCATGGTGTCGGTGCGGGAGCCTGTCAACAGCCCGCCCCCCGGCCGCCGGACGGCGGGGCGGAGGCCCTGCGGAGGGGTTGGCCGGGCGACCGGGCGGGCGACCGGGCGGGCCGGCGGACGGCCCGACAGGAAAACCTGTACGAATTCCGGTTCGCGATCTCTGGGAGGATGGCGCCATGACCAGCACCCCGATGGCCGACCTCTGGCCCACCCTGCCCGGCGCCGACACCCGCCCCGAGGCGGCGTACCGGCTGCTCCAGGCGGCCGTCGAGTCGTTCGCGGAGCGCGGCTTCCACGCCACCACCACCCGGGACATCGCCACCGCCGCCGGGATGAGCCCGGCCGCGCTGTACATCCACTACCCGTCCAAGGCCGCACTGCTCGCCGAGATCAGCCAGGCCGGGCACGCCGCGACGCTGGCCCTGGTCCGGCGGGCCGTGGCCGGGGGCGGCGGCCCGGCGGAGCGGATGCGGCGGTTGGTCGAGGAGTTCACCGCCTGGCACGCCCGGGCCCGGACGGTCGGCCGGGTGGTCAACTACGAGCTGCACGCGCTGCCGGAGGACGCCTACGCGGTGGTCGCGGCGCTGCGGCTGGACATCGAGCGCGAGGTCAGCGCACTGATCGAGGCGGGCGCGGCGAACGGCGAGTTCCAGGTGTCCGAGGTGCGCACGGCGGCCCGAGCGGTGACCTCGCTGGGCATCGACGTCTCCCGCTGGTACACCGACCGCTCGACCGAGGCCCCCGAGGAACTCGGCCGCCGCTACGGCGAGTTGGTGCTGCGGATGCTCGGCGCCCGGATCTGACCGGGGCCGGGCGCCGGGGCCGCCCTTGACCAGCCCCTCGGAGCGCGCGCAGACTCGTATACGAAGTACGTGTGCCTCGTAGGCGTACAGCGCCGGGGTCGGCATGCCGGGTGACACGGCGAGCCCTCCCCGGCGCACTCCTGCCGCAGCCCGACACGCGATCGACCACCGCGGATCGAAGCAGTCCGGTCCTGCTCGACCCCGTTTTCACCCCCGTTTTCGCCCCCGTGCTCACGCCGTGCACACCCAGGGCGCCCGCCACGAGGGCTCGCGGCGGGCGCCCTGCTGTCGGGCACTGCGGTTCTGGGGGCGGCGGTTCGGGGGTGGGTCGGTCAGGCGGTGGACAGGCAGAACTGGACCAGCCCGGCGTCCACGTCGAGGACGATCTTCTCCATCTCCGCCCACGGCGGGTGGAACGGGTTGGGCGACTGGGCCGCGTCGTTGCCCCACTCGACGGTGAAGCCGAGCACCTTGCCCCGGTCGGGGTTGACGCAGTGGCGGGCGTAGACGTAGTCGTCGCCGGTGCCGCTGGTCGGGTACAGGTGGAACCCGGTCATCGGTTTGTACGGCACGCCGCGCACGCCCTCGACGGCCCGGCAGAACGCCTCGGCGAGCAGCCGGGCGGTGTCCTCGTCGCCCTTGGGGATGTACTCGGCGTACGCGAGGTCGCCCGGCAGCCCGCGCCTGCCGTCGTACTGGTGGTTGCGGAAGTTCATGCTCGGGTCGACCGACTGGTTGTCGTCGTCGCCCCAGTTGTAGAGCATGTCCTGCGCGTAGCTGTGGACGTCCACGAACCACCTGGTCCTCGGGTGCTGGTCCAGCAGCCAGCGGACGTTGCGCGTCTCCGCTTCGGAGAACGGGCTCGGTCCGCAGTAGACCATCGGGTCGCACGGGTCGGCCGACACCTGGGGGTTGGCGTTCGGGTCGAAGGCGGTGGCGAAGTCGAAGAGGAAGTCGTAGTTGCGGTTGAGGTCGACCCCGATGCAGGCGGGGTGCGGATCGCCGCCGGCGTGGGCCGGGTTGCGGTTCTTGCGCCACATCGGCGCGACGGTCTGGCTGTGGTTCCGGCCGTCGGGGTTGACCAGCGGGTAGACGACCACGTCCAGGCGGCGGAGCAGCGATTCGACCTGGTCGGCGGTGAAGGTGGTGCCGCCGTAGCCGAGGCCGGTGCCGCCCTGGAAGGCCTCCAGGAGGTCGGCGGCGAAGTGGATGAGCACCTCGCAGCTGCCCCACTCGCGGGCGTGCACGCCGCCGATCATCATCACGCAGTCCTTGGGGGCCACCGCGGGCGTGCTGATCCTCAGCGCGTGGGAGGTGCGGCCCTCGTACGTGGTGTCGGGCAGGGTGATGAGCTGGGTGAGGCCGGGGTGGGCGGTGGCCAGGCTGGTCACGGCGGACTCGACCGAGGTGATGTTCAGGTACGGCATGGCGGGCCTCCCTGGTCAGCGGGCGAGCTTGGCGGCCAGGCCGTGCGGGACGGCGTCGGCGGCGGCGAACACGTCGCCGCTGCCGACCTCGGCCTGCGCGGCGCGCCCGGCCTTGCTGGCGTTGCCGATCCGGGTGACCGTGACGCCCTCGCGTTCGAGGGCGGGCACCTGGGCGACCGTGGCGTAGACGTCGACGCCGATGCTGCCGTCCGCCTCGACGTGCGGGCGTCCGCCGGTGTCGGAGCGGGTTTCGCGCAGCAGGGCGCGCAGGGTCTGCGGATCCTTGGCGGTGACGCGCAGGCGCAGGACGTCGTCGGGGGATGGTTCGTTCGGAACGGCGGACATGGGGACTTCTTCCCGGGCGCCGACGGCGCGGGACCGGAGCGGTTCCGGCGGCGTGTGGACCGGAGCGGTCTCCGACGGCTCGCTCGCGGCGCCGTTGTCAGAGGATATGTCCGACGTGTACCTCGTATCCTCAGGATGCGTCGCCGCCGTAGAAGGCGTCAAGGGGAGGCTGCGGCATCCCGTCCAGCAGGCTGTCGAGGCCGCGCAGCATCTCGTCGTCGTCGTCGAAGTCGGCGAAGCGGGGCACCAGGGCGCGCAGCCGCGGGTACTCGGCGGCGGGCAGTCGGTGCAGGCCCAGCCGCAGGGCCGGGTCCGGCTCCTCCGGGTTGTCGACCACCTGGCGCTTGTCGACCAGCAGGCAGCCGAGGTTCCAGGCGACGAAGGCGCGGTAGACGGTCAGCGCGGTCGGGTCGTCGAACCCGGCCCGGCCGAGCACCGCGAGGATGTGCTCGGTGAGTTCGAGCACCGGCGCCGGTCGCCGCGTCACCGGGACGGTCAGCGGCCGGGTCGCGACCAGCGAGAGGATCTCGGGGTGGGCGTGCGCGACTTCGGCGAACGCCCGGGCGATCCGGCGCAGTTCCTGCCGCCACTCGGGCTGGCGCGGCTCGGGCCGGCGCCGTTCGGGATGGTGCGGCTCGGGCGGGCGCGGGCCGTTCGCGGCGCTGCTCCGCAGTCGGTCGTTGACCTCGGTGAAGTAGGCCTCGGTCAGGCCGTCGAGCAGGGCCTCCTTGCCCGGCGTGTAGCGGTAGAGGGCCATCGACTCGACGCCGAGTTCGGCGGCCAGCCTGCGCATGGTCAGGGCGCCCAGGCCCTCGCGGTCGACCAGCGCCACGGCGGCCGCCAGCACCTGCGGCCGGCTCAGCCGGCCCCGCTTCTCGGTGCCGTCCCGCTCGACCATGTCCGCACTCCTCCGGATCGCCGCCTGGCAGGGGGTGTTCCCGACGGGTGTTCCCGACGGATGTCACTCAGCGGATACACGACCAGGATACAAGGTAGGAATCGGGCATAAACGGGCGAGCCACCACCGATCGGTCACGGCAACGCTTGCGCTGGTCAGGAGACCGGCAACGGTCAGGCGACCAACTGCCGGACCGCGAGCCAGGCGACCAGGGCCGAGGAGCCGAGTGCGGTGAGTAGTCGCCCGGGCGGGCCGGTCAGGGCCCGGCCCAGCAGGGCCCCGCCCGAGGCGAGCAGCAGCTGCCAGCCGGCGGAGGCGGCGAACGCGGCGGCGGCGAACACCGCCCGGGCGAGGGTGCCGGAGGTCGCGGCGTCCCGGCCGCCGCCGCCGAGCACGAGGGCGGCGAAGTAGAGCACGGTGAGCGGGTTCAGCAGGGTGATCCCGAACAGGGTGAGGAAGGCCCGGCCGGGGGTGGGAGGGGCCTCCTCGGCCGCCGCGGCGGCTCCGGCCCGGCGGCGCAGCGCGGTGTGCGCGGTGCGGGCTGCCAGGGCGAGCAGGACCAGGGCGGAGCCGATCCGCAGCGGTCCGGCGACCGGTTCGAGCAGGGGCGCGAGCCCGCCGCCGCCGATCGCCGCGACCAGCGCGTACAGTCCGTCCGCGGCGGCCACGCCGAGGGCGGCGCAGACGCCGGTGCGCAGCGAGGTCCGCGCGGTGAGCGCGACGACGTAGGCCCCGACGGCCCCCACCGGGACGGCGACGCCGTACCCGGCGAGCAGCCCCGCGACCAGCGCGGCCCTCACGCGCGTGCGGCGTCGGGCCTCCGGGGGCGGCCGGGCTGCTGCTGGACCGCGGCCGGTCGGGCGGCGACGGTCACGGGCAGCGGGCGGGCGGGGGCGTCGGTCATGGGGCGATCCTGGCGGTCCGCGGGCGGTGGCGGCAAGGGGTTTTCGGCTCCGGCGCCGGGTAGCGTGGGCCCGACCCGCCGGTGACCGTCCCGCCGGTGACCGTCCCGAGGAGGACCGATGCGCAGTCAGGACGACCGGGTGCGAGTCCTGTTGGCCGAGGCCTGGGGCTCCTGGGCGGAGCGCGGCGCGGCGCTGGAGGCCGCGGACTGGCGGCGGCCGACGCGGCTGCCCGGGTGGACCGTCCGGGACCTGTACGCGCACGTGGCGCCGGTGCCGGAGATGTTCGCGGGGCTGCGCGCGGCCGTCCTGGACGGGCCGGCCGAACTGGCCACGGGCGCCGCGGTCCTGCGCGCCTACAACCGGCCCGGGGGCCTGGCGCACACGGCCGCCGGGGAGATCGCCGAGACGGCGAGGCGGACCGCCGAGGAGGCCGGCCCGGCGGTGCTGATCGCCCGGTTCGGGGTCGAGGGCCCCGCGGGCCTGGCGGCGATGGACGACCTGCCGCCGGGGACGGTGGTGGCGCACCCGTTGCTCGGCAGCGTGACGGTCGGCGCGCTGGGCGAGGTGGCGCTGATGGAGGCGACGGTCCACCTGCTGGACCTGGTCGCGGCGGTGGGCGGCCCGCCGCCCGCCGACGGGGCGCTGCGGGCGACCAGCGCCCTGTTGGCGGAGGTCGCCGACCCGGTGGCCTTCATCGAGGCGGCGACCGGGCGCGGCACGGCGGCGGTGCTCCCGGTCATCCGCTGAGCCGGCCGCCGGCCGCCGCGGCCTGACCCGGCGGGGTCGGTACGTGCTGGTCAGCAGTATGATCAGCGGTCGGTGTGGGGACCGGTGTCGGTCCGATCGGGGGAGTTCGTTCAGTGGATCATCTGCTCAGCATGTGGTGGGTTCTGCCGGCCGTCCTGTACGGCAGCGGATGGATCGTCAAGGACGCCCGGCAGGCGCTGAAGGTGCGGCACGAGCGGAAGATGGAGCTGCTCGCCGCCACCGAGCGGCAGCACGCGGCGCTGGAGGCGGCGAACCGCCCGCCCGAGCCGATCTGCGGCTGCACACACCACCTGGCCAAGCACGACAAGCAGGGCCGGTGCCACGAGGAGGTCGAGGCCCCGACGGCCTGGGACGCCGACCGCCGCCCGCTGCAGTACGAGGCGCGGCCGTGCAACTGCCAGCAGTACATCGGTCCGGAGCCGCTCGGCACGGTCTTCGCCCCGGAGCTGGTCGACCCGCGCTGAGGCCCGGACGGGTGTCGGCTCGGGCCCGTCGGGGTGCCGCTTTGGTGTCATGACCTTTTCAAGGGTGCGGGTTTGCTGTCACGCTGCTGCTTCCGGCCCGCTCCCCACGAGAGGTTCCGATGAGAAGACTCCTGCACGCCCTGACCGGTGCCGCCCTGTTCGCGGCGGCCGGCCTCGCGGCGCTCGCCACCCCCAATGTGGCGAGCGCCGCGGACTGCACACCCACCCAGGTCGTCTCCAACGGCGGCTTCGAGTCCGGCAGTTCGCCCTGGACGGCGCCGAGCGGTGCGATCACCGCCGACAGCGGCCAGAGCGCGCACTCCGGCAGCTCCTACGCCTGGCTCGACGGCTACGGCTCGACGCACACCGACGCGCTCTCCCAGTCCCTCACCCTCCCCGCCGGGTGCGGCACCGCGACGCTCGGGTTCTGGCTGCACGTCGACACCGCGGAGACGACCACCAGTACTCAGTACGACAAGCTGACCGTCAGGTTGGGCTCCACCACCCTGGCCACCTACTCCAACCTGGACGCCCAGGCGGGGTACGTGCACAAGACGCTCGACGTCTCCGCCCTCGCCGGCCAGAGCGGGACGCTCTCCTTCACCGGCGTGGAGGACTCCAGCCTGCAGACCAGCTTCGTGCTGGACGACATCACCCTGGACGTCTCCGGCGGCACCACCCCGCCCCAGCCCGGCGACCCGACCCGCACCCCGGCCGCGCCCGGGTACACCGTCGACCTCACCAGCGACGCCTCCGGCGGCAGTTGGACCGGGCACGAGAGCGTGACCTTCAGCAACGCCTCGCCGAGCCCGCTGAACGAGGTCTACCTCCGGCTCTGGGACAACTGGCACGGCAGCTGCCCCAGCACCCCGATCACGGTGACCAACGTGACCGGCGGCACGCCCTCCCCGCTCACGGTGAACTGCACCGCGCTCAAGGTCACCCTGCCGGCGCCGCTCGCCCAGGGGCAGAGCGGCACGGTCGGCTTCGACCTCGCCATCACCGTCCCCAGCGGCGCCGACCGCTTCGGCCACGACGGCGCGTACAACTTCCTCGGCAACGCCCTGCCCGTCCTGGCGGTCCGCGACGGGGCCGGCTGGCACCTCGACCCGTACACCAACAACGGCGAGTCCTTCTACTCGGTGGCCGCGGACTTCACCGTCACCCTGGACCACCCGAGCGGACTGCTGGTGCCCGCGACCGGCACCTCGGTGGACACCCCCGGCGCGGCCGGCCGGACCGTCACCAGGGCGACCGCCAGCAAGGTGCGCGACTTCGCCTGGGGCGCCGGGCCGTTCACCAGGATCTCCGGCACCTCCGCGGCCGGGGTGAAGGTCAACGTCTACGCGGTGGCGGGGATCAGCAGCACGGACGCGAAGTCGATGCTCTCCACCGCGACGTCGGCCGTCGACGCGCACGCCCAGCGCTTCGGCGCCTACCCGTACGGCGAACTGGACGCGGTGATCGACAACAACTTCTGGTTCGGCGGCATGGAGTACCCGGGCTTCGTGCTCGACCTGGTCAGCACCACCGCGCTCACCCACGAGATCGGCCACCAGTGGTGGTACGGCATCGTCGGCGACGACGAGTACAACGCCCCCTGGCTGGACGAGGCCTTCACCGACTACGCCACCGACCTCGCCCTCGGCAAGACCGGCAACGGCTGCTGGAACAGCGTCTCCTGGGCCTCCTCGGCGGAGAAGATCACCGACTCCATGGCCTACTGGGACGCCAACTCCTCCCGCTACTCCACGGTCGTCTACGGCTACGGCAAGTGCGCCCTGCACGACCTGCGCCGGACCATCGGCGACAGCGCGATGACCACCCTGCTGCGCGGCTACGCGCAGGCGCACTGGTACGGCGTCTCCACCACCGCGGAGTTCAAGGCGGCGGCCCAGGCCGCCACGACGGTGGACCTGACCTCCTTCTGGGCCCAGCACCGGATCGAGGGCTGAGAGGGGAGCGGACCTCGTTCACCCGCCGCCCCCGGTCTCCGGCCGGGGGCGGCGCCGCTCGACGCCCGGCCGGCGGGACGCCGTCCGGGTATGAGAGGACGGTGCGGCCCGCCGCGGCCCCCGCGGCGCCCGGCCTGACCTCGGGATCCGCGGTGCGCGCCACCTGCGCGCTGCTTGCGCGCGCGTGGGCGCGGACGTTAAAGATGGGGTGTGCTCAGACGCAGGCGGCCGTCCTCGTCGCCCCTCGATCCCGGAGCGCCGGGGCCACCGGAGGCCGGTCGGCTGCGCTCGCTGCTGACCACGCGCAGCCTGGCCGGCCGGGTGCTGGCGGTGGAGCTGGTGATCGTGCTGCTCCTGGTGGCGACCGCCGTCATCGCGATGGTGCTCCAGGCCCGCTCCAGCACCGTCGGCAACGCCCGGCAGGTGACCCGCGGGGTCGCCGAGTCCTTCGCCCACGCACCCGGCCTGGTCCAGGCGATCGACGGCCCCGACCCCTCGGCCGTCCTGCAGCCGCAGGCCGAGGCGGTGCGCCGGGCGACCGGTGTGGACTCGATCGTCGTCTTCAACACCTCCTTCGTCCAACTGACCTCTCCGTACCCGGACTACGTCGGCAAGCCCTACTCGCCGCCGCCCTCGGTCGCGCGGGACGTCCTGCCCAAGCTGCTCGCCGGGCAGACCGTCACCTTCGACCTCGACCAGCCCGACTACCGCTCGATCGCCACCGCCGTGCCGGTCTTCGGCCCGGACGGCAGGCCGAAGGCCGTGGTCGCGGTCAACTTCACCGTCGGCAGGGTCAACTCGGTGGTCGGTGCCAACCTGCCGGTGCTGCTCGGCGGTGCCGCGGCCGCCGTCGCGCTGTCCGCGGTCGCCACCGTGCTCGCCTCGCGCCGGCTGCTGCGCCAGACCCGCGGGCTGGGCCCCACCGAGCTGGCCCGGATGTACGAGCACCACGACGCCGTGCTGCACGCCGTGCGCGAAGGGGTCCTGATCATCAGCGCGGACGGCCGCCTGCTGCTGGCCAACGACGAGGCGCGCCGACTGCTCGACCTCCCGCCCGACGCCGAGCACAAGCCCGTCGCCGAGCTGGGGCTCGACCCGGAGACCGTCGCGCTGCTCGCCTCGGCCGACGAGGTCACGGACGGCGTCCACCAGGCCGGCGACCGGTCGCTGGCGGTCAACAAGCGCCCGACGGCCCCGTACGGCGGACAGCCCGGCAGCGTGGTGACGCTGCGGGACTCCACCGAACTGCACCAGCTCACCGACCGGGTGGCCGCCGCCGGGCAGCGGCAGCGGCTGCTGTACGAGGCGGGCATGCGGATCGGCCGGACCCTGGACATGACCCGCACCTCGGAGGAACTCGCCGACGTGGCCGTCGGACGCTTCGCCGACACCGTCGCCGTCGACCTCCTGGAGGCCGTCACCCGCGGCGAGGAACCGGACGGCGCCGAACCGGAGCTGCGGCGCGCCGCCCTGCGCGGCGGGCCCGACGGCGAACCGGCGGGCGGCAGCGTCACCCTGGCGGAGGGCAGCGCACAGGCGCGCTGCCTGGAGGGCGGCCGCGCCGTCCTGGACTCCGCCGGCGAGCCCTCGGTGATCGCCGCGCCGCTGCTGGTGCGCGCCGTCGCCCTGGGTCTGGTGGAGTTCCGCCGCACCGCCGACAGTCCGCCCTTCGGACCCGACGACCTGCTGCTCGCCGAAGAGCTGGCGGCCCGGGCCGCCGTCTCCATCGACAACGCCCGCCGCTACACCCGCGAGCACGGCACGGCGGTGGCCCTGCAGCACAGCCTGCTGCCGCGCCACCTGCCCCCGCGCACCGCCCTCGACCTGGCCTACCGCTACCTGCCGGCCCACGCCGGCGTCGGCGGCGACTGGTTCGACGTGATCGCCCTGCCCGGTCTGCGGACCGCCCTGGTGGTCGGCGACGTGGTCGGCCACGGCATCGCCGCGGCGGTGGCCATGGGCCGGCTGCGCACCGCGATCCGCAACTTCTCGGCCCTCGACCTCCCGCCGGACGAGGTGCTGGGCCGGCTCGACGAGCTGGTCTCCCAGCTGGACGAGGAGGCCGGCGCCACCGCGATCACCGGCTCGACCTGCCTCTACGCGGTCTACGATCCGACCTCCGGGATCTGCACCCTCGCCCGGGCCGGACACCTCGGGCCCGCCCTGGTCGGCCCCGACGGCACGGTGGAGTACCCGGAGGTCCCGGCCTCCCCGCCGCTCGGCGTGGGCGGCCACCCCTTCGAGACCGCCGAACTGCCCATCGCGGAGGGCTCCCGGCTGGTGCTCTTCACGGACGGCCTGCTCGAGGACCGCGACCACGACCTCGACCACGGCCTGGAGCGGCTGCGATCCGCCCTGACCGGCGGCGCCGACCGCTCCCCGGACGAGCTCTGCGAAGCCGTCACCCGGGCGGTGCTGGCGCCCCACCCGGCGGACGACGTCGCCCTGCTGGTCGCCGGCACCGCCCGGCTCGCACCGGACCAGGTGGCCGAGTGGGACGTCCCGATCGACCCGGCGGCGGTCTCACGGGTCCGCTCGGCCTGCGTCGAGCAGCTCGACGACTGGGGGCTGGAGGAGGTCGCCTTCGGCGCCGAGCTGATCCTCAGCGAGCTGATCACCAACGCCATCCGCTACGGGGCGCCGCCCGTCCGGGTCCGGCTGCTGCGCGACGGCGCCGAGTTGGTCTGCGAGGTCTCCGACGGCAGCAGCACCGCCCCCCACCTGCGCTGGGCCGCCACCACCGACGAGGGCGGCCGGGGCATCTTCCTGGTCGCCCAGCTGGCCCACCGCTGGGGCACCCGCTACGAGGCGGGCGGCAAGGTCATCTGGTCCGAGCAGACCCTCCCGTGACGGACGCTCGGTGGATCCGGGTGGCGTCGGTGCGGTTCGGCGGGATCCGGCGGGATTCGGCGGGATTCGGCGGGGTTCGGCAGGTGGTGCCGCAGGGGACCGCCGGAGGCCGGTGCGGTAGGCGTCCACGGTGTCGGCGACGCTCCTGCCGCCACCTGCCCGCCCGCCCCGTCGGCGGCACCCTCGGGAGCCGACGCGGCCGGTGCGGTGGCGGTCCCGGTGCCGCCGCCCCCGTCGTCCCGCGCGCCGCCGCCCCGTCCTCCCCTGCGCCGCCGCCCGTGCCGCACCCCGGCCGAGCAGCGGATATGCTCCGGCGGTCACGTACCTCGTCCGTTCCACCGAACGGCCGACGGTCCCGGTTCGGAACGGAGTCTCAGGATCTTCATGGTGATCGGTCGTCAACGGGAGCGGGCGGTCATCGCCGAAGCGCTCTCCCCCCGATCGGTGTCGCCCGCAGCTCTCCTGCTCGGGGAGGCGGGGGTGGGCAAGACCCTGCTGCTGGACACCGCGGTCGAGGAGGCGGAACGCGAAGGCTCCCTCGTCCTGCGGGTGCGGGGCAGCGTCGCCGAGAGCGAGCTCGCGTTCGCCGGCCTCCACCAGCTCCTGCTGCCGGTCCTCGACGGCGCGGCCGACGGTCTGCCCGCCCGCCAGAGGGCGGCCCTGCTGGGCGCCTTCGGCCTCGGCGACGACCCCGCCCCGCCGGACCCGATGATGCTGAGCCTGGCCGTGCTGACCCTGGTCTCGCAGCTCGCCTCCGCGCGCCGGGTGCTGCTCGCCGTCGACGACGCCCAGTGGCTCGACCGCGGCACCTGCCAGGTCCTGGGCTTCCTCGCCCGGCGGCTCACGGGCGAGTCGATCGGGCTGGTCGTCGCGGTGCGCGGCACCCGTCGGCCCGACTGGCTCGACCCCACGGTGACCCAGCTGGTGGTGGCTCCGCTGTCCCCGGCCGAAGCGGAGGAACTGCTCGGCGCCCAGCCCGAGCCGCCCGTCGGCCTGACCCGGCGCCAGGTCCTGGCGGCCGCGGCCGGCAACCCGCTCGCCCTCATCGAACTCGCCCGGCAGGCCGCCCGGGACGGCCGGCTCCCGCCCGTGGGGCCCGTGCCGCTCACCGACCTGCTGGAGGAGACCTTCGCCGCCCAGGCGGGGGGACTGCCGCAGGCCACCCGTGAGGCACTGCTGATCGCGGCCGCGGCGGAGGGCGCGGCCCTGTCGGTCGTCCTGGCGGCACTGCCGACGGGCTCGGACCCGGAGGTGTGGCTGCCGGCCGAGCAGGCGGGCCTGGTGCACGTACGGGCCGACCGGGTCGAGTTCCGCCACCCCTTGGTCCGTTCCGCCGTCTACGGCGGCGCGCCCTTCGCCGAGCGGCGGCGGGCGCACCTGGCCCTGGCGTCCGCGCTCGGCGGCGACCCCGACCGTCAGGCCTGGCAGCTGTCGGCGGCGACGGTGGCCCCCGACAGCGCGGTCGCCGCGGCCCTGGAAGCCACCGCCATGCGCACCTTCGGCCGCGGCGCCGTCGCCGAGGCCCTGGCCGGGCTGGAACGGGCCGCCCAGCTCCACCCCGACGCGGACGAACGGGCCAGGCTGCTGTCGACCGCGGCCTACGCCGCCGTCCTGGTCGGGGACCTGGACCGGGCCGAGACCCTGGGCGCCGAGGCGTCCCACCTCGCCTCCGACCCGGCCGCCACCAGCTGGATCAGCGCCCTGAACGGCCTGATCGCCATGCTGGTGCTGCGCCTGGAGCGGGCGTTCGCGCTCGTCGTCGGCGAGGAGCCGCTGCCCGTGCCGCAGCTCACCGAGGACGTGTCCACGATCGCGACCGGGATCGTGTACCACTCCGGCATGCCCGCGCAGCGGGAGCGCATCCGGCCGGTGCTCGCGGCCCGCGCGGCGCAGGACGACGATGCCGTCGCCCGGCCTTTCCACCTGTGGGACATCGGCGTCACCGACCCCTTCGTCCACGGGAACACCGTGCGGGCCCAGCTGCCCTCGCTCACCGCCAAGCCCGGCCTCCTCCCGACCGAGACCCACACCCTCGGAGTCCTCGGCATGCTGATGGACGAGACCGAAACGGCGGTCAGCCTGCTCGGGGAGGTGGTCAACCCGCAGTGGGAGGACGCGGCCGACTTCCACGCGGGGATGACCGCCGTGGAGCTGGCCTGGGCCAACATCGACTGCGGCCGCTGGGCCGACGCACGCCTCGGCGTCGAGCGGCTCGCCGCACGCTTCCTGGCCGGACACCGCAACCTCGGCTCGGTACGGGCGCTCACCGCGCTCGCCACCGTGTGCGCCGTGACCGGCGAGCCGGAGACGGCGCTGCGCCACGCCTCGGCGGCGCTGGCCGTCACCGAGCCGGCCCGAGCACTCGCCACGGTGGTCCGGGCCGGCCGCGCCGCCGCCCTCGCCGCCACCGCCCTCGGCGACCACCACGCCGCCCACCGGCACACGAGCTCCCTCTTCAGCGGCTCGGGGGCACCGGTGCACTACCACCTGTCCTGCTACGCGGTCGCCGACCACGCGGCGGCCGCCGTCCTCACCGGTCACGCCGACCAGGCGAGGGCCGCCCTGGAGGAGGTGACCGCCGCCGTCGGCGCGGGAGCGTCGGCGCGGCTGCGACAGATCCTGCTCCGGGCCACCGCGCTGCTGGCCGAACCGGACGCGGCCGGTACGCACTTCCGCGAAGCGCTGGAGGACCCGGCCGGACAGCGCTGGCCGTTCGAACGCGGCCAGGTCTGGCTGGAGTACGGCGAGTGGCTGCGGCGGCAGCGGCAGATCGCGGACGCCCGCGCGGCCCTGACGAAGGCCCGCGAGATCTTCGGCGGTCTGGGCGCCGTCCACTGGACGCAGCGCGCCGAGGCCGAACTGCGGGCGGCCGGCATCAGCGTCGACGCCGCCCGGGACAGCGCACTGCGCTCGCTGACCCCGCAGCGGCAGCGCATCGTCCGACTCGCCGCGCAGGGCCTGACGAACCGGCAGATCGGCCAGCGCCTGTTCCTGTCGCCCAGGACCGTCGGGACCCACCTCTACCAGGCTTTCCCGGTCCTCGGCGTGACGTCGCGTGGGCAGCTGCGCGACGTGGTGGAGCGGGAGGACGGCGCCGGTCCGGGCGGGTGACGACGCAAGTCATGTGACGGATGGCCCAGGCGCCGACGCGTCCGAGAGTGGAGGGGAAGAACCGCCCGCACAGCTCCCGGAGCCTCCATGTCCGTCACCCTGCCCGAACCCGCCCCCGCCACGGCGTCGCCCCGCGACCGTGCCGGCCACTGGCGCGCACTGGTGTCCGGCACGTTCGTCCCGCTCGACCTGATCGCGCACCAGGACGTCTCCCCGGTCGGGACGATCACCAGCCGCCAGCTCGGCCGGCTCCGGATCGCCGAGGTCGAGGCCGGCCCGCAGACCGTGTCCCGCAGCCGGCGCCGCATCTCCCAGGGCGGCGCCGAGTTCCTGACGGTCACCCTCCAGCACCACGGCACCGCCCGGCTCACCCAGGACGGCCGACAGGCACTGGTGGGCCCGGGCGGCTTCACCCTCGCCGACGCGGGCCGCCCCTACCTGCGGGAACACCGTGAACACTTCCGCTTCACCGCGTTCCGGCTGCCCAAGGCGGCGCTCGGGGTGACGGACGACGAGCTGCGCACCGTCACGGGCACGGCCTTCGACGGCGGGTCGGGAACCGCCGGGCTCGTCGCCGGCTACCTGAAGCAGCTCGCGGCACAGCCGGCGGACCTCGACCCGGGCACCGCACACCGGCTCGCCCTGACCGCCGCCGACCTCCTGGCGGCACTGGTCCACGAGCGCCGGGGACTGCCGGCCCGCCGGCCGGCCGAGGGCACGCGGAGCATGCTCGCCCGGATCGAGGACTACGTGCTGCGCCACCTGGGCGACCCCGACCTCTCGCCCGCCCGGATCGCCCAGGCGCACCACATCTCGGTGCGCTACCTGCACAAGCTGTTCAACACCCAGGGGACGACGGTCAACCGCTGGGTCCAGCGCCAGCGACTGGAACGCTGCCGGCGCGAACTGTCCCGCCCGGCCAGGACGGCACCGACCATCTCGGGCGTGGCCCACCGCTGGGGCTTCGCGAGCCCCTCCCACTTCAGCCGCTCCTTCCGCACCACGTACGGCATGTCGCCCCGCGAATGGCAGGCCATGACCTCACGCCGCCCCGCCCCGGCGTCGCCGGCGTCCGCAGGGGGCGAGCGCCGTACCCCGGCGGCATGACGGTGGCCGGACGGCGGGGCACGGCGGGGGACGGGGGTGGCGCGGAGGGGTCTGCCCGGACCGGCTCGCCCCGCCGTGACCGGGTTCCCGTCGCGACGGGCCGCGGGCGCCGGACCCGGCGTCCGGACCCCGGGGGCCCGCGTGCCGCCCGCAGGCGGCCGCGCGCCCCGCCGGGACGGTCGCGGGCGAGCCGCCCGCCGTGCTGCGGGCTCCGTCAACCGGGCTCCGTCCTGGGAGCTTGCGCCGCGTCCTCACCGGGTGCCGGGTGCCGGGTGCCGGGTGCCGGGTGCCGGGGGCCGGGGGCCGGACGCCGAAGCGCGGGGCGCCCGGTCCCACGCGGGCGCCCCGGTGGCCGGCGGCCCGGCCGGGGCCACTAGGCTGCGGGTTCCTCCGAATGATCACCGTCGCCTCACCGAAGTGGACCCGGATGCCCGCCGCCGGCCTGCCCCCCGTCACCGACCGCCTGGACCCGCAGGAGATGGTCGTCCTGCACCGCGTCTTCCGCCGGGAGATACCCCTCCTGGCCGACCTGGTCGAAGCCGCCGACCCGGGCGACCGGCGGCGCACCGCCACGCTCGCCGACCACCTCGACCTGGTCCTCGGCGCTCTCGGTGAGCACCACGAGGGCGAGGACGACCTGCTGTGGCCGAAACTGCGCGAGCGCGCCGGCCCCGGCGACGGCGTCGTCGCCCGCATGACCGAGCAGCACGAGGCCGTCGCCGGTGCGCTCGGTGCGGCCACCGGCCTGTCCCGCCGGTGGCGCAGCCGGGCCGACCGCGACACCGCCCGGCAACTCGCCGAGGCCCTGCGTGAACTCGACCGGCACGCCGTCGCCCACATGGACGACGAGGAGGAGCACCTCCTGCCCCTGATGGCGGAGCACATCACCGCGGCGGAGTGGTCCGAGGTCGGTGAGCGCGGACGTCGCAGCGTCCCCAAGTCCAAGCTCCTGATCTTCCTGGGCGCGATCCTCGAGGACGCGACCGCCCAGGAACGGCAGCTGTTCCTGGGGCACATGCCCGCCCCCGCGCGCCTGCTGTGGCGGACCGTCGGCACCCGGCTCTACGAGCGCACCACCACCCGCGTCCGCCGAAGCGGCGCCACGGCCTCCCGGCCGTAGCCGTGGAACGGCCGGACGCGGGGCGCACCGCGGTCTCCGGCCAGGACGGCGATCGGCCGTGCCCCCGTCGCGCCGACAGCGCGGGGGCCGGGGCGATCCGGAGGGCGACGACCGCTCCCGGGTGGAAGCCCGGGCGGCCCCCTCGGCGGCCGGGGCGACGGCGGCCGGCGCGACGGCGCCCGGGACGGGTCGACGCCGGCGGTCCCGGGCCCGGGGGTGGCCGGTGCGCTGTGACACGATGCCCGCGGGCCGGCCGGCACGGGCGGCCCCGGCACGGAGGAAAGGACCAGCCATGATCGAGACCGCACCCGACACCGCCCGGCCTGGTGGGGAGCCCGTCTTCCGCCCCGCCACGCCCGCCGACGTCCCGGCCCTGGTCGAGCTGGTCGAGTCCGCCTACCGCGGCGACTCCAGCCGGGCCGGGTGGACCACCGAGGCCGACCTGCTGGGCGGGCAGCGGACCGACGCCACGGCGGTGGCCGAGGCCGTCGGCCACCCCGAGGGGCTGGTGCTGCTGGCCGAGCGGGACGGTGAGCTGCTGGCCTGCTGCCAGCTGGAGCGGCGTGGCGAGCGGGCGTACTTCGGCATGTTCTCGGTGCGCCCCGGTCTGCAGGGCGGCGGGGTCGGCCGCGCGGTGCTGGCCGAGGCCGAGCGGCTGGCCGGCGAGGAGTGGGGCGTCGGCGCGATGGAGATGGCGGTGATCGAGCAGCGCGCCGAGCTGATCGCCTGGTACGAGCGGCGCGGCTTCCGGCGCACCGGCGAGTTCAGTCCCTTCCCGTACGGCGACGAGCGCTACGGCATCCCGCTGCGGCCGGACCTGCGGTTCGCGCACCTGGTCAAGGAGCTCGGGACCGCCTGACACCGCCCCGCCCCGCCCGATCTCGAGCGCCGGGCGCGACCCGCTCGAACGGGCCGCGCCCGGCGTTCGGTTCAGTGGCGCTCGACCCGCTCCGGCAGGTGAGGCGGCGTCAAGTCACTGAGCTGGGGCGACGCGGAGATGTCATACCTCGTTCACGATTGGTCTAGGCCAATGTGAGAGGCTGGGGGCGAACGGCCACGTACCGTCCGATGCCCAGGGGGGCCACTTCCGCATGCCCGTACTCCATGGCACCGCCATGCCCGCACCCGACGCCGGTCCGCGCCGGACACCCGCGGACCCCGACCTGCGCCTGCCCAGCCCGCCCGACGACGAGGAGCTCTACTGGTACTTCGGCCCGCAGCGCCGCTGGGTGCTGCTCTGCGCCACCCTCTCCTACGCGGGAGCCACCGCCACGCTCGGCCTGTTCGCCCTCAGCAAGCCGCTGCTCTGGCCGTTCCTGGTGCTCACCGTGCTCAACGCGGCCACCTGGCTGCTCTCGCTCACCGACGGCCAGCGCGCCCGCCGCTTCACCCGCGACTCGCACGACCTGCTGCTGCGCGCCTGGCAGCCCGCCCGCCACCCGAGCGTGGACCTGCTGCTGCCCACCGCCGGCGAACCGCTCGCCGTCCTCGACAACGCCTACCGCCACACCGCGGCCGTCCACTGGCCCGGCGAGCTGACCGTCCTGGTCCTCGACGACGCCGACCGCCCCGAGGTGCGCGACCTCGCCGAGTCCTACGGCTTCCGGTACCGCGCCCGCCCCGACCGGGGCCGCTTCAAGAAGGCCGGCAACCTCAACCACGGCCTGGCCGAGGGCACCGGCGAGATCATCGCCGTCCTGGACGCCGACTTCTGCCCCCGCCCCGACTTCCTGCACCACCTGGTGCCCTACCTCGACCACCCCGGGGTCGGCATCGTGCAGAGCCCGCAGTGCTTCGACACGGACGCGGACATGTCCTGGCTCGAACGCGCCGCGGGAGCCACCCAGGAGATCTTCTACCGCTGGATCCAGCCCTCCCGCGACGCGCAGGACGGCACCGTCTGCTGCGGCACCAACGCCCTCTACCGCCGCGCCGCGCTGCAGCGGATCGGCGGCTTCGCCGAGATCGACCACAGCGAGGACCTCTACACCGGCCTCGCCCTCGCCCGCGCCGGCTGGGCCACCCGCTACGTGCCCGCGCTGGTCGCCAAGGGCATGTCGCCCACCGGCCTGCCCGCCTTCATCAGCCAGCAGTACCGCTGGTGCCTCGGCTCCCTGGCCCTCGTCCGCGACCCGGACTTCCGCCAGGGACCGCTGCCGCGCTCCGCCCGGCTCTGCTTCTGGAACGGCATCCTCGGCTACCTCACCAGTGCGGTGAACGTCTTCGCCGTGCCGCTGCCCGCCCTGATCATGCTGTTCTTCCGGCCCGAGGAGATCCAGCCCTGGCAGGTGCTGCCCTTCCTGCCGCCGATCTGGGTCGCCCTGGTGCTGCTGCCCGCGATGTCCCGCACCCGCTGGCGCTTCGAGGTCACCCGAGTCCAACTCCTCGGCGGGCTCTGCCACGTGGTCGCCATCGCGCACGCGCTGCGCCGCCGCTCCGCCGACTGGGTGCCCACCGGCGCCGTGTCGGGCGGCGGTTCGCTCGCCCGCGCGGTCGCCCGGATCGGCGTCGGCTGGCTCGGGTTCGTCGTCCTGGCCGGCGCCGCCGGGCTGGTCCGGGCCGCCCTGCTGCACGGCTGGCGGCCGTACTGGGCGCTCGCCGCGCTGCTCGGCCTCACCGCGTACACGATGATCCCGCTGATCAGGGCCCTGTGGCCGCTGCTGAACGGCGCCGACGGTGGCAAGGGCGCCACCCTCGGCGAGGTCGCCGCGCCCGTACGGAACCGCTCCGACCTCGGGTTCGGGCGTGCCGAGGCCGTCGCCGTCACCGCGGTGCTGCTGCTCTGCGGATTGCTGGCCTCCGGTTGGGCCGACCCGCTGTTCTTCTGATCCACCGTCGATTTCTCTCGGGAACAACGGGGTTCCTTCGCGCGTCGCCCCACCGGCGCGGACCCCGCCCGGCCGCCCCATCGGCCCGGCGGGCCCGACCACCGCTGCCAGCCCTGTCAAGGAGCGCCGCCGTGTCCACGGCCGTACCACCGTCGTCCGCTCTGTCCTCGCCGTCCTCGCCGTCCGCCCCGTCCGCCTCGTCCGGGCCGTCCGCGCCGTCCGCCTCCTCCGCGCCGTCCGCGCCGTCCGCGCCGTCCTCGACCGCCTCCGGGCGCGCCGACCTGCTGCCCGAACCCGTCCGGGTCGGGCGGGAGCCCGCTGCGCGGGGCGGCGCCCCCGCCGAGCGCGGGCGAGCCCCCGGACGTGCCGCCTTCCGCCCCGACATCGAGGGGTTGCGCGGCGTCGCGGTGCTGTCCGTACTCGCCTTCCACGCGGCCGTCCCCGGCCTGACCGGCGGTTACGTCGGCGTCGACGTCTTCTTCGTGATCTCCGGCTTCCTGATCACCGGCCTGCTGACCGGCCGCCCGCTCGGCCTGTGGGACTTCGCCGCCCGTCGCGCCCGACGGATCCTGCCCGCCGCCGCCACCGTGCTGGTCGCCACCGCCGCGGCCGGCGGCGCGCTGCTCGACCCGCTGCGCGGCACCGACCTCGCCCGTGACCTGATCGCCGCCGCCGGCCAGTTCGCCAACTGGCGCTTCGTCGGGCAACAGACGGACTACCTGGCGGCCGAACGCGACCCCAGCCCGCTGCAGCACTTCTGGTCGCTGGGCGTGGAGAACCAGTTCTACCTGCTCTGGGGCGTCCTGCTGCTCGGCCTCGCGCGTCATCTGCACGGCCGGCGCCGCACCCTCGCCATCGCCCTCGCCACGATCGGCCTCGGCGGCGCCTCGCTGGTGCTGTGCCTGCGCTGGACGCAGACCTCGGCGCCGCTCGCCTACTTCTCCACCGGCAGCCGGCTCTGGGAGTTCGCGGCGGGCGCGTGCGCGGCCCTGCTCGGGAGCGCGCTCGCCGCACGGACCGCACGGCGCCCGGTGCGGTGGTCGCTGCGGCTGCTCGGCTGGCTCGGCCTCGCGGGCGTCGCCGCACCGCTCGCGCTGTACGACCGCACGACGCCCTTCCCCGGCTCCGCCGCCCTGCTGCCCGTCCTCGGCACGGCCGCCCTCCTGCTCGCCGGACACAGCCCCGGCCCGCTGCGCGCCGTCGACGCCGGACGCCTGCTCGCCACCCGCCCGCTGCGTGCCGCCGGGCGCCTCTCCTACGCCTGGTACCTCTGGCACTGGCCGGTACTGACGATCGCCCAGGCCCGCTACGGCGCGCTGCCCTGGCCCACCCTGGCCGCGCTCACCCTGGCCGCCGCGCTGCCCGCCTGGCTCACCCTGCGCCTGGTCGAGCAGCCGCTGCGCTACGGCAGCAGCCCGGCCCCCCGGCGCGGGCTCGCCGTCGGCGCCAGCGCCCTGGTCATCCCGCTGATCGCCGCGCTCACGCTCGGCGGGGGCACCGTACGGGCCCTCGGCGGCACCTCCGCCGGCCCCACCGCCGCCCCCGCCGGGGCCGTCGACGGACCGGGCCTGCTCGCCCCCGGCGCCCGGGTGCTCACCCTGACCCCCTCGCCGGCCCGCGCCCGGGAGGACTTCCCGCCCGGCAAGGGCTGCGAGATCCCGCTCAACGCCGACAGCAGCCCGCGCTGCCTCTTCGGCGACCAGAACAGCCCCGACCGGATCGTGCTGCTCGGCGACTCGCACGCCGGACAGTGGATCTCCGCCGCCCTCGCCATGGCCGAGCAGCGGCACTGGGCGCTGGAGGTGCTGGTCAAGCCCGGCTGCCCGCTGGCCACCCTGACCGTGCGCAACAACGTGCTCGGCCGCACCTTCGAGGAGTGCGACCGCTGGCGCGAGAACACCCTCGACCGCCTCACCTCCGGCCCCAGGCCGCGCCTCGTCCTGATGGCCGGCCTCAACCGCTACGGCACCCAGGAGGAGCGCGCCGGGGGATGGGCCCGCACCCTCGACCGCCTCACCGCGCTCGGCGCCCCGCTCGCCTACCTCGGCGACACCCCGATGCCCGGCAAGGACATCCCGACCTGCCTGGCCGCCTCCGACGGACGCTCGGACGCCTGCTTCTTCCCGCGCGACACCGCCTTCGAGCCCGACCCGCTGCTGGACGGCGGGCTCGCCGCCCGGTACGGCGTCCGGACCCTCGACCTCGGCGCGCTGCTCTGCCCGGGCAGCGGGCCCTCCTGCCCGGCGGTGCTGGAGGGTGTGGTGCTGTACCGGGACACCGGGCACATCACGGACACGCTGGCCCGGGTGCTGGCTCCGCGGCTGGACAAGGGACTACTGGGGGTTCCGGCTGTCCCGGCTGTCCCTGCAGGCCCGGCAGGCCCCGCTGGTCCGGCTGAACCGCCGGCCCCGGCCGTCCCGAGCGTTCAGCCGTAGACGCTGCGGCAGAGGCGGGCCTGCTCCGAGCCGGCCGGCCAGCGGCCGACGCGTTCGGCCTGGTCGCAGATGGTGCCGGCGCCGGCGTCCGGCACCGGCGCGCCCGCTTCCGGACCGGCCGGGGCGGGCGCGCCCGCGCCACCGCGGGCCGGGGCCGTGGCGCGGGGGCTGTGGCCGGGCTTCGGGTGCGGGCTCGCCGACGCGTGCTGGGCGGCCGCGGTGCCGGGGGCGGCCGCCGCCGTGCTCGCCTGGTCCGGGGCGGGGGCCGGGACGGGTGCCGGGAGCGGCGAGGGCGCCGGCGTCGCGGGCGGCGGTGACACCGGCAACAGCCGAGCCTCCCGGTCCGAGGCGGACGGCGAGGCCCCCGGCAGGGCCGTCACCCGCAGGTCGTCGCCCGACCCGGGCCCGCACGTCACCAGGACGGAGGCGAGCAGGGCGCCCGTCCCGACCGCCGCGGCCACCCACACCCCGCGCGAGCGGCGCCGCGGCGGCACGGGAGCGGGCGCCGGAGGCGGCGGCGCCACGGGGACCGGAGGGGGCTGCCACGCGTCCTGCGGCCACTGCCACTGCCCTCCGGTGGGCTGCCCAGTCATCTGCTCGTCCTTCCAGCGGCCCCCCTTCGTACCGTCCCGTGCTCAACGAGCGCGCCGACGCGGGGACATGACCCGGAAGAGGGGTCTGGACGGGCGTTGATTGCCGCCGCGCCACATGCTGGGGGTCATGGAGACCAACAGCACGTCCACGCCCCTGGTCGAGGTGGCCGAGTTCCGGACCGACAGCCGCTACCGCCTCGTCCACTTCGAGGGCCACGGCTGGGAGCCGCTCGCGCCGGAGGAGTTCGAGCCGCGCGTCCACCAGCTCTTCCCCGACCTCGACCCGCGCGACCCGCAGCGGGTCCACTGGGCCGACCGCCCCTGGGAATGGCCCGCCTGGCACCCCGGCGAGGCCTGATCCGCCGCTCCGCGCCGGCCGAGAGGTCGTTAGGCTGAGCGGGTGAGTGTGGATCACTTCTGGCGCCGGCTACCGGGTCAGGCCGTGGACACCTGCTCGCCGGAGGAACTCGGCGAACTCGTACCCCGCGACCGCGACGTCCGCTACGAACGGCTGGCCGCCGCCGGGCTCGCGCTCGGAGTCCGGCGCACCGCCGCGCTGATGGAACTCGCCCTCACCGAGAACGGACTGCACCCCGACCCCGCCGCCCGGCTCCCCGTCTACGGCGGCGGTCGGCGCGAAGCGGGCGCCGGGCTGCCGGTGCTGCGCCCCGAACAGGTCGCGGCGGCCTCCGCCTTCCTGCGCGGCTCGGCACTCGGCGAACTCGTCCGCCAGCAGGGCGGCGTCCTCGCCCGTACCGTGGCGCACCTCGACCACCCCGCGCCCTGGTCCGAAGCGGTGGCCGCCCTGGTCGTCAACGACCTGCGCGACCTGCGGGACTTCTTCGCCGGCGCGGCCGCCGCCGGCGACGCCGTGATCGTCCGCGAGGCGGAGTGACCGACGGCCGCCCCGCCGGCACGTCGCGCTCGCGGGAGGCGGCCGGGCCCCTCGCCGTCCAGTACGAGAGCGTGACCTTCGCCGAGGGCCCGCGAGCGCTGCCGCACCTCTACCCTGCGCCGCCCGCCACCGTCCTCGACGGCGGCGCCGGCACCGGCCGCGACGCCGCCGCGCTCGCGGCCCTCGGCCACCGAGTGACCGCCGCCGAGCCGACCCCCCGGACTCCGGGCGGCCGGCGAGCGCCTGCACGCCGGCTCGGGCGTCCGCTGGGTCCCGGACGCGCTGCCCGGGCTGCCGCGGTCGGCCGCCGAGGGCGAGCGCGACGACCTCGTCCTGCTCACCGCCGTCGGGATGCACCCCGCCCCCGCCGAACGCCCGCCCGCGATGGACGCCCTCGCCGCGCTCCTGGCCCCCGGAGGCCGCCTCGCCCTCACCGGGCGCCACGGTCCCGTGCCGCCCGGCCGCCGGATGTTCGACCCTTCGCCCGAGCACACCGTCCACCTCGCCGCCATCCGAGGGCTGCGCCTCCTCCACCGGAGCACCTGCCGCGACCTGCACGGCCGCCAGGACGTGCACCGGACGGAACCGGCCTGCGGGCGGGAGGGGTGGCGGCCGTCCGCGAACCTCCCTGCTGCGCCCGGAGCGCGGGCGGGAGCGGGATGGGGGGACTCGGTGCTCCGCTTCGAGGGGGTGGGCGCTACGGTGCGCGCATGAAGATCATCCTTTCCGGTCTGCGCGTGTTCCTGACCGCACTGGTCGAGGGCGATCCGCTGTGGCCGGCGGGGACGCTGTTCCTGGCGTCGATCGTGATCGCGCTCGTCATCGCCGCCGTCCGTGCCTCCCGGGCGGGGGCGTCGGGCCGCTGAGCGGCGGTGCCGCGCACGGGACGTCGGCGGGAAGCCGACATCCCGTGGCGGCATCACCGGGTGCCGAAGTCCTCGTCGACCAGGCGGGTGGCCCAGCGGGTGAGGGCGGGGGTGAGGGGCGGGTGGGTGAGGCCGGCCGCGGCGGCGAGGTGGTCGGCGGAGGCGGTGTCGTAGCGGTCCTCGGAGAGGAAGGTGAGGGTCTCCGGGTCGGCGCCGGTGAGGGTGCGGGGGAGCCGGCGGACCAGGCGGACGGGGATCAGGCCGAGGGGCGGGCGGACGCCGAGGTGGCCGGCGAGCAGCGCGATCAGGTCCGGGAGGCGGGGCGTCGCCGGGTCCAGGACGGTGTGGGCCCGGAGCGGGCCATGGTCGTGCGCGGGGACGGCGGCGAGGAAGCGGGCCAGGTGGTCCACGGTGACCACGGGCAGGAAGGTGCGCCGGCTGCCGGGCAGCAGCGGCAGCCGGCCGCGGTGCAGCAGGCGGACCAGTTCGGCCAGGCCGACGTACTGGCCGGCCTCACCGGTCCGGGAGTGGCCGATGACGCTGCTCGGGTTGACCGTGGTGAGCGGCACGCCCAGCCGTGGAGCGGTGACGCGGACGGCGGCGTCGCCGAGCTGCTTGGAGGCCTCATACGCACCGAGACGGGTGTAGAGCGCGGCGGTGGCGGCTTCGTCGAGCGGGTACCGCGGGTCGGGGTCGCGGCCGACCCGGTAGCCGGAGAGGTGCACCAGGCGGCGCAGCTGGGGCCGGGTGGCGGACCAGTGCAGCGCGTGCAGGGCGCCGTGCACGTTGGGCGGTTCGGCCTGGGCCCGGGTCAGGCCGAAGCCGTAGCGGGCGGCGAGGTTGTGGACGTCGCGCACCTCGGCGAGCCGGGCGTCGTCCTCGGGGGAGAGGCCGAGGCCGGGCCGGGTGAGGTCGCCGGTGACGGTGGTGAGGGCGGTGTCGTCGGCTTCGTGCTCGCGCAGCCAGCGGCGGAGGGCGTCGGCGCGGCCCGTGTCGCGGACGGTGGCGGCCACCGGCTCGCCGCGGGTGAGGAGTTCGAGGACCAGCCAGCGGCCGAGGAAGCCGGTGGCACCGAGGACGAGTGTGCGGGGCGGCGGGGCGGTCGTCATGCTGCGCTCCAAGGGGGGAAGGTTCAGGTAATCAGTAGACCGGTCTGCATATTTTTCGGACAAGGGAGAGCGCGCGCCGCGCGAGGGGCGGCGCGCGCGTGCTCGGCTACTTGCCGGCCTCGCCGCGCTTGCCGGGCTTGCTCGGCTTGCCGAGCAGGTGCCGGACGGCGTGCCGGGCGTGGTCCAGAGGTTCGCGGCTGCGGCGGACGGAGGCGAGCAGGACCGCGCCCTCCAGCAGGGCGAGGGCCTGGCCGGCGGCGGTGTCGGCCTCGGCCGGGCCGAAGCCCTCCGCCTCCAGCCGCGTGCTCAGGACCCGCTGCCAGCTCGCGTACACCTCGGCGCAGACGGTCCGCAGGGCCTCGTTGGTGCCCGCGGTCTCCAGGGCGACGGTCGCGATCGGGCAGCCGCTGGTGTAGTCGGACCGCTCCAGGCGTTCGGCGAAGGCCTCGACGAGCCGCTCGGCGAGGGCGGCGGTGTCGCCGCCGGTGTCCTCGCCCTCGCCGGGCGGTGCGGTGAGCAGCGCCTCGACCTCCTGGCCGGCCTCGGTGAGCGCGGCCGTCACCAACTGGTCCTTGCCGCCGGGGAAGTGGAAGTAGAGCGAGCCGCGCGGGGCGCCGGTGGCGGCCACGATCCGGTTGAGGCCGGTCCCGAAGTAGCCCTGTGCCTCGATCAGTTCCCTGGTGCCGGCGATCAGCCGGGCCCGGGTCTCCTCGCCCTTGACTCCCATGCGGGCGATAGTAGACCGGTCTGCATATTTTTGTCGATCGTGGGCCGGCGGACGGTCGGCCAGGGCGGTCGCGGGGTCAGCAGTGCCGGTCGGGCGGGTAGCCGGTCCAGCGCAGCTCCGCGGGCAGGTGGCCCTGGTCGTTGACCAGCAGGACGGCCGGAGGCCGGCCCGGCGCGTACCGCAGCACCGTCAGGCCCGCGTTGGCGGCGTTGAGGGCGAGCCAGCGCCAGGCCGGGGCGTCCAGCGCGTGCCTAAGCAGCCAGCCGATCAGGAAGGCGTGGGTGACGACCAGCTCGTGCCGGTCCTCGCCGCCCGGTACCGGCCCGGTGAAGCGCTCGACCGCCCGCGGCGCCAGGGCCGCACCGGCCGCGCGCTCCTCCGGGGTCGTCCGCGCGAGGAAGTCCAGCAGGAACTCCGCGCTGTCCGGCGGGAGTTCGTCCCGCGCCGGGACGTACGGGACGAAGTCCCCGGCTTCCTCGCAGGCCACCGGTGCCACGCCGGCCAGCTGATCCGCGACCAGCCGCGCGGTCTGCGCGGCCCGGGGGAGCGGGCCGTGGTGCAGCGCCGCGATCGGCCGGTCGGCCAGCCGCCGGCCCAGCAGGACGGCCTGTCGGCGGCCGGCCCCGCTGAGTCCGGTGCCGTCGGGTGCGGCATCCCCGTGCCGGGCCAGGTAGAGGTAGCGGGTGGCGAGGTCGGTCATGCTCCGGGGGCTCCTCGGCGGTCGGCGGCACGGCCGGCCGGCCGTGCCGGCGGTCGGTCACATCGGGGGCAGGCCGCGTCGACGGCCGGTCACATCGCTGGTCGGCCACGCCGGTGGTCGGCCACGTGTCGTCCCGGAGTGACGCGCATCCGCCTCCTCGCGGTTCCGGCTCAGCCGGCCCGGGCCGCCAGGTGGGCCTCGTCGAGCAGGGCCGACTCCTCGGCCGACAGCCGCAGCGCCCCGGCGGCGATGTTGTCCTCCAGGTGCGCGACGTCGCCGGTGCCCGGGATGGCCAGGACGTGCGGGCCGCGGTGCAGCGTCCAGGCCAGGCGCACCTGCGCGGTGCTCACTCCGCGGGCCTCGGCCACCGCCCGGACCTGGGTCGGCTCGATGCCGTCCGTCCCGCCGGTGCCGCGTTCCCGCCCGGCGCCGGCGATCGCGTAGAAGGGGACGAAGGCGATGCCCTGCTCGCCGCAGAGCCGCAGCAGCTCGTCCTGGGCGGCCGAGGCGCCGATGCCGTACGGGTTCTGCACGCAGGCCACGGGGGCGATCGTCTGCGCCTCGGCGAGCTGCTCCGGGCGGACGTTGGACAGGCCCAGGTGGCGGATCAGACCGGCCTGGCGCAGCTCGGCCAGCGCGCCGAAGCGTTCGGCGACGGAGTCGGTGCCGACGACGCGCAGGTTGACCAGGTCGAGGTGGTCGCGGCCGAGCTGGCGCAGGTTCTGCTCGACCTGGGCGCGCAGCCGCTCGGGAGTGCGGGCGTGCTCCGCCCAGTGTCCGTCGATGCCGCGGGCCGGGCCGACCTTGGTGGCGATCACCAGGTCGTCGCCGTAGGGGGCGAGCGCCCGGTTGACCAGCTCGTTGGCGGAGCGCAGCGCGGAGAAGTAGAAGGCGGCGGTGTCGATGTGGTTGACGCCGAGTTCGACCGCCCGGCGCAGCACCCGCAGGGCCTGCTCGCGGTCCCGCGGCACGGCGTGCGGGACGAGCGCCGGGCCGGTCTGGGGCAGTCGCATGGTGCCGAAGCCGATGCGGTGGACGGCGCGGTCGCCGAGGGTCCAGCTGCCGGCGGCCGCGGCGGTCACGGTGCCGGGGGCGGCGGAAGCGGTGCTCGCGTCGATGTTCGAAGTCATGCCGGTCATGATCGCCACTGCGCTAGCCTGACCGCCAACGATTCGACCATGTGTGAATCCACGGGGGTGGGGGTCTTGCCGACCGAGCTGTCCTTCACGGCGGGCGACCTGGCGCGGATGCGCTTCGCGGTCTCCCCGATGTGGGACGTCGGGCCGAGCCTGCGGCTGCTGCGCTCGGGGCTCGCCCATCCCGTCCACCGGCCGTGGGCGGAGCAGGTGCGGCCCCGGCTGGCCTCGCTCGGGCCGGCGTACGCGCTGCTCGCCGAGCTGGTCCGGCCCGCCGGGTACGTGCCGGACTTCCTCAACCCGACCCCCGCCGGACCCGCCCCGAGCCTGGCGCAGGAGCTGGCCGCGATCCGGGCCACCCCGGCCGAGAGGGTCCGCCGGGACCTCGACCGGCTCGGCCGCGAGGGCGCCGGGCTCGGCCCCCGGCTGCGCGCCCTGCACGCCGATCCGGGGGCCGGGCTGGGGCGGCTCACCGAGGCGGTCGAGGCGTACTGGGAGCTCGCGCTCGCCCCGTACTGGGCGCGGATCCGCGCCGTCCTGGACGCGGACGTGCTGCACCGCGCCCGGCAGGCCGCCGAGCACGGCGCGGCGCGGGTGCTCAACGACCTGCACGCCGAACTCCGCTGGACGGAGGACACCCTGCGGCTGCGCCACCGGACCCGCCCGCTGCCGGGCCGGGCGCTTGGGGCGGGCCTGCTGCTGGTGCCGTCCGCCTTCACCGGACCGGCGCTCTACACCCGCCTCGCGCCGCCGGACCCGCTGCAGCTGGCCTACCCGGCGCGCGGCGTCGGCACCCTGTGGGCGAGCGCCCCGACCGCCGGCACCGAGGCCCTGGCCGCCGTCCTCGGCCGCTCCCGCGCCCGGCTGCTGACGGAGCTGGCGTCCCCCGCGTCGACGACCGACCTCGCCCGGCGCACCGGCCTGTCGCCGTCGGCGGTGTCGCAGTACCTGACGGCCCTGCGGGACGCCCGGCTGGTCAGCGCCCACCGGGCGGGGCGGTCGGTGCTGTACGCGCGGACGGCCTCGGCGGAGGCCCTGCTCGCACCGCTGGGCGAAGGGTGATCGTGTGGTCCTCCGATCATCGCAATGTCACCCCGGATGTCGGTGTCGTCCGGCCGAGCGGCCCGGACGCCCGTAGCGTGCTGGACATGACACCCCCTCGGCACCCCCAGGACCCGGGACGCCCCGGGCAGCCCCGACGCCCCCGGACCGCCCTCGTCGCCGCCCTGCTCGGGGCCGCCGTCGGCACCGTCGCGCTCACCGGGGGCCCCGTACGGCCGGTCGCCCCGGCCGCCGACGCCCCCGCCCCCGACGCCCCGGCCACCGGCGTCACCGCCGGCGCCGCCCGGCTGCGCGCCGCCGGTGCGCCGCCGACCGTCTACGCCCACCGCGGCGCCTCCTCCGCCGCCCCCGAGAACACCCTGGTCTCCGACGAGGTGGCCCGCCGGGCCGGTGCCGAGTGGATCGAGGACGACGTCCAGCCCAGCCGTGACGGCGTCCCGTACGTCCTGCACGACGACACCGTCGACCGCACCACCAACGGGACCGGCCGGATCCGCGAGCTGACCGCCGCCCAGCTGGACGCGCTGGACGCCGGCTCCTGGTTCGCCCCGGCGTACGCGGGCACCCGGCTGCCGACCCTCGCTGCCCAGCTGGAGGACCTGCGCACCCGCGGCGGCCGGCTGCTGCTGGAGATCAAGGGGCCGCACACCCGCGAGCAGGTCGCCCGGATCGTCCGGGAGGTGCGCGAACACGGCATGACCGACCGGGTGTTCGTCCAGAGCTTCGAGGTGGACGCCCTGCGCCTGACCCGCGAACTCGCCCCCGAACTCCCGCTCGGACTGCTCCGCGCGACCCTGGACCCCGACCCGGTCGCCACCGCCCGCGAACTCGGCCTGGCCGCCTACAACCCCTCGGACGACGCGCTCGCCACCCGCCCCGGGGTGCTCCAGGACCTGCACGCCGCCGGGGTGGCCGTCAACGTCTGGACCGTGGACCAGCCCGCCCGCTGGCAGGCCCTCGCGGCGGCGGGCGTGGACGGGATCATCACCAACCGCCCGGCGGAGCTGGCCGGTTGGAACGCGGCCCGGGCGTCCCAGGGCACCGCCGGTTAGGCTGCCCGGTGTGGAGCACGAGAACGCGACGCACCCCCAGCCGCCCGCCGACCGCGACGCGAAGGAGCGGCTCCCGCGGCACGTCGGCCGGCCGCCGGAGCCGAAGGGCACGCTGACCGCCTTCGACGGACGCCTCGTCATCGACCAGGACACCCGAGCCGTCACCCTGGACGGTCGCGAGGTCCGGCTCACCCGCTCCGACATCAGGCTGCTGCGCGCCCTGGTCGAGCTGGGCGACGGCGTGCACGAGCCGCACTCGGTCATCTGGCGGGCCTACGGGGCGTCGCTCCACCCCCACGAGCTGAGGCACCCGATGACCGTCCTGAGGTGGAGACTCGGCGAGCCCTCCTGGATCGTGCGGACCGAGCGGGGCTACGGCCTGCGGCCCCCCGAGCCGCCGCCCCCCGCGGACCCGGCGTAGGACGACGGCCGACAGGCGTGCGGCCGGACCCGGCGCGCCGGGCGGGCGGGCGCTTCTGGGAGAGTGCGGGTATGACGATCCCGCTCCTTCGCTGCGCCGTCCTGGACGACTACCAGGGCGTCGCCACCAGCCTCGCCGACTGGTCCCCGGTGACCGACCGGGTCGCCGTGACGGCTTTCCGCGAGCACTTCGGCTCGGAGGAGGAACTCGCCGCCGCGCTGGCCGACTTCGACATCGTGGTCACCCTGCGCGAGCGGGTGCCCTTCCCCGCCTCGCTGTTCGCCCGGCTCCCGAAGCTCCGGCTGCTGGTCGCCTCCGGCATGCGCAACTCGGTGATCGACCACGCCGCTGCCGAGGCGCACGGGGTGACGGTCTGCGGCACGGCCAGTTCCTTCACCCCGCCGGTCGAACTGACCTGGGCGCTGCTGCTCGGACTCGCCCGCGGCCTCGTCCAGGAGAACACCGCGCTGCGCGAGGGCGGCCCCTGGCAGAGCACCGTCGGCGCCGACCTGCACGGCCGGGTGCTCGGGCTGCTCGGGCTCGGCAGGATCGGCGGTCCGGTCGCCCGGGTCGGGACGGCCTTCGGCATGGACGTGGTCGCCTGGAGCCGGAACCTGACCGACGAACGGGCCGCCGCGGCGGGCGTGCGCCGGGCCGCGACCAAGGAGGAACTGCTCGGCGAGAGCGACTACGTCTCGATCCACCTCGCGTCCAACGCGGGCACCCGGGGGCTCATCGGCGCCGCCGAACTCGCCCTGATGAAGCCCGAGGCCTACCTGGTCAACACCTCCCGGGCGGCGATCGTCGACCAGGACGCGCTGCTCGCCGCGCTCACCGGCGGCCGGATCGCGGGCGCCGCCGTGGACGTCTTCGACCTCGAGCCGCTGCCCGCCGACCACCCGATGCGCACCGCGCCCCGGTTGCTCGCCACCCCGCACCTCGGCTACGTCACCCAGGACAACTACCGGCGCTACTACAACGAGGCGGTGGAGGACATCGCGGCCTTCCTGGCCGGCGAACCGATCCGCCGACTGGGCTGACGCCGGTGCCACCGGCTCCGCCCCGGCCGCATACTGACCGCATGGCCGACCGCACGACCGACCGCAGGAGTGACCGCCGCCCGAGCGAAGACGGGCGGCCGGGGCCTGACCGGCGCGGGGTGCTGCGGGCGGGAGCGGCGGCGCTGCTGCTCGGCGCGGCCGGGTGCGGCGGCGGGGGCGGACCGCGGGCGGCGGAGTCCGGCTCGGCCGCCGCGCCGACCGCCGCGCCGACCGCCGCGCCGACCGGAGCACCGACGCCGTCGGCCGCGCCGACCGCGATGCCCAGCGTGACACCCAGCGTGACACCCGGCGTGACGCCCTCCCCGCTGCCCCGGCCGCCGCTGTGGCAGCCCGGTCCGTCCGAGGTCCAGCCCGACGTCAAACGCCGTGCCGTCGAGCTGGTCGCGGCCCTGGGCGCCTGGCCGCCCGGCGGGCAGGGCGTGGAGGCGGCCCGGGCCAGGGTGGCGGCGCTCGGGCTGCCGCCCGCGCTGGCCGACCAGGCCGGCCCGCTGGCCCCGGCCGCGCCGGAGGCGAGCCTGGAGGTGATCGTCGCCCAGTACGGCGGGATCCTGGACGACTCGGCGAGCGTCCTGGTGGTCTGCCGGCAGTGGACCAGGGGCGCGGACGGCTCCGTGGCCGAGGGCGGTACCACCGTGGACGTCCGGCTGAGCCGGGCCGAGCCGCGCTGGACCGTCACCGAGCTGCACCCCGGGGTCGCCGGGCCGGCCGCCGCCGCCCCGCCCCCGGCGGTGGCCCGGGTGCTCGCCGAGCCGAGGATCGAGCTGCCGCCCGAGGCGGCGGCCGACCTGCGCAGCGGCACCGTGCACGACAGCGCGCTGGACGCGATGCTGCGGCTGGCCGGCCCGTACACGCTGTCGGTGAGCGTGGTGCGGACCGGCCACCCGCTGGACGTCTTCGGGACGACCCGGCCCAGCGACCATCCGCTGGGCCGGGCCTTCGACGTGTGGCGGATCGACGGCATGGCCGTGGTGGATCCGGCGACGCCCCGGCAGCTGATCGAGTCCTTCATGCGGGACGCGGCCGCCGCCGGCTCGTACAACGTGGGCGGCCCGGTGGCGATCCCGGGCGCCGGCAACCGGTTCTTCACCGACGACACCCACCACGACCACTGCCACGTGGGGTTCGACCACTAAGGCGTGTCCGACTAGCTGACGTTGACGCCGCTCCAGGCCGCCGCGACGGCCTTGTACTCGGTGCTGTTCAGGCCGTAGAGGTCCTTGGCGGCGTTCAGAGAGGCGGTGCGGGCGCCCTTGTAGGTGGTGGTGGAGGTCATGTAGACGGTCAGCGCGCGGTACCAGATCCTGGCGACCTTCTGGTTGCCGATGCCGGTCACCGTGGAGCCGTTGCAGGTCGGGCTGTTGTAGGTGAAGCCGTTGATGGTCTTGCTGCCGCTGCCCTCGCTGGCGAGGTAGAACCAGTGGTTGCCGACGCCCGAGGAGTTGTGCACGTCCAGCTTGCCGACCGAGCTGCTCCAGCAGTCGGCCGAGGAGCCGTCCAGCGAGGGCTTGTCGAAGCGGCGCAGCCACGGCGGGGTGGACTGGTCGCTGAACAGGTAGTCGGGGGTGTCCACCTTGTTGTCGGCGTACCACTCGACCATCGTGCCGAAGATGTCGCTGGTGGACTCGTTGAGGCCGCCGGACTCGCCGCTGTAGCGCAGGTTGGCGGTGGCGCTGGTGACGCCGTGGGTCATCTCGTGGCCCATGGTGTCGAGGTCGACCTGCTCCGGGTCGTGCGAGCCGTCGCCGTCGCCGGTCATCATGCAGAAGCAGCTGTCGGACCACTGGGCGTTGTCCCAGTTCGTGCCGACGTGGACGAAGACGGTGGCGCCCTTGCCGTCGTTCTTGATGCCGTTCCGGCCGAAGGTGTTCTTGTAGTAGTCGTACGTCCAGGCGGTGTTGGCGTGGGCGTCGACGGCCGCGGTGGAGCGGTCGGTGGAGAACTTCCTGCCGTCGCCCCAGACGTTGGTGGTGCTGGTGAAGGCGGTGCCCGAGGTGGCCTTGACCGAGCCGGACGAGAGGTTGTGGGCGTCCTTGGTGACGTGGCCGCGGACCGGGTCGGTCAGGGTGTAGCCGCCGCTGACCGGGGTGGTGTCGATGGTGATCGTGCCGGTGTACTCGGAATTGCCGGTGCCGGAGGCCTGGTGCTCGGCGTCGTAGGACTCGATCTGCTCCCCGGTGGTGGCGTCGGTGACGACGACCTTGCCGGCCGGCTCGCCGTGCGGGCCGGAGCCCTCGACGGTGGTGCGCCAGGCGAGGCGGGGGGTGCCGTCGGCGGCCCAGACGACCAGCTCGGGGGTGCTGACGGCGTCCCGGACGCCCGGGGCGGCGGACAGCGCGTCGGCGGCGCCGGACTGCGCGGGCACCTTGGGGACGGTCGACTTCACGGCGGCGTCGTGGGCGGCCGCGCGGGAGGTGTCCTTCAGCCGGCCCTTGGCGTCCTGGTGGACGACCAGGTCACCGCCGACCACCGGCAGGCCCTGGAAGGTGCGGTCGAAGCGGACGTGCGAGGCGCCGTCGGCGTCGAGTACGACGTCCTTGAGCATCAGGTCCTGGCCGGAGCCGAAGCCGAACACCGCGGCGTTGTGAACCACGTTGGCGCGGGCCTGGGATATCGCGGCCGCGCGGGGGTCGGCCGCGGCGGAGGCGGTGGCGGCGGGGACGGTCGCGCCCGCGAGGGCGGCGACGACCGCGATGGCTCCGGCCACGCGGGCACGGCGGAAGGAGGACGTGGGGGTCACTCGGAACTCCAGTGGGGGTGAGCTGCAGGGAAAGGAGCTGCGTCAGAGATTGACGGCGGTCAGTCAGGTGCAGCTAGAGGGAAGGTCATAACTTTGCCAAGTTGTGTCCTTTGTCGATCAAAAATGATCCAAAGTTAACAAGCGCTCCACAGTGCGGTCGTGACGATCCCCTAGGCGTACGGACGGTTGGCACCGGGACGGGCGCCCCCTAGGCTTCCGCCCCATGGACGGATGGGTGGGGGCCTGGACCGGTGGGCGGGCGGCGGTCCACGTGGGCGACGTCGCTGACTTCAACGCGCAGTTCCTCGCCGCCTCCACGGACGACGCCCAGCGGCTGCGGCGCCTGCGGCACGCGCACCACTACGCCTGCCTGGCCGTCGGCTACAGCCCCGAACCGGCGGTGCTGGTGCTGCCCGCCGAGGTCGCCCCGGAGTGGACCGACTGGCTGACCCGGGAGCTGGCCTGGGGAGCGGTCGAGGTGCACAGCGGCGTCGCGCCGGACCGGACGGTGGCCGAGGCGCTCGCCGCCCGCCCCGCCCTCGCCGCCCGGATCGCCGACTCCGGCCGCCCGGTGATCCGTTGGGGCCGGACGGCCGCCCACGGCGAGGGGCCCGAGCTGGCCGCCGTCCGCCACTACGAGTCCAAAGCCGCCGCGCACGACCTGTTCACCGCCCTCGCCCCCGCGCACCCCGGCATCCGCCCGCCGCGCCAGGAGCGCCCGGAGAGCCGGCGCCGGGCCGCCCGGCGGCTGACCGCCCGCGCCGCCCGGGGCCTGACTACCGTGCTGAAGAGCCCGTACGGCGTCGGCGGCTACGGCACCGTCGTGGTCGAGCCCGCCGAGCTGTTCGCCGCGGGCGGCGGCCGGGCCCTGCTGCGAAGCCTGGTGGCGGCCGAAGTCCTGCCGGCCGACGGTGCGTTGCTGCTGGAGGAGCACGTCGACCCGGGACCGGGCGCCCGACTGCGCGACCTCACCTACGACGCGGTGATCGGCCCGGACGGCACCGTCCACCCGGTCGGCGCGGGCGCCATGGAGGTGGCCGGCACCCGCTACCAGGGCGCCACCGTCGGCCCCGGGGCGGTGCCGGACGGCGCCGCCGCCACCGCCCGCCGGTTCGCCCTGGCGGTGGGGGAGCGGCTCGCCGCCGACGGCTACCGGGGTTGGTACGACGTCGACTTCGTCACCGACCGGGAGCGCCGGCTCGCCCCGACCGAGATCAACCTGCGGCTCACCGGCCCGGCCGTCGCCTTCGCGCTGGCCGCCCGGCTCGACGAGGTGCGCGGCCCGGGCCACCTGGTGCGCACCCTGGACGGCATGCCGCTCGGCGCCCGGCTCGCCCAGGCGGCCCTGCACGACCACCTGGAACGGCTGCGGCCGCGCTGCGCCCGGCTCGGCGTCACCCTGCTGCCGCTCATCCCGACGGCGAGCCACGAGCCGGAGCCCACCGTCGGCCTCGCCCTGGCCGGTCCGGACGCCGAGGCGCTGGACGCGGCCGAGGCGCTGGTCACCGCCGCCAACCACGGGCTGGCCGGGATGTTCGAGGCGCTCAGGTGAGCCCGGTCAGCCCGTGCTCCGCGTCTTCGGCTTCCGCAGCAGGAACGTGACCACCACGACGGCGGCGAGCATCAGCGGAACGTTGAAGACGAGCACCAGCGCGGTCTCCCGCGGCCAGTCGGTGGCGGCTGTGAGCCGGTACAGGTTGTCCTGCGGCCACCAGGAGGCGAGCAGCCAGAACACCGACAGGTAGGTGAGCAGCGAGAGCCGGAACGAACGGCCCTGGCGCAGCACCACCGGAAGCCCGAAGAACAGGAAGGCCAGCCCGGCACCGAAGGCCAGGTTCTCGCAGAGGTAGAGGAACTCGAAGACGGTGGCGTAGCCGCCCGGCACGGCGGAGACGTCCGTGGAGCGCGGGAAGAAGCCGTCGGTGGTCACCCAGGCGAGGAAGGCCCCGATCACGACGGACAGCACGGCGAAGCAGCCCGTGGGGCTCGCCTCCCCGGCTCCGCCCCCGGCCTTGCCGCCGCCCTTGCCCCGGGCGCGGCCGCCCGCCTTGGCGGAGCGCGGGGCGGTGTGCTCCGGCGGGGCGGGCAGCGGCAGGGCCGCGCGGTCCAGCTTGCCCGCCCGGGTGCGCGGCAGCTCCGGCACCGGGACGACGGCCGCGGGCACCTCCCCGGCCGGCAGCTCCGCCGCCAGGTACTGCGAGAGCGACCAGCCGTCCGCGCCCTCGTCCGTCGGCATCGTCACCGCGTAGCCGACCAGCCGGCGCTGCCCCGGCCGCAGGTCCACCTCCACCACGGCGGCCTCCCGCACCGCCGGGTGCGCGCGCAGCACGCCCTCGGCGCGGGCCGCCGCCGCCACCCGGGAGACCACCGATCCCTTGCGGGCCCGCGGGACCGGCCCGAGCGCGTTCGCGGCCCGGCCGATGAACTCCAGCACGCCGTCCGGCCGCAGTCGCCCGATGTCCCCGGTCAGCAGCACCCGCCCGTCCGGGTCGAAGTCCGCCCGGACGAAGCGGCGTTCGGTGTCCGCGGGCCGGTTGAGGTAGCCGCTGACCAGTCCGGTGCCGGCGATCGCGATCTCCCCGGCCGATCCGGGCCCGGCCGGGGTGCCGTCCGGGCCGAGCACGTACACCCGGGTGCCGGGGAAGGGGCGGCCGACCAGCGAGACCCGCTCGGCGCCGTCGGCGGTGGCCGCGCCCCGCACGTCGAAGTAGGTGCTGTCCACGGTGGCCTCGGCCAGGCCGTACACGTTCAGCACCCGGGTGTGCTCGCCGAGCAGCCGCTGCAGGCCCACCTGCTCGTCCAGGTACCACTTCTCGGAGCCCACGGTGAGCAGCCGCACCCCGGGCAGGCCGCCGCCGCCCCGCTCCAGGAGGGCGGTCAGCCGGCGCGCGGTGCGCACGTTCAGCTCCAGCACGGTGATCCGCTCGGCGGCCACCAGGGCGGGCAGCGCGCCCAGGTCGGCGGTGCGGTCCAGGGTGAGGTTGAACGGGGTGACCACCAGCGTGGCGCCGGAGCACAGCGCGCGGACCCAGTCGGCGGTGAACACGTCGAACTCCAGGCTCGCCGTCTGCAGGATCCGGTCCTCCGCGGTCAGCCCGTACACCTCCCGCCAGCCCTCGTACGCGGCCAGCAGGTTGCGGTGCTCGACCAGCGCGCCGGTGGGCAGGCCGGTGGAGCCGGAGGTGTAGAAGACGCAGGCGAGGTCCTCGGGCGCGACCTCGGGCGGCTCGAACGGATCGGCTGCGCCGTCCGGTTCGACGCCGTCGACGCAGACCAGCGGCGCCCCGCTCGCGTCCACCAGCCGCAGCCGGTGCACCTCCTCGGTCACCACCACGTCCGGCGCGGCGTCGGCCAGCACGTGCCGCAGCAGCGCGTCCGGCGCGCTCGGCTCCAGCGGCACGTAGGCCGCGCCCGCCTTCAGCACCGCCAGCAGCGCCACGTACACCTCGGTGCCGCGGCCCAGCGCCACCGCGGCCCGGCCGCCCGGTGCCAGGCCGCGCTCCGCCAGCACCGCGGCCAGCCTCCGCGCGCGCCCGTCCAGCTCCCCGTACGTCAGCTCCCGGCCGCCGCAGCGCACGGCCACCGCCGCCGGCGCCCGGCGCGCCTGCCGCTCGACGAGCCCGTGCAGGGTCCGGGCCCGCTCGGTGTCCACGCTCATCCCGCCTCCCCCTCGTCCCCTCTTCCCCTCGAAGGCACGATCCTCCTCCCAACTCCCCCCGGGCAACAGGGTTGTGGCGGGTCCATCCTTCGGACGGTCCGGCCCCGCCCCGGCGAACGGTTGTAGTCTGCACGCGGACGGACGGCGCCGGGCCCGTCCGGCGCCGCGATCGGAGACCCACCCCATGAGCAAGCCCTTCGACGGCCCGCTGCTGCGCACCCAGGACGTGGACGTGGTGCGCGACGGCCGGTACCTGCTGCGCGGGATCAGCCTGGAGATCCAGCCCGGCGAGCACTGGGCGCTGATCGGGCCCAACGGGGCGGGCAAGTCCACCCTGCTCGCCCTGCTCGGTGCGGTCTCCCACCCCACCCGGGGGGAGGTGGACGTGCTCGGCCGCCGGCTCGGCCGGGTCGACATCCGCGAGCTGCGCGCCCACCTCGGGCACGTCAACCCGCGCCACCCGCTGCGCTCGCCGCTGACCGTGCGCGAGGTGGTCCTCACCGGCTACGCCAACACCATCGAGCCCGAGCTGCACCGCAAGCCCGCCCCGGAGGTGCTGGAGCGGGCCGAGCTGCTGATCGAGACGCTCGGCATGGGCGCGATGGCCGAGGCCCCGTGGACCACCCTCTCCCAGGGCGAGCGCGGCCGGGCCCTGATCGCCCGCGCCCTGATGCCCAGCCCCCGGCTGCTGCTGCTCGACGAGCCCGCCACCGGGCTGGACCTGACCGCCCGCGAACTACTCCTGGACAGCCTGGACCTGCTGCGCCACCAGCACCCGGACCTGGCCAGCGTGCTGGTCACCCACCACCTGGAGGAGCTGCCGGAGAGCACCACCCACGCCCTGCTGCTGCGCGGGGGCGCGTGCGTGGCGGCCGGCCCGGTGGCGGAGGTGATGACCACCGAGCTGGTCAGCGAGACCTTCGGCCACCCGATCCGGATCAGCCGCCACGAGGGCCGCTGGACGGCCCGGGCCGCCGCCCGCCGGGCACCGGGAAGGTAACGGTTCAGGGGGTGGGTGTGGACGCTGGGACATCCTTACGTAAGGTATGCCTTAGCTAACGACGGGGTCCGCCCCCGCCGACCCGCAGAACCCTGGCACCCTCATGCCCTTTTCCGTTGGAGCCCGCATGTCCGCCCGCCGCCGTTCCACCGCAGCCGCGCTGCTCACCCTCGCCGTGGCGACCGCAACCCTGGCCGGCTGCTCCTCCAAGAAGGACGACAAGGCGTCGTCCGACGCCGTCAAGGTGAACGCGACCGACACCGCGTGCGAGGTCTCCACCACCACCTTCCCGGCCGGTCACGTCGTCCTGGACATCAGCAACAAGGGCTCCAAGACCACCGAGGTCTACGTGTACGGCGCCGGCGACAAGATCGTCACCGAGCGCGAGAACATCGGCCCCGGCACCAAGGCCAGCATCAACGCCGAGATCAAGGCCGGTTCGTACGAGATCGCCTGCAAGCCCGGCATGGTCGGCGACGGCATCCGGCAGAAGGTCACCGTGACCGGCGAGGGCGGCAGCGCCGCGCCCGCCGACCCGCGCCTGGCCGCCGCCGTCGACGCCTACCGCGCGTACGCGCAGCAGCAGGCCGACGCCACCGTCCCGGCCGTCCAGGCCTTCGCCGACGCGATCAAGGCCGGTGACCTGGAGAAGGCCAAGTCGCTGTACGCCCCCTCGCGCACCGGCTGGGAGCGCACCGAGCCGGTCGCCGAGAGCTTCGGCGACATCGACCCGAAGACCGACACCCGCGAGGACAAGGTCGAGGCCGGCCAGCAGTGGACCGGCTGGCACAAGCTGGAGAAGTCGCTCTGGGCCGACGCCCGGATCGGCGACGACGAGAAGAAGCTCGCCGACCAGCTGGTGGCCGACCTCAAGGACTGGCAGGCGAAGATCCCGTCCGCCGAGATCACCGCGACCAGCATGGCCAACGGCGCCAAGGAGCTGCTGGACGAGGTCGCGACCAACAAGATCACCGGTGAGGAGGACCGCTACAGCCACACCGACCTGGCCGACTTCCAGGCCAACGTCGAGGGTGCGCAGAAGGCCTACGAGCTGCTGAAGCCGGTCGCCTCCGAGAAGGACGCGGACCTGGCCAAGACGCTGGACTCCGAGTTCGCCTCCATCAACGCCCTGCTCGCCAAGTACAAGCAGGCCGACGGCACCTTCACCTCCTACGACAAGGTCACCGAGGCCGAGCGCAAGACCTTCTCCGACGCGGTCAACTCGCTGGGCGAGCCGCTGTCGAAGCTGGCCGCCGCCGTGGTCGCCAAGTAACCGGCCGCGCCACCGGCACCACCCGCTCCACGACGCCGTGGCGGCCCGACCGGCCGCCACGGCACCGGTGAGTCGGCGCACAGCCGCTCAGCACCACCCCAGTCGAACACCCGAGCAGTTCAGCCAGCACAGCAGTTCAGCCAGCAGAGCATGTCAGTACCGAGAAGGGCCCGCCCGCCGATGGACGCCGAGAACGAGCAGCAGAACGGGACGCCGGCCGCCGCCACCGCCGCCGACGCCACCGCCACCGACGCCGCCGCGAGCACCAAGGGGGCGGTCAGCCGCCGCGCCGTCATCGGCTGGGCCGGTGCGGGCGTCGCGCTCGGCGCCGCCGCCGTCGGCTCGGTGGCCGCCGCCACCCGGCAGGACGACCCGGCCCCCGCGGCCGCCTCCGTCCCGACCGGCGCCGAGGTGCCGTTCTACGGCGACCACCAGGCCGGCATCGCCACCCCGGTCCAGGACCGGCTGCACTTCGCCGCCTTCGACGTCTCCGAGAAGGCCACCCGCGAGTCCCTGGTGAAGCTGCTCAAGGAGTGGACCAAGGCCGCCGCCGCGATGACCGGCGGCCGCGAGGTCGGCAGCGGCGCCGCCACCGGCCTGCCCGAGGCCCCGCCGGACGACACCGGCGAGGCCCTCGGCCTGCCCGCCTCCCGGCTCACCCTGACCATCGGCTTCGGCCCCAGCCTGTTCGAGAAGGACGGCGTGGACCGCTTCGGCCTCAAGGCCAAGCGCCCCGACGCCCTGATCGACCTGCCCGCCTTCAAGGGCGACAAGCTCGACCCGACCCGCAGCGGCGGCGACATCTGCGTCCAGGCTTGCGCCGACGACCCGCAGGTCGCCGTGCACGCGATCCGCAACCTGGCCCGGATCGGCATGGGCACCGTCAACATCCGCTGGTCCCAGCTCGGCTTCGGGAAGACCTCCTCCACCACCCCGGACGCGCAGACCCCGCGCAACCTGATGGGCTTCAAGGACGGCACCCACAACATCGCGGGCACCGACACCGCCAAGCTCGCCGACCACGTCTGGGCGGCCCCCGGCGACGGCCCCGAGTGGATGACCGGCGGCTCCTACCTGGTCGCCCGGCGGATCCGGATGCACATCGAGACCTGGGACCGCACCTCGCTCAAGGAGCAGGAGGACGTCTTCGGCCGGACCAAGGGCGAGGGCGCCCCGTACGGCAAGGCCAAGGAGCACGACGCGCCCGACCTCAAGGCGATGCCCGCGGACTCGCACGTCGCGCTCGCCCACCCGGACGCCAACAACGGCCTGATGATCCTGCGCCGCGGCTTCTCCTTCACCGACGGCACCGACGGCCTCGGCCGCCTGGACGCCGGCCTGTTCTTCCTCGCCTACCAGCGCGACACCCGCAAGGCCTTCGTGCCGCTGCAGACCCGCCTGGCGGCGAGCGACAAGCTCAACGAGTACATCCAGCACGTCGGTTCCGCGCACTTCGCCTGCCCGGCGGGCGTGCGCAAGCCGGGGGAGTGGTGGGGCCAGGCCCTGTTCGGCTGAGGCCCCCGCCCCGCCCCCGTCCGTACCACCCTCTTCACCCCCAGGAGGCCGCGTGTTCGGCAACTACCTGATCGGCCTGCGCGAAGGACTCGAAGCCAGCCTGGTCGTCTGCATCCTGATCGCCTACCTGGTCAAGACCGACCGCAAGGACAAGCTGCCGTCGGTCTGGCTCGGCGTCGGCGCGGCCGTGGTGCTGTCGATGGCCTTCGGCGCGATCCTGCAGTTCGGCTCCTCGCAGCTCACCTTCGAGGCCCAGGAGGCGCTCGGCGGCTCGCTGTCGATCATCTCGGTTGGCCTGGTGACCTGGATGGTGTTCTGGATGCGGCGCACCGCGCGGCACCTGAAGACCGAGCTGCACGGCAAGCTGGACGCGGCGCTCGCGATGGGCACCACCGCCCTGGTGGTCACCTCCTTCCTGGCCGTCGGCCGCGAGGGCCTGGAGACGGCGCTGTTCATCTGGTCGGCCGTGCAGGCCACCGGCGACGGCTGGAACCCGCTGATCGGCGCGGCGCTCGGCCTGCTCACCTCGGTGGTGCTCGGCTGGCTCTTCTACCGCGGCGCGCTGAAGATCAACCTGGCCAGGTTCTTCACCTGGACCGGCGCGATGCTGGTCGTGGTCGCGGCCGGCGTGCTCGCCTACGGCGTGCACGACCTGCAGGAGGCCGGCTGGCTGCCGGGCCTGCACAGCACGGCCTTCGACATCTCCAGCACCATCCCCAAGGACAGCTGGTACGGCACCCTGCTGAAGGGCGTCTTCAACTTCCAGCCCGACCCGACGGTGCTGCAGCTGGTGGTCTGGCTGCTCTACCTCGTCCCCACGCTGGCGTTCTTCTTCAACGTCCTCGGGGGCGGCGGCAACACCAAGCCCGCCCAGCGCGCCACCGCCAAGTCGGCCGCCTGACCGGTACCCCGCCCTCGAACCGCCCCGCCCGGCACCAGCCGCGCGGGGCGGTTTCGTCATGAGTGCGTCACGGTCGGAACCGGTCCGGTGGTGGGCGTCGTGGTGGCGGGTGGACATGCCGATCGACCACCCGTGGGGGGAACATGACCGTTCGCAGGCCTGCCGGGCCGGCCACCGCAAGCGTGGCGGTGCTTGCCGCCGTCGTGCTGCTGACCGCGTGCGACGACGCCGCGGGGGCGGGCGCGCGGCCGGCGCCGACGGCGGCCGTCACCGGGGCGGGGCCGGCGCAGCCGACGAGCAGCGGGAAGCCCGCCGCGCCCGGCGCGACGCCGACCGGGCCGATGGTGACGCAGTCGGCCGGCGCACGCTGCAGGGCCGACGAGCTCACGGCCACCGTGCAGCTCCAGGGGGCCGGTTCGGCCATGGTGACGCTCACCGACAAGGGCAGCCGGAACTGCACCCTGTTCGGCTACCCGGGCTACGGCGGACTGCGGCCCGACAACGCCGCGGACCCCTTGGCCGTCAAGCGGGAGGCGCACCCCGGGCCGCCCACGGCGGTCACCCTGAAGCCGGGGACGACCGCCTTCGCCGGCCTCACGTGGAGCTCCTGCGACAAGGCCGACCCGAGCTGCCACGTGCTCGGCGGCCTGCGGCTCACCCCGCCGGACGAGACCACGCAGCTGACCGCCCAGGTGATCGGCCTCGACGGCAAGCCCGTCGCGCAACTGCTCGTCTCCGCCCAGGGCCTGACCACCGGCAGCCTGCAGCCCTCCAGCCAGGGCGTGGTGTTCGCCGGGCCGTGACCACGCGGAGGAGCCCCCGGGCGGTGACGCCAGGAGCCCCCGGGACGGGTCCGTTCGGACCGCCCCCGGGGCTCCTGGCGTCGCGCTCCGGGCTACTCGCTCTTGATGGCGCCCAGGATGTCCAGCCTCGCCGCCTTGAAGGCCGGCCACAGGGCGGCCAGCAGGCCGATCACCGCGGCCGCGAGCAGGAAGGTGCCCACCTGGACCGGCGGCACCACGGTGGTGATGCCCTTGAGGTCGTCCGCCAGCGTACGGACTCCGGCCCACGCGACCAGGATGCCGAGGCCGATCCCGACCAGCCCGCCGAACAGCGCGATCAGCAGGGACTCCAGGCGGACCATCCGCCGGATGCCGAGCCGGTCCAGGCCGATCGCCCGCAGCATGCCGATCTCCCGGCGGCGCTCGAACACCGACATCGCCATGGTGTTGACGACGCCGAGCACCGCGATGACCACGGACATGCCGAGCAGCCCGTACATCATGTTCAGGATCCCGGTGAGCAGCTGGCGGTTCTCCGCCTTGATGTCCTTCTCGCCCTTGACGGCGATCAGCGGGTTGCCGCCGGTCGCGTCGCGCACCGCCTGCTTCAGCTCCCCGGTCGGGCCGTTCGCGCCCTTGACCAGGACCTTGTCCAGACCGGAGCCGGGCAGGGCGTGCGCGCCGACGACGGCGTCGGGGGCGATGATCCCGGCCAGCACCGAGTTGGGCTCGATGACGGCGCCCACGGTCAGCGTGCCCTTGCTGCCGTCCGGGTAGGTGACGGCGAGGGTCTCGCCGAGCCGGTAGCGGCTCTGTCCGGAGGTGCCCGCGTTCACCATCAGCTTGCCCTGCTTGAGGGCGTCCGCGCTGCCCTCCTTGACCTTGACGGTGACCAGCCGGTCGATGGTGGTGGCGTCGACGGACGTCAGCCACTCGGTGTCCGATCCGTCCGCGCCCGTCTCCACCGGGAGGCTGCGCACCACGCTCGTCGCGGCGACGCCGGGCGCCTTGGCGATCTGGGTGGAGACCTCGGGGGAGAGCATCGAGAAGTTCTCCATGGTGACCGCGTAGTCGGCCTTGAGGTCGTTCGCGGCCGCGTCGTCCACGGCCTTGTTCACCGAGGCGCCGATCACGGTCAGCGAGGTGATCAGGGTGACGCCGATGGTGAGCGCGGAGGCCGTGGCGGCGGTGCGGCGCGGGTTGCGGATCGCGTTCTCCTTGGCCAGCTTGCCCGGGGTGCCGTACAGGGCGCGCAGCAGCGGGGCGAACAGCGCGATCAGCGGCCGGGACAGCAGCGGGGTGAGGACGAACACGCCGATCAGCAGCGCGCCCGCGCCGAGGCCGACCAGCTTGACCGACTTGCCGGCCACACCGGCGGCCAGGGCGGCCGCACCGGCGAGGGAGAACAGCAGGCCGATGGTGTTGCGGATCACCAGGCTCTTCTGGGTGGCGGGCTGCTCGGCCGAGCTCATCGCCGCCACCGGGGCGATCCGGGAGGCGCGGCGGGCGGGCAGCCAGGCCGCCAGGACCGTCACCAGCACGCCGACCAAGATCGCGGCGACCACCGTGCCCGGGGCGACGATCAGCGGGCCGTCCGGCAGGTTGGCGTCCATCGGGCCGTTGAGGAAGGACCTGAGCCCGACGGCGATCCCGATGCCGGCCAGCAGACCGGCCACCGACGCGGTGAGGCCGACCAGGAACGCCTCGATCAGCACCGAGCGGGTGATCTGGCGGCGGGTCGCGCCGACGGCGCGCAGCAGGGCGAGCTCCCTGGTGCGCTGGGCCACCAGCATGGTGAAGGTGTTGGCGATGATGAAGATGCCGACGAACAGGGCGATGCCGGCGAAGGCCATCAGGAAGGTGCTCAGGAACTTGGTGCCCTGCTTGATCATCCGGTCCTGCTCGGCGGCGAGTTCGCGGCCCGTCCTGGCCTCGATGTTGTCGCCCTGCGGGACGGCCTGCTTGACGGCGCCGAGCAGCGCGGTGTCGTCGGTGCCCGGCTGGGCCTTGACGTCGAGTTCGGCGAAGCGGCCCGGGCTCAGGTAGAGCTGCTGGGCGGTGGCGGTGTCGAAGGCGGCGAGCGAGCCGCCGGCCGTCACCCGCGGGTCGTTGGTGCGCAGGGTGCCGGTGAGCTTGAGCTCCATGACCGGGCCGTTGACGGCGACCCGGACGGTGTCGCCGACCTTGTAGCCGCCCTTGTCGGCGGTCTTGGCGTCGAGGGCGATCTCGGTGGCGTTCTTCGGGCCGCGGCCGGCGACCAGCGGGTAGCGCGGGTCGGTGCCGTCGGCGCCCGGCACGTAGTTGGTGCCGGTGGTGGAGAAGCCGTTGCCGATCAGCGCGCCCTTCTTGTCGGCGATGCCGGCGAAGCCGCTCACCACGCCGCGGGCGTCGGCGACGCCGGGCAGCGCGGCGACCTTGGCGCGGGAGTCCTCGGTGAGGGTCGGGCCGGTGGTGACCCGGCCGCCGTGGTCGTACCCGCGGCCGCCGGCCTCGCGGTCGCTGACGGTGACGGCGATGTCGGTGTAGCTCTTGGAGTTCTGGGTCCTGAGCGCGTTGCCGAGGGTGTCGGAGAAGACCAGGGTGCCGGCGACGAAGGCGGTGCCGAGCATGACGGCGAGCGTCGTCATCAGCAGTCGGCCCTTGTGGGCCAGCACGTTGCGCAAAGCGGTGCGGAACATGGTGGGTTGTCAGTCCTGGGGTGCTCGGGGACGGGTGGCGTCGGGCTGCGGGCCGGTGGGCCCGGGCTGGCGTGGTGTCAGCTGGTGCGGCCCTTGGCGTCGAAGCGGCGCATGCGGTCCAGGACGGTGTCGGCGGTGGGGTGGTGGAGTTCGTCG